>CAYZIQ010000035.1:7591-24148 GCA_964478375.1 uncultured Chloroflexus sp. | reverse complement strand
GTGCCCCCATGGAGATTCGAACTCCAGTTTTAGCCTTGAAAGGGCTGCGTCCTGGTCCACTAGACGATGGGGGCCCGTCCCGAGCGTTCACGCCGAAGGCTTGTCGCAGGACTCGCTCTGGTTTCGAGCGGGGGGATTTTACCATCCCCCCAACCTCAGGTCAAGCGATTCTCTAGCTTTCCTTCCGGTCGGAGAGCAGGGCCAGAATATCCACCTGCTTTCGGTTGAAGAGCACCGCCGGGCTTTCGATGCGCAGACTGGGAATCAGGATGGCAGTCAGGGCAGTATCGTAGAGCGGGACGAAGTCACGCGTGCCTTCTACCATAACGGTCGAGAAGTCGAAGCGTCCGGCCCATTCCAGCGTTCCTTCTAGTTCGTAGACCTGGGTGGTGACGCGGATGGGATATTTAACCAGGTTCTGATAGCCGCCGCGCGCCAGCGCCTGTGGCCCCACGTCCTCGCGGCGGGGGAGGCAGACCGCAAAGATGTTGGGTTTGACCAGGTCAATCATTTCGTATTCGCCGACCAACTTGGTTGGCATGTGCAAACGCGCCAGCTTTGCGTCCAGCACCTCCATAAAGTTAGTGGTGACGTCGTTCATCAAGCCCATCAGCCCGGTGCGCGGCACCATGATATGGCCCACGATACGATAACCTGGCGTGAGGAAATCCGCGGCGATCTGACGTTGGGCAGGAGAGGTGGTCTCAGGCATTTATCCGCTTTCCAGGGATGAGGCTCACTCCACAGCCGGGCGGGGTGAATCTGAATCGCGCTGCTCCAGCGGCGGACGCGCGCGGCGCGTCCGCGTTGTGGACTTTCCAGCATCCGGATTGAGCAGCATGGACAGCCAGGAGATGGCGCGCTCGTCATACTCGCGCCGCCCGCACACGTCGCAAATCCAGGCCGGAAAGTTGGGCACGGTGATCAGTTCGTCGCTCAACCAGGTAAAGTAAGTAATGTATTGCAGGCGCATCACGCCAGCCTGACATTCGTTGCAAGGATAGGACTCAGGGATGGTTACTCCGCTCATTGTTATATTCCTCGAGCTACAGCTTCGTGCAGGATGTTGATGCCTGCACTGGTGCCGATACGGTTCGCGCCCGCGGCAATCATCGCCAGCGCGTTGTTCAACGTGCGGATACCTCCGGCCGCCTTGACCCCCATCTGCGTGCCGACCACGCGTCGCATCAATGCCACATCCTCGACCGTCGCGCCTCCCGGCCCGAAATCGGTGGATGTCTTGACAAAGTCCGCGCCAGCAGCCTTGCTTATCAGGCAGGCCAGGATCTTTTCGCGGCGGCTCAACAGGGCTGCTTCGATGATGACCTTGACGAGCGCCTTGCGCGCGTGTGTCTCATCCACCACAGCTTGTATGTCTTTCGATACCATTGTGTAAGCCGCGCTTTTCAGCGCGCCGATGTTCAATACCATGTCAATTTCGGTAGCGCCGGCTTCGATAGTACCGCGCGCTTCATAGGCTTTATATTCGGGCAAGTCTGCGCCCAGAGGAAAGGCCACCACCGCACACACGCCGACGGACGAGCCTCTCAACAACCCGGCTGCCAGCGGGATGTACGCCGGGTTCACGCACACGGCAGCAAAACGATGCTCGCGGGCTTCCTCGCACAGCTTCTTGATCTGACCGGCCGTGGTACCCGCTTTGAGCATAGTATGGTCAATCCAGGCTGCGATCCCCGTGCCGACCGGCTCTCTCAGCGGTGGGTGCGAGGCGGGAAGCTCCCGTTCATATTCTTTTGCAAGCGCCAGAAGTTCTTCGATATCTTCGGGCATAGTGTTTCTATGGTGCGGCAAGGGCTGCCTGATTGTGCATGAGGATAGTCAACTCTGTGACCGGCCAGTAAATTAACACGGCCTTGCCGACCACGTTATTGATCGGCAGCAAGCCCCAACTGTGCGAATCGGCGGAGTCATTACGGTTATCGCCCAGCACGAAGAGATAACCCTCCGGAACGCTCCACTGGGTTGTGTAATCGGGAGCAGCCGCGATGTATGGTTCATCGAGCGCGGCGCCGTTGATGTACACCTTGCCTCCTGTAATGGCCACTTCTTCACCGGGCAGGCCGATCACCCGCTTGATCAAATCCTCTTTCGGATTTACCGGAAAGCGAAAAACGATGATGTCGCCGCGCTCCGGCTGGCCGAATCGATAAGCCAGGCGATTGACCAGCACGTACTCTCCATTTTGCAGCGTGGGGAGCATACTGAACCCGTCCACGCGCACACGCGCCGTGAGAGTATTGATACCCAGGAACAACAAAACCGCTAAGAGTAAAGTTTCCAGGATGTCAAACAGGAAGCTTTTCCAGGTTGTGGTCGCTGTACTAGCCACGGCCTGGGTTGTAATCTGTGGGGAAATCCCGGTCAAACCTACCTCCGGCAACCATTATGGCGCGCAATTTGCGACCAATGTGGTTGCATTCTTGGCAGCCATTATAAAACCCCTTTAGGGTTGCGGCAAGGGAAGAATCAAACGCGGCCCCAAGCGTAATGGGTGGGCACGTAGAGCACGCGCTCACCGCGCTGCCAGGCCTCTTCGTCGAATTTTTTCATTCTCTGCAATTTCCTGGCCGGGACGAATCCCGTCAAATCGGCCTCCAGCACCGCCCATTCCAGTTCCCATTCATCCGACCTCGGCGGATGCGTTCCACGCCCGTGCAGGCTGCCCGTTTCGATGACCTTTATTCCCGCCTCGGCAAATAGATTGGCCAACCGCCGACCTATATCAGGATCGGCCCCTTGCCGCCGCAGAGACTCGGCCTGCCAGCGGCCCAGCGGTATCAGCTCCTTGGGTTGATCCACCCGCCTGCTGTAATCCGGCTCGGCCAACGCCAGTATGTATCCACCAGAGCGGGTGACGCGCTTCATCTCACACAAGGCTTGCAAAGGGTGAGGCACCCACAGCAAGAGAAAATGACAGAGGGTGATGTCGAAAGAACCGGCGGGATACGGGAGCGATTGGGCGTCACCGCCGACGAGCGCCGCGCCTGGAGCATGGAGGCGCGCTTCGAGCAGGCGAGCAGGCTCCAGGTCCAGCCCATGGAGCGACAACGAATTGGGGCCGACCGGGGTGGGCAGGTCAGCCAGCAACGCCCCTGTCCCGCAGCCAACTTCCAGGATGCGCCGGGCGCCCGCCAGATTTACTTTATCAAAGGCATAGGTACGCAGTTCGCGCGTCCAATCCGCCTGCTGAGAAAAGCGCGCGTGCCAATCCATTTCTATGCCTGTCTTCTATTGGTTGAAATAGGTGCACACCCGGCCGATGATCTCGCTACGGAGGCCAGCGAGCTCGGGCCAATCGTAGAAGAACAGGATTTTCTGCTCCGCGATGGTAGCGCCAGCCGGTTTTGGGGTGAGGAGGAAGAACATCCAAGACTCGGCGATGTCTTCTTCCGGGCTGGTTACTGCGTAATCGGTCACGAATTGGTCACGATGCGCCCTGTAGAAATCGTAGAGGTGCTGGTCGCGCGCATCGTCGTCTTCGATGGCGTTGATCTGTTTCCATTGAGCGTAGATATCAGGCCAGAAGCGCTGGTAGAAGCTGTTGATGTAGGAGTCTGGAAGGCTGCAACCCTCGGCAACGAAGTACTGCGGGCAGGCTGCGGCTGCCTGATCGTAGACCTGTTGGTCATCCGGGTTGTCGTAGACACTCATGTCGGTCAAGACCTGTGAGGTATTCAGCGTCAGCAAGTGGCCGAACTCGTGCAGGAGCGTCGCACCTAGGGCTTTTTTGTCGCTGGCATCCAGGATGTCCACGTCCAGCGACCAAAGCGCTGGATCGTAATCATCCTGTTCGACGGCAGCTAGGATGTCCTCGCGGCCGTCGGTGAAGACAATGTACTGGTTGACGATCTCACGCTGGTCGGCTGGGATGATTGCAGTGAAATAATCCCAGATGGCATACTGTGTGGCAGTATCTTGTTGGTAAGGGCGCAGGCTCTGTGGCACGGGATCCAGCTCGGGGTTGGACAATTGGTCACCCTCGACCTGGTAAGTGATCAATGTCTGCTCATTCTGTAAGACTGGCAATCTACGGCGGGGCGATTTCGAGGGGGCATCGCTTCCTTCCGAAGCTGTCAACATGTCCGCCAGCAGGTTGGGACAGATGATCTGCGGCGTGGGGCTTGGCGTGGCGGTCTCGGTGGCGGTTGGCGTCGCGCTCTCGGTGATGGCCGACGGCTGGGTGGGGGTGACCGGTTGGATTGGAACGTAGGGGATGCAGATACAGGCAGCTGTGGCGATGAATAAAGCGACCGCCACGATCAAGATTGAGAATCTTCTATTCGACATCGTAATACCTGTATTTGTAGAACGTACTTATCAATTGTCACCAGTACTTTGCAAAAAGTGCCCGTAGTAGCGACTTTAGTCGCTTTTTGGCCAGACGACTAAAGTCGTCACTACGTTTGTGAATATTTTATTGCTTATTCGCGTCATTTGTCTACTCGCGGCATTCGCGTTAGAACTCCAGTGGCGATTTCATTCGATGAGAGACTTGACGATCTCAGCCGCATCTTCGACCAGCCCCGGACAATTTTTCTTAAACACATTGTTTTCGCGCGCCTTCTGATATTCCTCCGGGATGCGGATGTTGTAGCCGACCAGCTTCCGGCAGATGATCGAGCCATGCTTTTCCTCGAAGCGACGGATGAATTCCTGTGAAACCTTATAGATTTCTTCTTTCTTCTCAGGAGTGATTGTGCCGTGCTTTAAGGCGATGACCATCAGGGCGCCGGTCACTGCGCCGCATACCTCGCCCTGGCGTGCGACACCGCCGCCGAACGGCGAGGCAATTTTGAGCGCCAAGTCCTCGGCGATACCAAACTGAGCAGCAAAAGCCGAGAAAATAGATTGCGAACAGGAAAAACCCTTGTCGTACCGAGCGAGGGCCGTCTGGGTTGGGTCATTCATCAACTTTTCCTCCGGAATCTTTTGTTTCCAAAAGTTCTTCCCCATAGACGAATAAGTCACTGATGGACTGTCGCCTGTAATTGCGCAGGATCGCTTCACCGAAGACCGCCCCAATCGAAAGGACATGTAGCTTCGGATGGCGCTTTTCGGGCGGAATATAGACCGTGTCCGTCGTCACAATTTCCGTGATCTGCGGAACGGCAGCCAGTTTCTCCAATCCTCCGTGCACAAAGACGCCGTGTGTGCAGGCCACCCAGATTTCCTGGACGCCTTGCTCGATCAGAATCTTGCTGATCTCTAGGATTGAGCCGCCAGTGGCAATCTCGTCGTCGTAGATCAGGGCGCAGCGATAGCCCTGGATCGGACGGCCGACCAAGCCGCTGATGACAACTTTCGTATCCGAGATACGCTCCTTGTCTCCTGCTGCGATGGGAATGCCCAGGCTCTTGGCAAAACGAGCTGCCGACTTTGCATGACCCATATCCGGCGCGACCACGATTGTGCTGCTCAAGTCGTGCCCCTCGAAGTGATGATGGAAAACTGGGCGGCTGGTCAGTGGGTCGGCGGGGATGTTGAAAAAGCCGTGAACCTGCGGCGAATGCAGCATCATGGTCATCACGTGGGTCGCGCCGGCCGTCTCCAGCAAGTCGGCGACCAGCCGGGCAGTGATCGAGATGCGCGGCGCGTCTTTCTTGTCCGAGCGGGCGAAGGAGAAGTAAGGGATGATGGCGTGCACTTCCTTCGCCGAGGCGGAGCGGGCGATGTCCAGCATCATCAGCAACTCGACCAAGTGGTCGTTCACGGGCGGGGCGAGTGACTGGACGACAAACACGATGCGCGAACGCACGCTGGCGCCGAGCTGGATGTACAGGTTGTCGTTGCTGAAGCGCGTGATGAGGGTCTTGTCGAGCGGCAGGCCCAAGTAAGCGGCAATGTC
Source organism: uncultured Chloroflexus sp. (assembly GCA_964478375.1). Classification (GTDB taxonomy): domain Bacteria; phylum Chloroflexota; class Anaerolineae; order Anaerolineales; family Villigracilaceae; genus CG2-30-58-95. Next base: position 18,282 of record CAYZIQ010000035.1, on the reverse strand, counting down.
GGCAGCCAGCTTTGGATGCGAGCTGCCGCTGAAAAAGCGGACTTCTTCCGGGTCGAGTGCTTTCGCTGGCATGATCATCACCACATCCCTGGCAAGAGCCGGAAACGGACGCGGGCGGCGTAGTCTTTGTAGCCTTCCAGTTCGTTTTGCAGCGTGCGATCCTCCAGCGCGGTGCGGATAACAACAACTACAATTAACAGCCCTACTGGAATGAGCGCCCACTGCGAGCCGAGCAGCAGTGGGATCGCCAGCGACGAAATGACCTGTCCGATATAGGCTGGGTGGTGTACAAAGCGGTAGGGGCCGCTGCTGATGACCACGTGGCCGCGATCTTTTTGGATCCGGACGATGGACGAGAAGAACTTATTCGAAGCCATTGCCCAGGCAAACAGACCGTAGCTGGCTGCCAGGATGACGAATGCCGCCGCGCGGACGCCGAACCCTGTTTCCGGCGACCAGTCGAATCGTTCATCCAAGGCCGCGACCACCAATATCCCTGGCCCAAAGACCGACATGAAGGCGCCAAGGATCTTATCCCAACCTTTGGCGCCCTCTTTGATCTCGGCGCGTTCCTCGGCCAGTTCTGTGCCTCTGGGCAGCATCCAGGCCGCGTTGACGGCGATGAAAGCCAGGTATGAGCCGATGTAAGCCCAGCCCGCGCCCCAGTCCCAGCGGCCGGAGATCAAGAAGAGCGCTGCAGCCTGGATCAGAACGAGCAGGCCGATCTGGATCAAGCGTTTGCGGAATGCGGGAGTCATGAGAGTCTCTCTTGGGCTTCTTACAAAAGTGATTTCAAGTTTTTCGTGGTAGCGACTTCAGTCGCTCTTACCCGGCCTGGCAACGGCTGCCTGCCCTGCCTGCACCTGACGCAGGCACAGGTGGCGGCCAGGCCAGGGAAGTCGTTACTACAGCAGTTCTTATGGTTACTGGTGATAAATCTTTTCCCACGGATCGCGCAGGAAATTCCCAAGAATTCTATCCGCTTCGCCCTGCGTAGGCAACACATCGCCATCTGGCTCGACGTAGAGCCAGGCCTTGCCCGCGCCAGAGGGAACCTGATCCTCGACGGTCTCATGCGCCACCGGTTTTTCTGCCGAATAAGGCACGGGCAGGTCGAATTTGATCGAGAGGCCCAATTCGGCGGCGCGCTGGCGCAGCCTGGCGAGATCATCTTTGAGGGAAACGTCGGAGACACTCAACGAGAGACTCTTGACTTCCAGTTTTGCCAGTCTTTCGAGGATATTTTTCCCTTTCTTGACGTTCTGGGGAGTGACGGTCAAATGCACGGTGGTGAACAGGTCTTCTGGCATGACCGTTTCCAACGCTTTCCAGGAAGCCTCGTTCTCAGGTTGGAGGATGAAGAGCAGGTGATCGAGGCCGGTCTGGAGTAGCAGTTGCAAGTATTCCTTGTCGGCCAGTTTTAACCCATCCGAGAGCAGGCCGGTGACCTGGCCGTTCTTCTCGGCGTGGGCGATCAGCGCGGGCAGGTCCTCGCGCAAGGTCGGCTCGCCGCCGGTAAAGGTGAGGTGCGGGATGCCGGCCGTCCAGGCTTTGTCCATGATGGTCTGCCATTCCTCGGTGGTTAGCTCACGGTCGACGCGCTTGGTGGGGGCGTACTCGGCCTGGGTCGCGGCGGGCAGACGGTAGGTCAGGGCGCAGTCGAGGCGCAACGGGGCGGTCAACGCCTGGGAATACGGCGCGACCCGCTCGAAATCCAGGTACGTGACCGGGTCCAGGTCTGGGGTGTGAATCATGGTGCGGACGCGTTCCGTAAAATCCAAAAAATCTTGTTTGGCCGCCGCCCGCCCAACGCGATAACGACTGGCGATCTGCTTGGCAGCCTCGTCGGGGGGCGTGCCTTTGATCATGTGATAAGCGTACTCGGTCGCAGTCGGGTTGAGGTGCAGCACGGTGGCGGCATTGACGATCAGCATCCCGGAGCCGTCTGGCTGCATCCGCAGGTGCAGGCGGTAGGCAGGTTCGTCAGGCTGGGACTGATAGTGATGCGTGCCAGCCGGCAGCGGTTGGGTACTGGTGAATTGTTCGCGCAGGAAGTTGATGATGGAAGCCATAGGTGCTCCTTCTCCGATTTACGATTCCAGATTGACGATTTACGATTGGCGGATGGCAAATTGCTTGAGGGTGTACGAATATAACTCTCTGCTCTCCACTCTCTACTCTCTAATCTCTCACGAAGTGCGGCATCTCGAAGGGGATTTCGATGGATAGCTCGACGAAGCCGGAATAGACGCCATCCTTGTACCAGGGCGTCTGGTAGATGAGTTTCTTCTTGCCTTTCTTCTCGATGGTATAGACATTTTTCTGCTGCTTATCCAACATGCGTTCCAGTTGGCCGCGGGCGGGTTCGGGATGGCAATCGAGTACATTCTTGCCGATGAGACCGCGTCCACCGTCTTCGGCGAAGATTTCTTCAGCGGTGTCGTTCATGTCGAGGATGAGGCCCTCGGTGTCGCAGATGGTGATGGCACCGGGGAATTCTTTGAACCAGGATATTTCGGACATAGGGTCTCCGCGTTGAGGATAAGTAAAAAGAGTGAGGAGTGAGGTTTATGGGTGAGATGTAACTTAAAAAACCTTCAAACTTTCGAACCTTCGAACTGAAGTGGGCAGCCACCGCCGCACTCGGCCAGCAGGAGACAGTCGTTACATTTTTCCGGCAGCCTTTTTCGCTCGCGCAGGCGCACGGCCAGTTCGTGGTTCCAGATAGCCTCCCACCCGTCCGTGAGCAGGTTGCCGAGTTGGTGATAATACGACTGGCAGGGCAGCACACCGCCATCTGGCTCGACACACATATTGTAGAGCGCAGCGGTGCAGCCTTTGACGCCCAGTTCCATCTGCATTGGGTCGAAGTTGCAATACTGCGTCGGCGTGTACCAGATGAGGCGTTGGCCATACGCTTCGGTTTTGGCGCGGGCGACCTCCAGCAGCGGCGCCAGCTCGCTTTCGGCCAAGCCCGTGCCGACCGACGCGCCGCGCCCGGAATAGATCAGCGCGTTCAGGCCGACGGTCGGGACGCTGAGCTCGGCCAGGAAATCGAGCGTCTCCGGGATGGTATGTGCGTTGGTGCGCAGCATGGTCGTGTTGGTCATCACATATAGCGAACTCGCCAGCACATTGTGGATGCCCTTGACCGTCTGCTGGAACGCGCCTCTGGCGCGCACCATCTCGTTATGGACCTCGGGTCTGCTCGACTCCAACGTGATCTGTACGTGATCCAGGCCGGATTCCATCAGCCGCGCTACGAAGCGTTCGTCCGAAAGACGGCGGGCGTTGGTGTTTAGGCCGGTGATCTGGCCGTTGGCCTCGGCGTGGGCGATCAACTCAGGCAGATCATTGCGCAGAGTCGGCTCGCCGCCGGTGAAAATGATGTGCGGGATGCCCAGTTCCCAGGCTTTGTCGAGGATCAGTTTCCAGTGTTCGGTGTCCAGTTCGTTCTGACCTAACCTCCCGTTCCCCCCTTCCCTGGCAGGGAAGGGAGGCGCAGGGGGGATAGGTCTGACATTGTAGCAATGTGCGCAGTCGTTGTTGCAGCGGTAGGTCAGTGCCAGGTCGAGACGGTACGGGGCCGAGGGTCGCGCTGAGAATGGAGCGGCGACCTCCAATTCCAGGTCATGGATTGGGCAGGCGCCGTCGGGACGGACTAAGTTTTCAAGTTGCAGGTTGAAGGTTGACAGGTCAGTGAGAACTTGTTTTCTGCTCACACGATATTGTTTCTGAAGGGTGCGCACCGACTCAGATTCTTCCATGCCTTCCAGGATCAGATAGGCCATCAGCGCGGCAGTCGGGTTCAGGTGCAGGATGCGGTTGGCGTTGACGATCAGCGTACCGTGTCCATCCGCGTCGAGGCGCAGGTGGACACGGCTCTTATCGTCACCATCCTCGCGGCGGTAATGATACAGACCGGGTGCGGGGTACGGTGTGCAAGGCGCAGGCTTGAACAGTTTCATCTGATTACCAACAACTGATCACTGGACACTATTCACTGGCTCTTATCGTCCTCCTCCCGCGCAGGCGCAGGCGCAACCGGCACAGGCACAGGCGCAGGCGCACGAGTGACCACCGCCCCCTCCACCGCCCTTCCATCCGCTGCTGGAGGAGGTCTTGGGGATCGGATTGGTGCGGTTGGTCACGCCGGAAGTGAAGGAGTTCAAGTCACCGATGACGCGGCTGGAGAAATTCTGCACGCCGGTGACCACAGAAGCTGCAAAGGCTGCGCCGGGCAGAGAAGAGCGCCCGCCGGCCGCTGCCGGGGTAAGCGAACCCACCTTGGGAGCGCCGGTCGTTGCAGGCCGGAAGGTCGGATCGTAGCTTCCCCACCACATTGGGACGAAGATCGGGCCGGTGAAGACACGCCTTGTGCGCTCGTCGTAATTCCTATCGAGCATCGTCCACTCCAACGCTTCGTCGTACATCTGGCTCTTGACCTCGGGCGTGCCGGCGGCTTCGATCTGCGCCCAGGCGCGCTCCATGATGCTCTGGTAGTACTCGATGGTCTCCTTGCGGCTGAAGCCTTTCATCTTATCACCAACGGTTTTGACCAGGTTGACGGTCATCTCCTGCAAGCCCTTCTTGGGCAGTATATTCGGGTCGCTGAAGGCTTTGAGAAAATCCTTCTCGTACTCGTGCAACCCTTCTGGCTGGGGTTGAACGACCTGCAGCTTGAGCGGTTCGCGGGTGATGACCGAGGCAGCGTTCTTCTTGACCACGCCGAACAGGATCATCGTCATCACCTTATCGAGCGGCTGTTCCATCAAGATGGCAGCTTCGACTGCTGTCAGGCCGCGTTTGACCCCGTGCCCCTCGATGGAGATCTTGGGCGGCAGGTATTGCATCTTGCGCCGCCGCCCGTTGATCGCACTCAATAGCGGCACGCCGACGAAGAACAGGCCGCAACAGCCGAAGAAGGCGAGAGAGGTGAGCGTATCCGAACTGATGCCCAATTGCTCCCAAATCGAGGGCTGGACAATCGCCGAAGCAGGCACGTACTGTTTGGGGAAGGACATGCCGAACGTGTATTGGGTATAGGCGTTGGCCGCTGTGCTGTGCCAGGTATAGGTGACGCGATTCTGATTATCGTATGCAGCCTGGGGCGCATCGTTCCCCGGCCAGCCGCCGGCCGGATTGTGATAACGCGGCTCGCCCGGCTGCATGTTCGGGGGAAGGTGAAAGACAACCGTCAGGTCGGTTGCGCCGTGTGCCGTAGTCCAGTATGCTGGCGCGAATTCGCCGCTGGTGTATGTTTTTGGCTCGTTCGTATCGTTGTAAAGCATGTGGGTGATCCGCCCGACGGCCACGTGGAGGTGACCCGTGTCCCCAGGCTGGATAGCGTGTGCCCCCATATCCACTGCAAAGCCGTAAGGGCCATCCCCCTGGAAGTCCGATGAAATGGTGAGTGATTTACCATCCACGTCAGCTGTGATGCTGCTGAAGTCGTAATCGCCGTTTGGCATGCCCACGTCCACGAAGTCAATCACGTGTGCTCCAGGATCGTTGGTAAATACAAAGTAATAGTCCAATGAAACCGTGCCGTCGTTGTTCCAAAAAACGTGGACTACTTCCTGGTTGAGATTGAAAGAATACTCCTGGGCGACCGCGCTGGTTGATAAGGCAATAACCAGGGTGAGGGCGAGTGAAAAGACAAGAAGGCATTTCTTCATGGTTCCTCCATTTCACGCATCACGTACACGTAAACTACCACTTCGGCTCTTCTGTCAGTTGATAAACCGTATTGCAATAGGGGCAGGTGACCATTGGCGCGCCGTTGACCAGCTTGATGTTATCGGCAGTCAACTCACCGCCGCAGGAGCGACACTTCATGGCTTCGATCTTGGTCTCGCCGGGCAGGTCCACCTTCACGGTGACGTTCTGGACAGTCTCTTGTTTTGTCTTGCGCGCGGCGAGAACGAGCAGGACGATTCCAGCTATGAGTGCGATCGCGCCGATGCATAATCCGGCATTTCCAATCCCTGTTACACCTTGCGCCCCGCCGGACGCGCCGAGGAGGAGAAAGCCTCCCACGCAAATACCGGCCGCGGCCATAAGAAGAAGGATGACAGCACCGACATACATCCAGGTTGTAGGTTTCATGAGAGCCTCCATCGAAGATATACGTGGATTTTACCGCTTGATTTCAGAAAGTGTAGCACTTTCCGGGCTGGTTGGCAATTGATTTTCATCTGGCTATTACCCGTAAGTTTCGCGCGATCTGGGTTGCGCCCTCACTATCCCCTGCCCATGATAAAATCCTATGAGAGAAGTCGCGTAAGATAATGTTTTGCGCTGCAATCCAGATCACATCAATATTTTTCACCAACAGTCGTTATTCTGTGTGTTGGTAAGGGAATGGTTCTGCCGGAGGTAATATGCAAGTCAAGGATTGCATGAAATGCAATGTAGTGTCCATCTCGCCCTCGGCCACCATCCGCCAGGCAGCAGCGCGCATGGTCAAGAATCGCATCGGTCTGCTACCGGTGGTGGATGAACAGGGTGGGTTGGTTGGGGTTGTCGGACTGCGCGATCTGCTCAAATTGGAATTGCCCGATTTCGTTGACTTAATACCCGATGTGGATTTCGTCCACGATTTCGGCGCGGTCGAGACGACTCGTCCTTCGCGAGAAGAACTTGACCAGTCGGTAACCACCCTGATGCGCGAGGCGATCAGCGTCGTCGAAGACTGTGGTCTGCTGCGTGCCTACGCGTTGATGCTCCAGCACGATGTGCATGATTTGCCAGTTGTCGCCGCGGATGGGCATCTGGTGGGCGTTGCTTCACGTGTAGATATCGGCACAGCCATACTTTCATGTTGGAAATCAATGGAGACAAAGAAGAAATGATCCTTGCAGCCATTCTCACCAGCCTGATCTTTCTCATTAGCCTGTGGCTGATTTTCTCCGAAAAACTCAATCGCATGACAACTGGTATTGCTGGCGCGGCCTTGATGGTTGGCTTGGGGAAAGTGTTCGGGTTCTACTCTGAGACCCAAGCCATCGCGGCAGTGGATTTTAATACGCTAGGCCTGCTACTGGGCATGATGATCCTGGTTGCGCTGCTGGAACCAACCGGCTTTTTTCAGTACCTGGCCGTTTGGACGGGACGTGCCTCTCAGGGTCGGCCGGTGCGTTTGCTGGTGCTGCTTGGCACGGTGACAACTGTGCTTTCGATGTTCCTCGACAACGTGACGACGATCGTGTTGATCGCGCCGGTGACCATTCTGATTTGTGAAATCCTGGGTGTAAGTCCGACCCCATACTTAATGGCCGAGGCATTGCTCTCGGATACCGGCGGCGTGGCGACCCTGATCGGCGACCCACCCAATGTCTTGATCGGCTCGGTGGCCGGTTTTTCATTCACCGATTTTTTGACCCATTCACTGCCGGTCGTTGTGGTTGTCTGGCTAGTGGCGTTGTTTCTCCTGCGATATCTGTTTCGCCGAGAATTGGCGATTAGACCGCGCAATGCAAAGGCGATAAAACGGCTGAATCCAGCCGAGGCGCTCAACGATCCGAAAACAGCGCGGCATGTATTGATCGTGTTGGGCATCGCCATCCTGTTTTTCTTCGTTCATCACTTTCTGCATATCAGCCCTTCGTTTGTCGCCCTGAGCGCGGCGGCTCTTGCTTTGGTCTGGGTGCGGCCGGACGTGAAGAAAACGCTCGAGCGCATCGAGTGGGGCGTGCTGATCTTCTTCGCCGCGCTTTTCATCATGGTCGGCGGACTGGAAGCGACGGGTGTACTAGAGTCGCTGGCCCGGCTCATCGAAGGTGCGGCCGGTATGCCGCCTGTCCTATTTGGGGTGTTGGTCATCTGGGTAGTGGCCGGCCTTTCCGCCGTGGTGGATAATGTACCGATCACCATTGCGCTTATCCCCGTCATCCATGAACTGGGCGCGGCGGGCGTGGTTATCGGCCCGTTGTGGTGGGCACTGGCCTTCGGAGCGGGCTTTGGCGGCAACGGCACGATCATCGGCTCGACGGCCAATATCGTCGTGGCAACCCTCTCTGAGAAGACGCGTACGCCGATCACGTCAAAATTATGGAATAAGTGCGGCCTGCCGGTCATGCTGGCGACCTGCGCTGTGGCAAGCATCTTGTATGCGATTGCTTATCCGCTGTTTTGATTACCGCGAGTTGAATTCTGTAACCCTGTTAAGAATCCGCTATCCTCTTTTCTTATCCAATCCATATACCTGCGCCAACGGCCACACGACCAGTAGGCCGGTATCCGGCTGGCTCAGGTCGCCGACCACGCGCTGGGTGGCCTCCACAACCTTGGCGACCAGTTCATTGCCCTCCACGGCTGTGAACAGGGTGCGGCTGGTTCGCTTGTGATGGGGGAAGAAATCCTCGAGGTCCGGAAAGAGTGGCATGTCCTCGCGCAGCCCCTCATGGTTGCGGATTCGTCCCAATCCAGTGCTTGGCAATATAGTGATCCCACCCACCCCCGTTTCTTCCCAAGCAGTCAATACCTCGTCCAATTTTTCGGGGTCGTGTAAAACAAAAACGATCATGTTCATGCTTGACTCTCCTCCGGCTCGGATGCTCCATGCAGTGTGGTGGGATTGACTCTGGGCTTGATCGTGAATAGTGCGCGCAAAATCGGCGGCGTGACCAGCGTGCTGACCAGCACCATGCCGATGATGGCCGAGAATTCATCCTGCGTGACCAGCCCAGCGCTGATGCCAACATTAGCAACGATCAGCCCAACCTCGCCGCGCGAGATCATCCCCGCCCCCAACTGCCAGGATTCTCGCCAAAGAAAACCAGCCAATCTTGCTCCCAAGCCTGCCCCAACGAATTTACCGAGGATGGCAACGACGATGATGACCAGCGTCAGCCATAACGCGCTGAGGTGAAGTTCACGCAGATTGACCGAAAGGCCGATGCTGACGAAGAAAATCGGCACGAACAGCCCATAAGCCAACGCCGCCGTGCCCTGCTCGATGCGCTCTTTTTCGTGGCTGCGGGCGAACATCAGCCCGGCGATGAAAGCGCCGGTGATGGCGGCCATCTGGCCGACCAGTTCGGCGGCCAGGCCGTAAGTCAGCATGACGACCATCGCCAGGGTCAACATGCCCTGGCTGATGGGCAGTTTACCTACCAGTCGCACTACTCTGGGCAGCACCCAAAGCCCAAAAGCGACCGAGGCGGCCAGGAAAAGGATCATGCGCAGCAGGATGATCAGCAATCCGGCCAGGTTGGTGCTGCCCTCGATGAAAGCCAGAAAGTCGGAAAGCAACAATAGCACCAGCACGTCATCGAAGACTGCCGCGCCAAGCAATCCCAACCCAACGCGCGAGCGCAGGACTTTTAATTCGATCAATGTCTGCGCCGAGATGCTCACGCTGGTGGCAGCTAGTGTCAGGCCGAGGAACAGCGCAGCATCTTGATGAAAACCGAACAGCCAGCCTGTCCCCCAGCCCAGCGCGATCGGCAAAAGCACGCCCATCACTCCGGCAAAAGCCGAGATTTTGGTGTTGCGGGTCAATTCCTCCAGGTGCAGTTCCAGCCCGGCGATGAACATGAGCAGCAAGACGCCCATTTCGCCCAGTTCGTGGATGGTCTTGCCCAGCGCATTACCGTCCAGGAAGGGCAGGTGCAGAATATCCAGCAGCGACGGCCCAAGTAGGATGCCGACCAGCAATTCTCCTAGCACGGAGGGCTGTCCCAGGCGGATGCTGAGGTAACCGGCCAGCTTGGCGGCGAGCAAAATGGTGGCAATTGTGAAGACGAGTTGGAGAAAGGGTGTCATCGGACTATAAGTTTACCATGAGTGATGGGTCGCTTATCTTGCTTGTTGGCTGTATACTTAACCGTAGGCCTCACGAACGGCAAAGTTTGCACGAGAAACGGTTTCATTCCGATGCCCCACGAACCTCTCTCTACGATTGGCGATACCCACTGGTTCATCCATGACCGTTTTGGGATGTTCATTCATTGGGGGTTATACGCTCTTCCGGCGCGGGGTGAATGGGTCAAAAGTCAGGAACGGATGCGCGACGAGGATTACCAGAAGTTCTTCGAGCATTTCGACCCCGATCTGTTCGACCCAACTGAGTGGGCCAGGGTCGCCCGCCAGGCGGGCATGAAGTATTTTGTGTTCACGGCCAAACATCACGACGGTTTTTGCCTGTGGGATACGCAGCAGACAGATTACAAGGTCACGCGCACGCCCTTTGGCAAAGACGTGCTGCGTCTTGTCGTGGACGCCTTTCGTGCGGAGGGACTGCGAGTCGGCTTCTATTACTCGCTGATTGACTGGCACCACCCGGACTTTACGTTGGACGTTTTCCACCCCCTGCGTGACCACCTCGAAGCTGAGAAACTGAACGCCGTGCGGGACATGCGTCGCTATGCCGCTTACGTGCGCGCCCAGGTGCGCGAGCTGCTCACCGGCTACGGCCCGGTGGACATCCTGTGGATGGATTACTCGTATCCAAAAAATAGCTATAAAGGTTTTCCTGGCAAGGGGCATCTCGATTGGGAGAGCGATGAACTCTATCGCCTCATCCGTGAGTTGGCGCCCCGCATCATCCTCAACAACCGCATGGACTTGCAGGATGTACCGCCGGATATCTACACTCCGGAGCAGGATCAACCCGCAGGCTGGCTGCATGTGAACGGTCAGCCGGTTGTATGGGAAACCTGCCACACGTTCACCGGTTCGTGGGGCTA
>CAYZIQ010000035.1:0-7491 GCA_964478375.1 uncultured Chloroflexus sp. | reverse complement strand
TATGTCAATCCAAGACCGATACAAGCGCTGGGAAGAGGACTGTTTGAAACCTGCCCTGGCGAAATATCCCGAACGTAAGCCGAAATTCGAGACATCCTCCGGCATCGAGTTGCCCCGTCTCGCTTTCCCCACGGACCCCGATCCTGATTACGAAAAACAATTGGGTTTTCCCGGCGAATATCCCTTCACGCGCGGCGTGCAGCCGACCATGTACCGCGGCCGCTTTTGGACGATGCGCCAGTACGCCGGTTACGCCACTGCCGAGGAGACCAATCGCCGCTACCGTTATCTACTCGCACAAGGGCAGACTGGCCTTTCGGTCGCCTTCGACCTGCCGACGCAGATCGGTTACGACGCGGATGACCCAATCGCGCAGGGTGAGGTGGGCAAGGTGGGCGTCTCGATCTCGTCCATCCGTGATATGGAGCAGTTGTTCGAAGGAATCCCATTGGAGAAGGTTTCGACCTCAATGACCATCAACGCGCCCGCGGGCGTTTTGCTGGCGATGTACATTGCAGTGGCAAAACGCCAGGGCGCGGATATTCACAAATTGCGCGGCACGGTCCAGAATGACATACTCAAGGAGTATGTGGCGCGCGGCACGTACATCTTCCCACCCGCGCCGTCTATGCGGCTCATCACCGACGTCTTCCAATTTTGCGCCAAAGAAGTGCCATACTGGAACACGATCTCGATTTCGGGCTATCACATCCGTGAGGCAGGCGCCACCGCCGTGCAGGAAGTGGCATTTACGCTCGCCAATGGAATTGCATACGTGGAAGCCGCGCTGAAGGCGGGGCTGGACGTGGACGACTTCGCGCCACAGCTTTCGTTCTTCTTCAACGCGCACAATAATTTATTGGAAGAGGTGGCGAAATTCCGCGCCGCGCGCCGGCTGTGGGCGAGGATCTTGCGTGAACGTTTTAAAGCCCAAAAGCCCGCCAGCTGGCAATTGCGCTTCCACACGCAAACCGCTGGCTCCACACTCACCGCGCAGCAACCTGAGAACAACGTGGTGCGTGTGACCATCCAGGCTCTCGCCGCTGTCCTCGGCGGGACCCAATCCCTGCATACCAACTCGATGGATGAGGCGCTCTGGTTGCCGACTGAAAAATCCGTGCGCGTCGCGCTGCGTACGCAGCAGATCATCGCCTACGAATCGGGCATTGCCGATTCCATTGACCCATTGGCGGGATCGTATCTCATCGAACAACTTACCGACGAAATCGAAAAATGCGCCGCAGATTACATCGCCAGGATTGACGAGATGGGCGGCGCGCTGGCGGCCATCGAGCGCGGCTACATGCAGAACGAAATCCAGGACGCGGCTTACGCCACCCAACAAGCCATCGAGCGCGGCGAGCAGGTAGTGGTTGGATTGAACCAATTCCAGGGTGAAGAAGAAATAACGTTGGAACGTCTGAGGGTTGATCCGGCGATTGAATTGGGGCAAAAGACAAGGTTGAAAGTGTTGAGAGAGAGTAGAGATCAGAGAGTAGTAGATTGGTTACTTGGTAAATTGGCAGATACAGCGAAAGGCACAGATAATTTGATGCCGATTTTCATCGAATGTGTCGAGAAGGAGGTCACGCTCGGCGAGATTTCTAATACGTTGCGCAGTGTGTGGGGAGAGTATGTGGCGGCGGGGTTTTAGGCGCTTTACCCTCCCGGTTTTGTTGTAAAATAAAGTTGCGAGGTGTGCTATGCAACAAATGTATCGCGTAAAGACCATTGTCCCAAAGGACGGGAAACTTTTCATCAAGGGTTTGCCTTTTCAGCCCGGCGAAACGGTTGAAGTGATAGTGCGCGGCAAAAAGCAAATGAAAAATTCTGAAGAATATCCCCTGCGTGGACAACCTGTCGTCTATCACGAGCCGTTTGCGGGCGTTGCTGCTGAAGATTGGGAAGCCTTGAAATGATCCTGCTGGATACGCATGTTTGGGTGTGGTGGGCGCATGGAGACGAACGAATTCTTGATTATCCTTACGTGAAAACAATTGGCTGATGTGCTCGGAGGGTCATGAGCCTTTTCTCAAAGAATATGTTGAAAACGACAGCATCCTCGGCAAGATTTGCGACATGCTGAGAGGCGTGCCTGTCTCTGCTCTTAGAGGGAGTATGTAGCGGAAGGGTTTTAGGAGATGAAATATGACTATTTTCGAGATTTTGAATATTGTTGCACCGATATTTACAGCGATTTTTGGTTTTCTCGTGGGGCAGCGACCAGCAGCTAGCAGTAGTAGTTCCGGGCCAAGATGGTCACATCACCGCCGTCATCATGCCCGACGAAGGATAGGGCAATATCAAAGAGCTGTTTCTTGATTGGCATATTCGCGCCAACTTTGGCGGGAACGTGGAGGAAGCTGAGCACGAATCCCCAAAGGCCCAGAATCCAGTATAATTTCAAATCATGCGCAAAACCTTGTTCGTAGTCGTCCTGGTTTTGGCCTTCGTTTTCGTTATTTTCAGTTTCTCAGAGCTGGAAAGCATTATAAACACGATAAAACGCGGCGATTGGCGTTTCATTGGGTTGGGATTGATCATCGAAACTGTCTGGCTGTACAACTTGGCAACCACCTTCCGTGCGCTATACCGCCTGGTGGGTCTGGAAGAGGACAGCCGGCATCTGGTGCTGGTGGCCGCGGCAGCCAATTTCGTCAACGTGATCGCCCCGAGCGCGGGCATTGGGGGGATAGCCGTTTTCTTGGATGATGCCAAACAGCGCAATCATGCCTCGGGTCGAGTGACGGTGGTTGGCGCGCTGTCCGTGCTGTTTGACTATGTCGCCTTTCTATGTATTTTAGCTTTGGGTTGGGTTGTCCTGATCCGCCGTAACAACCTCAACGCAGGCGAGATCACTGCCTCGATCATCTTGTTGGGTCTGGCCGTGGCATTTGCCGTCATGTTGTATTTGGGCTATCGTTCGGCCGCAGAACTGAGTAGGGCTTTGGCATGGATGGCGCGCGCCCTCAACCGGGTGCTGCGTCCCTTCCTTCACCGCGATTACCTCAGCGTCGAACGCGCTTACACTTTTGCGGACGAGATTGCAGAAGGCCTCTCGGCCATCCGGGGCAAACGGAAAGAATTGCTCTGGCCATTCCTGTTTGCACTCAACAACAAAGTGCTGCTCATCTGCGTCCTGGCCCTGACCTTCCTGGCTTTCAAGACAGCCTTCACCGTCGGGACGTTGGTAGGGGGATTCAGTATCGGTTACCTGTTCTTGATCGTCTCGCCAACTCCATCCGGCCTGGGCTTCGTCGAGGGGGCGTTGACGATCGCGCTGAATTCGCTGCGTGTCCAACTGGGAACGGCCGGCGTGATCACACTGGTCTATCGCGCCATCACTTTTTGGTATCCACTGGGGGTAGGCGCGCTGGCGCTCAGGCTGCTACAGAGAAAGCCGAAGGACAGCTCTTAGCGCTCAACGACGGCAAGCAAGTGGAGGAAAGATGTTCGAACTGCCCGAATTTACAACGCTCGCACGACAGATGAACGAAACGCTGACCGTCATGACCGCCATGTGGGGCGCGATGGAACTCTATGAAGCCGGGCAGGAACTGGAGCGCAAGTACCTCAAGGGGATGCGGACAACTCCCATTGATCCTGAATTCACCTTCGATTACTTTTCCGCGCTGATTGATGAGCTTCTGCGAGGCGAGAAGCGCAGCGCCAAGAGTCTGCTCACCCAAGGCCAGATCATTCCCGGCCTGGGCAACGCCATCGCGCAGGACATTATGTTTCACGCGCGGCTCCATCCCCGCCACGCCCTGGCGGATCTAGCGCCCGGCCAGCGGCGTGACCTGTTCGACGCCATCGTGGACACTGTCCGCGAGGTGACCGAGAAGGGCGGGCGCAACGACGAGGTGGACCTGCTCGGCAAGCCGGGAGGTTACGTGCGCATCATGGACAGCCGTGCTGCAGGGAAGCCTTGTCCCGAGTGCGGGAGGGCGGTGGAGAAAATTCAGTACCTGGGCGGGGCGTGTTATTTCTGTCCGCAGTGCCAGCAATAAACGAACCGACCGAGAGCCTGCGCTCTCGGTCGGTTCGTTTCATCTCCTCTCTCCAGCCTTTGGGAGAGGGGTAGAGGTGAGGGCTACTCGTACCTCAACGCCTCCACTACCTGCAACCTCGCCGCTTGCCGGGCCGGGATGATGGCTGCCAGCGCCCCGAAAATCAAGCCAATGGCGATTCCAGCCAGGATACCGGAAAGCGGGAATGAATAGTTCATGGGGAACATCGCTCCCAGCGCCTCGACGATCACGTAACCCAGGTACAGGCCGGAGAGGATGCCAAAGGCCGTTCCCACGGAGGCCAGCAACAGCGCCTCAGCCGTGATCATTTGCCCGATCTGTTTGCGGGTCGCGCCGACGGCGCGGATCATGCCGATCTCGCGCGTCCGTTCGATGACGCTGATCGCCAGAGTGTTCAGCATGGCAATCAGCGAGGGCAGGGCCAGGAAGGCCAGCATGAAATACATCCCGGCGAAGACGGCGTTCACCAGTTGCAGCATCTGGTCAATGTAGCTCTTGCCGGCGAGCACCGTGAACTGCGGGTAATCGGTGGCAACCACCTTGATCTGAGCGTCAACGTCTTCCAGTTTCACGTCAGGCAGCAGGTTCATCTGGATGAACACATCCTCGGTCTTGTTGAAATCGGCGGCCAGATTGGCCTGGGAGATGAAGGCGGTGGTGATCTTGGCGTTCAGCAAATCGGTGGCCATGGCGACGATCTTGTACTTCTGAACGCCGTTCGGCGTGATCAGGTCAACCATGTCGCCGACTTTTGTCCCGGTGGCGGCAATGAACGCGCCGTTGACGATCATGTTGCGACCTTCGGCCAGCAAGCGGTAAGCCGAGTCGTCGCCCTGTTTGAAATCGAGGCCGCTGACCCGGGGATACGTTTCGGGATTGATGCCCAGCAACGATACGGCCTGCCCATTGGTCATGCTGACCGCAAAACGCAGCGTACTGATATCGCCCACGCCCGGGATGGCTTGCAGCTTCCGGCTGAATTCCGGGCTGGCGCCCACATCGCTGTTCCAAACGCTGACAGAGGGCGGCATGAACAGGTAATCGCTGCCCAGGCTTTTGTGCGTCACTTCGTCCATCATGCCGATCAGGCTGGTCGTCATGCCGCCCAGGGCCACGACGATAGCTAGGCCGATCATGGTGGCGCTGGCTGTGATGACCACCCGCGACGGCTGGCGGGTCAGGTTGCCCTGAGCCAGGTCGCCGGTGCCCTGGCGGGCGTAGAGCATGGCGGTCAGTCTGCCGAAGACGAAGGCGATCGGCCGTAGCAGCGCCGGGGCGATCAAAATCAGGCCGAACAGGAACAGGAGGCCTCCCAGCGCCACCAGCCCCATGTTCCCGGAGAGCAGCGCCAGGATTGCCAGAGTGGTCAGCGCGACTCCGGCGATGAACCCGCCGCCTGTCCGCCGTTTGTATTCCACTTCCGCCACTAACGGGCGCAGCGCCTCCAACGGCGTCACCTTGCTGGCGTTCATCGCTGGCAGCAGCCCGGCCAGGAGGGTGACGCCCACACCGAGCGCGATGGAGGTGACGAGCAGGGCTGGGGAAACCACCGGCGCGCCCAACGTCAGGTGGATGAAAGCGCTGAGCGGCGTGGAGGCGAGACGGATGATCAACACCCCGAAGAGATAGCCCAACAGGATGCCCGCCGCCGAGCCGAGCAGCCCTTGCAGCAACCCTTCCGCCAGGATCATGCCAATGATCGTGCTGCGTTTTGCCCCAATGGCCCGCAACATGCCGATGTCACGCCGCCGCTCTGCCACCACGGTGCGGAAAGTGTTGAAGATGATGAATCCGCCCATGAACAAGGCCAGCACGCCGAACATATTGAAAGCAGATCGGCCCAGCTTGATGCTGGCGAACATCTCCGAGCCGGCCGACAGCGCGCCGACTTGATAGTTTTCTCCGAGGGCGGATTCGATGTTGGCGACGATGGCGGCTCGTTGGGTCTCGTCGGTTGTATCCAGGGCGATGTCAATCGTGTTGATCTGGCCGGGCTGGCTGGTCATCGTCTGCGCCTGGCCCAGGGTGACGAGCACCTCTTCGTTTCCGGGCGTGGCGCGCAGCGGCAGGATTCCGACTACGCTCAGGGCCACGTCGCCGTTGACCGAGGGGATAGAGATGGTTCCGCCCAGTTTAATGCCGTAGGCGTCAGCCAGGGATTGCGAGATGACCGCAGCGGTGGTGTCACCAGCCTGGAGAAAGCGTCCCGGCTCCTGCACAAGATAAGCCCGCAGCGACTGGGCTGCCTCGGGCTCAATGCCGAGGAGCGAAATGGCGGTGATACGGTCGGCCTTGGCGGGGTCGTGGTCCACGAAATCGGCGGGCAGGTTGACAGTCCGGCCGAGTGACGGCGAGTATGCCCGGATGCCGTCAATGCCCCGGAGTTTATCGGCCACATTCGCCGGGAACGCGCCGCTGGTCTTGTGGGTGATGGTCACGTCCACGATCCCGCCGGCAGCCAGAGCGTTGGCCTGGAAGGCTGCCAGCATGGTCGGCAGGATGATATTCATGCCGAAGATGACCATTACGCCGAAGACGACGGCCAGGGTGGTCAGGAAAGTGCGCAGTTTGCGCCCGTTCAGGTAACGCCAGGCGAGGGTAAGTTGGAGGTTCATAGTTCTCCTTCGGAGGAAGAGAGCAGAGAGTAGATGAGTAGGGAGCAGTGATTTACCGGAGCGGTAACTGTTCTCTCTTCTCTGTTCTCTACTCTCTCTAATCCCCAATCTCCTTGATCTTGCTAGCGATCTTCTCGGCCGCGCCCTTGCGCTCAAGATTGGTCTCGTCAACGACCTTGCCGTCTTTCAGGAAGACGATGCGGTCAGCATAGGCGGCGATGCGCGGGTCGTGCGTCACCATGACCACCGTGCGCTTGTATTTCTTGGTGACATCGCGCAGCAGGCCGGCGATCTCGTCGCCGGAACGCGTGTCGAGGTTGCCGGTCGGTTCGTCGGCCAGGACGAGCGCCGGTTCGGCCACCAGGGCGCGGGCGATGGCGACGCGCTGCTGCTGTCCGCCGGAAAGTTGATCGGGGTGGTGACTCAGGCGGTCGCCCATACTGAAGCGCTCGAGCCATTCGGCAGCGCGCTTCTTCGCCTCGCCGGGCTTGATTCCATCCAGGGTAACGGGCAGGGCGGCGTTCTCGACCGCAGTGAGCACTGGGATCAGGTTGTAGAACTGGAAGACGAAGCCAATGCGCTTGCGGCGCAATTTGGTCAGATCATTGTCTTTCATGGTAGCCAGGGGCGTACCGTCAATGATAACCTCCCCTTCGCTGGGACGATCCAGGCCACCAAGCAAGTGCAGCAGGGTGGACTTGCCGCAGCCGCTGGGGCCCATCACTGCGACGAACTCGCCAGTCCCCACTTTCAGAGTAACATGGTCGAGGGCGGTGACAGCGGTCTCGCCCGAGCCGTAGATCTTGGTCAGGTTTTCGGTTTGGATGAGAGACATGGGATACTCC
>CAYZIQ010000034.1:7630-24357 GCA_964478375.1 uncultured Chloroflexus sp. | reverse complement strand
TCCTCCTCCGCCTTCTTCCTCGGCCTCGGTGGTTCGATGGCCGGTTCGGCGTGCAAGGCGATATCCAGCACTTCGTCCATGTGCTTGACCGGCACGATCTTCATTTCCGTGCGCACGGACTTGGGGATGTCTACCAGATCTTTCAGGTTGCGCTCCGGGATGATGACGGTCTTCAAGCTGGCGCGGTGGGCTGCCATCACTTTCTCGCGCACCCCGCCGACCGGCAGGACGCGCCCGCGCAAGGTAATCTCGCCGGTCATGGCGATATCCTTGTACAACGGGCGGCCGGTGAAAGCCGATATGATGGCAGTCGCCATGGTGATTCCTGCCGACGGGCCATCCTTTGGGATGGCGCCTTCAGGCAGGTGCATGTGGATATCTAGCCGCTCGAAAACGTCCGGCTCGATCCCAAAGACGGCTGCACGGGATTTCAGGTACGAAAGCCCGGCCTGGGCCGATTCCTGCATCACATCCCCGACCTGACCGGTGATTTGCAAATTGCCTTTGCCTTCGAGGACGGCGACCTCGACGAACATGATCTCGCCGCCGTTCTCCGTCCAGGCCAGGCCGGTGGCCACGCCCACCTCGTCGCTGCGCTCAGCCTCGGTCAGGAAGAACTGCGGCGGGCCGAGGAATTTCTCGATCAGCCCGGAACTGATCGTCGTCGGGTAGCGCTTGCTTTCCGCTTTCCAGCGCGCTACCTTACGGCAGATGCGCCCGATCTCGCGCTCCAAATTACGCACGCCCGCCTCGTAGGTGTACTCGCGGATGATGCGCTGCAAAGCCTGAGGCGCAAAGCGTAGCTGAATGCTGTCCACGCCGTTCTCTTCCAACTGGCGCGGGATCAGGAAGCGATTGGCGATGATCAGCTTCTCCTCCTCGATGTAGCCGGGGAACTCGATCACCTCCAACCGATCCAGCAACGCGGGTGGGATCGTGCCCAGCGTATTGGCGGTGGTCACGAACATCACCTTGGAGAGGTCGAAGGCCAGCTCCAGGTAGTGGTCGGAGAAAGCGTGATTCTGCTCCGGGTCGAGCACTTCGAGCAGCGCCGAGGAGGGATCGCCGCGGAAGTCGCTGCCGAGCTTGTCAATCTCATCCAGCATGAAAAGCGGATTGGCCGTCCCAGCCCGGCGCATGGTCTGGATGATGCGGCCCGGCAGCGCGCCGATGTACGTCCGGCGGTGGCCGCGGATCTCGGCCTCGTCGCGGATGCCGCCCAGCGAAACGCGCACGAACTTGCGTCCTAGCGCCTCGGCAATGGAGTGGCCGAGCGAGGTCTTGCCCGTGCCGGGCGGCCCGACGAAGCACAGGATGGGCTGGCGTTCCTTCTTCGGCTTCAGACTGCGAACGGCGATGTATTCCAGGATGCGCTCCTTGGCTTTCTTCAG
This sequence comes from uncultured Chloroflexus sp., assembly GCA_964478375.1. Lineage (GTDB taxonomy): Bacteria > Chloroflexota > Anaerolineae > Anaerolineales > Villigracilaceae > CG2-30-58-95. The sequence continues at coordinate 22,966 of CAYZIQ010000034.1, read as the reverse complement.
GCCATAGTGGTCGCGTTCGAGGAGGCGGGCTGCATGGCGCACATCCAGGTTGTCTTCGCTGAGGATCGCCCAAGGCATGTCTAGAATCCAGTCAATGTACGTGCGGATGATGCCCACTTCGGGCGCCATGGGCGGCATTTGGTTCAGCCGCTCGATCTCCTTTGTGACCGTTGCTTTGGCCTCCTCGGGCAGTTTGACGGTCTCAGCCTTTTGGCGTAATTCCTTGATATCCCGCGTCCAGATATCGCCTTCGCCCAATTCGGTCTGGATGGCTTTCATCTGCTCGCGCAAGTAGAATTCGCGCTGGCTCTTGTCCACCTCGTTCTGCACGCGGCTGTGGATTTCGTCCTCCAATTCCAACACGTCCACTTCCTCGGCCAGCAGCTTGTTGATGCGCTTGAGTCGCTCGCGCGGGTCGGTCATCAGCAGCAGAGCCCGCCGTTCCTCCAGGCTGAGGGAAACCGCCGTGGTGATCATATCCGATAGCCAACCCGGTTCTTCGATGTTGAGGGCGAAGAGATGCGCTTCCTCTGGGATGGAGCGGTCGAGTTGGATGCAGCGATAGAACTGGTCAAGCACCGAACGCATCAATGCCTGAGTCTGGCGATCAGCGGTGGTTGACTCGAAGATGACGCGAGCACGCACCTTGATGACGGGAGCCAAGCGGGTGAATTCCAAGATCTCGACTCGGCGGCGTCCCTGCACCAGCGCCGAGCTGGAACCATCCGGCATACTGAGCAGCCGCCCGACGGCCATTTCCACGCCGATGGGCAGGAAGTCCTGCGGGCCGGGCTCCTCCACCTCCGGGTCGCGCTGGGTCAAACCGATGACGGTGCGGTTGCGGACGTGCGCCTCCTGAATTGCCCGCATGGAGGCGTCACGCGCCAAAAAGACCGGCGTCACCATGTGCGGAAAGATGACCATGTCGCGCAGCGGCAGCACGAGCGCTTCGATCATGCCATCTTCGTCCGGCGTCAGGTTGGGAACGCGGTACAGTTCGTCCGTGCGCTGCGAGAGCGCCATGTTGAAGGTTTCGTCGTCTTGAAAAGACCAGTCGTTGTTCATAATTCCTCGTTTGCACGTTTCAAGTTGACACGTTTTCAAGTTGGCACGTTTGCAACGTTTACAACATGAACGCGTGTCAACATTTCAACGTGTCAACTTGCCAACGCAATTTTGCCACGCAGTGCGGACTTCCGCAGTGACGAACATACTGCCGGCGGAAAGGACAATGCTGCCATCTTTTACGGACAGTTCCAGCGCTCGCGCCAGGGCAGACTCTACCGGGGTCACCGCCTCGGCCGGGACCCCAGCCTGCTGCGCCAACCCGAGCAGTTGTCCCGGCTCGAGGGCGCGCGGGTGGTCAGCCTTGGTGACCAGGATGCGGCCCAGGCGCGACTTCCACTCAGCGAACATGCCCGCCACGTTCTTATCCTCTGACGCGCCGAAGATCAGGATTACCGGCCGCCCAGGGAAGTAATCGTCCAACGTCTGGCGGAGCTTCTGCGCAGAGTCGACGTTGTGGGCTGAATCCAGGATGACTGGCGGCTCGCGGCGCAGAACTTCGAAGCGCGCCGGCCACTTGACTTCGGCAAAGCCTTTTCGAATGGCTGCCTCAGGCACATTCAATCCGCTGGCTTGCCCTGAGCCTAGTCGAAGGGCTTTCAGCGCGGCGTAAGCCGTTGCAGCGTTGACCATTTGATGTGTGCCGAGCAAAGGGATGCGGAGTATAACCGATTCCGGGGTAACGTGTGACATGTGACGTGTGACGGTAAGAGTTTGGCCGTCGAGGGAGTGTTCGCCGGGCACGAAAGTCACATCCCGCCCGATGAGCGTGAGAGGCGAGCCGTGCTGCGCGGCAGCTCGCTCCAGCACAGCCAGCGCCTCATCCTTTTGGGGCGAGGAAACAACTGGTACGCCTTCCTTGATGATGCCAGCCTTCTCACCAGCAATCTGCGCCAGTGTATTCCCCAGCACGGCCATGTGATCGTAGGAAAGCGAGGTGATGACCGAGACGCGCGGCATGATGATGATGTTGGTGGCATCCAACCGACCGCCCAATCCAACCTCGACTACAGCCGCATCCACACCGCGCCGGGCAAAGTAGAGAAAGCCCAGGGCGGTGGCCAGCTCGAAGGTAGTGATGAACGGGATTTTGGCGACTGTTGGTTTGATCTCTCCCACCAGCGCGGCTAAATCGCCGTGTGGGATCGGCTCGCCATCCACCTGGATGCGCTCGCAGAAATCCTGCAAGTGCGGCGAGATGTAGAGGCCGGTGTGGTACCCGGCCGCGGTCAGCGCGCTGGCGCATAAAGCCGAGACCGAGCCTTTGCCCTTCGTCCCGGCCACGTGGATGATGGGATAGGCGTTCTGCGGATTGCCGAGCATGTCCATCAAGGCGAACATGCGATCCAGGTTAAACTCGGCCTTGACCAGCTCGTCGGTGTGTTTCAGGCTATAATCTACGAAAGAGTAGAGATAATCGAGGGCTTCGTTGTATGCGGTTTCGGTGTCCATTGGAAAGATTGTAATGGAAGGGGGATGCAAAAGCAAGAGGAACGTTTGCAGCCTTTCCCTGTGCTATAATTTTCACTGGTGAACGCCATGCAGAAGAATGGTCTTCGTATCCCGCGCAAGAAAATCAGCGAGTTTTGTCGCCGCTGGCAGGTGGTGGAATTCTCGCTGTTTGGCTCGGCGCTGCGAGGTGATTTCCGCCCGGACAGCGATGTGGATGTGCTGGTCACATTTTCGCCGGAGGCGGAAATCAGCCTGTTCGACCTTGTGCAAATGAAATTGGATTTGGAGGATATTTTTCACCGCCCTGTGGATATCATTGAGAAGGATGCGCTGGAGAATCCCTACCGCAAGCAAGAAATCCTCAAAACCGCGCAGGTGATCTGTGCGGTCTGACGAGCGGAACCTGTCCTATTTGTGGGATATGCGGAAATACGCCTTGGAAATCAGCGAGATTATCCAAGACGTTCCGCATTCCAAGTTCGTCGAGAACAAGACGATCTGCTACGCCATTGAGCGGCTACTCCTGATCGTTGGCGAGGCGGCAAACCATGTTTCCAGGGAATTTCAGGAAGAGCATCCCGAAATCGAATGGCCGCAAATCATCGGCTTGCGGAACATTCTGGCGCACGAATACGGCGAAGTGAAAACGGGCAATGTTTATCTCGCCGCACCCAAAGGCATCCCTGCATTGTTGGAAAACCTGCAACCCCTTCTTCCAGAATAACGCCTAAGAGTTTGGGGATAAATGATTGGAACCATCACCCTCCACCTCCATCTCCCCGGCTGCGCCTCGCTCAAAGAAAAGCGCGGACGGCTCAAGCCGTTGCTCCACCGCCTGCACCGCCAGTTCAACATTTCCGTTGCCGAGATGGACTTGCAGGATAAATGGACGGAAGCGGTCATCGCCTGCGCGCTGGTCAACGGCGACCGCGCCCAAATCCAGCGCTCGCTGCAAGCGGTCGTCGAATGGGTGGAGAAAAACTGGCCGGATGTAGAGGTGATGGACGACAGGGTAGAAATTATCTAAATTTCATCTCTTGCGCGGCAGGTGAATGGTAAAAGTCGTCCCCTCGCCGAGGCGGCTGGCCACCTCGATGCGTCCCCCGTGTCCCTGCACGATTTGCTTGCAGATCGAAAGCCCCAAGCCGGTGCCGATGGCTTTGCCCTCCACGTCTTGCACGCGGTAGAACTTCTGGAACAGGTTGGGCAGCGCCTTCTCTGGGATGCCGATGCCAGTATCCTGCACGGCGAGGACGAATTCCTTCTCCTGTGCTGAAGCACTTAGCGTAACCGACCCGTTTGGGCGATTGTACTTGATGGCGTTGCTCAACAGGTTGAGCATTAATTGTTTGATCTTGTCGCGGTCGGCTTCCAGAGTAGGAAAATCGGCGGAGACCTCGAGGTTGATCTGAATTCTGTCTTCGTCCGCCTTGCTCTGCATTACTTTCTTGCATTCCACCAGTAAAGCTCTCAGCTCGAATTGGCTGCTGTGGAATTGGACGCGGCCCGATTCCATGCGCGCCAGGTCGAGAAAAGAGGAAGCCAGGGCGTTGAGACGGCAAGCCTCATCGTGGATGTTCTGGACGATCTCGTCGCGCTCATCTTGGGGAATTTCCGGTCGGAGCAGTAAATAGGTGGCCGTGGTGATGGCCGAGAGAGGCGTGCGCACCTCGTGGACGAAAGTGGCGATCAGATCGGATTGTTGGAATAAACGTGCGTTTTCGATCGCCACTGCTGCCTGCGCTCCCAGCACCGAGAGTAGGGTTTCGTCCGTTTCAGTAAAATCGCCACCTTGTTTGTTCAAGGCTTCCAACACGCCAATGACCTTATCTTTGGTGATCAATGGAACGCCCAGGAGAGAATTGGTGGCGTAGTGGGTAACCTCTTTGATCTTACCAAAATGACGTGGATCCTCTTGCGCATTTGAGACTCGTACCGTCTGGCGGTTGGTGACGATCCAGCCAGCGATGCTGCCCTCCAGCGGCACGACCAGGCCACGCATGAGCGGCTTATCCAGGTCGGTCGCAACTTGAAAGTGCAACTGGCGAGAAACATCATCATAAAGCAGAATCGAAGCTGCCTGAGCATTGGTGATATCAACCGCAGCCCAAATGATTCGGTTGAGCAGGATATCCAGGTCGAGGGTTGAGGCCAGGTCACGAGCGATGTCTATCAACCGCCGATAACCTTCCAGCCGCTTTTCGGTATCAGTCATGTAAGACACGCTCCGCGATCAGAGGGATGATTTCAGCCACATCCCCCAGGAGAACAACATCCGCGCGTATGCCCAGGTAGGTCGGCATGTGGTTGGCAATGATCAGGTGTGCCCCCCGGTCGAGGGCCTGGAGCGGCAAACCGGCTACGGGTAACACCTCGAGCGAGGATCCAGCCACCAGGATCAGGTCACAGTTTCGGCAGGCAGCTTGGGCTTCGTACCAGGAGCGCACCGGCAATTGCTCGCCATATAAGATAACGTCCGGTTTCAAAATTCCCTCACATTGTGGGCAGTGCGGGATCTGACCATCCCTAATGTAAGGTTCAATAAACCCATTGCTGCTGATCTGTGCGAAGCATTGCGTGCAGGACATCGTCTGGAACGTGCCGTGGGTTTCCAAAACATGCAAGGAACCCGCTTTCTGATGGAGGTTGTCTATATTCTGGGTGATGATGATGTTAAAATATCCAGCCTTCTGCAAGCGTGCAAACGCACGATGAGCAGGGTTGGGCTTTGCATTAAAAATTTGTGTGGCCAAGGGGCGGATCCACTCATAAAACTTTTCAGGCGCGTAGCGAAACGCGTTCAGCGAGGCGACTTCCATCGGATTCACCCTGGACCATAAGCCTGTTCCCTCCGAACGGAAGTCAGGAATACCCGAAGGAGTAGATATCCCTGCGCCGGTGAGGGCGACGGCACGTTGGGACTTGCGAATTATCTCCGCCGCATATTGAATGGACACCAGGGTCTGGGCGGAGAGCACGGTCATTTTTCCAAGCGGGCGCGCTCGACCATCAAGGTGGCCAATTTGGCAAACTGTTGAGCGGTTTGGGAATCTGGCTGATAAGAAACGGCAATAGTTTTCATCTGCATTGCCCGATAGAGTAGCTCTGGGAAGGGCATTATGACCACCGGCGCACCCCATCCCAGTTTTTCCTGCACCTGGCTCATTTTCATCTGCGTATCCGAGCGGACGCGGTTCACCACGATCGGGCTGATATGCCGCTTATTTACCCCCAATCCTACCAAATCGTTGAGCATCGCCTTGGCATGTAAAGCCGAGTTCTGCGTCGGCTCTACCACCACGATGAGGTGATGACATTTCTTGACCAGTTTTTGGTTCAAGGGTGTCAAGCCAGCGCCAAGGTCCAGGACAAGATAGGGAGCCAAACCTGACAACCGGCTGACGATCGCCTCGAATTGGGCGGTAGCATTCAACAGAAGCGCGTCGCGCGGTTGAGTAGTCCCAAGCAACAACCTCAAACCAGTTTCATGGACGAAGAGATTATCCTTGACCTTTTGAGCGGTCAATTCCTCTGGCTTGGCCTGCAAAAGCGTTGCCAGCTCTGTGGGATCTGGTTCCCCCAGGTCGGGGCCAAGCGTACCCATGCCGGGGCGCAACTCGGCCACGATGACTCCTGCCTGGGATGCCGTCATGAGGCTTCTGGCCAGATTTACAGCCACCGTTGTTACCCCCTGGCCGCCGCGCGCTGCCAGTACACCGATGATAAAGGTCGGTATCACTTCGGGCGCAAGCGGTCCGGTTTTCCATCGTTTCGAACGAGACAATAAGGCCTTGACGTGCGCCTGAAGCTCGGCAGGATGCGTAGGCTTGGTAAGGTAGTCATCCGCGCCAGACTCAAAGCCGGTCACTTTATCGTCCAATTGGGTCTTGGCAGTAAACATCAGGATGGGAATGTTCGCTGTCTTTCCATCGCTGCGCAGGCGGCGCGTCACTTCATAGCCGTCCATTTCCGGCATCATGATGTCCACGAGGATCAGGTCAGGGTTTTCGACCCCTGCCTGTATCAAACCCTGCTCACCATTCGAGGCGACCACAATTTGATACCCATGACGCTGGAGCATCGCCCCTACCAGGCGAAGGGTATCGAGGTCATCATCAATGATCAATATTTTATTGGCCATAGCTGCTCCCTCGGAAGTGTATTCATATCATCAAGAAGCTGGGGATTGGGGAATGTACGGACGGTTTTGCACCTTTCAGGTATGCTTCGTGACCATCCGTGCACCCCCCAGCTTCCCCTAATTTTGAGAAGGTGCAATATCACTTATCAGCGTTATGCAGTTTTCTGTGCCTCCGCTCTACGGCTTTTCTTCAATGCCGGGGGCATTGCCTCTTCTGAACAAAAGCGCACAAACTCTATTGCATAAAGTCTAGCACAAAGCGGATATTCAAGCAAGTAACAAATCGAAGTTTCCCGTGGGAAAAGAGGCCTTTTTCCTTCACACCCGCTTTATGATAAACTTGGCCCTTGCAACCAACCTCTCTCAGGAGTAAACACAAATCCATGTGCGGCATCTTTGGCATTGTCACTGGCAAAGAACAACCACTCGGCCCAATCCTCATCGAAGCGGCCAAGCGACTCACCTACCGCGGCTACGATTCGGTCGGCGCGGCGACCATCCTCGGCTCGAAGATTGATTTGCGGAAAGATGTGGGTAAAGTGGACGATGTAGCCGCAAAATATAGTTTTGCGGAAATGACCGGCTCGCGCGGCATCACCCAATTGCGCTGGGCCACCTTCGGCGAGCCTTCCCAAGTCAACGCCCAGCCTCATCTCGACTCGGACGGAGACCTGGTTGGAGCGCACAACGGCAACGTGGTCAACAACGTCGAGCTGCGTCAGCAATTTATATCCGAAGGCCTGACCGTCCGCTCACAAAACGACGGCGAGACCTGCGTTCACGCCGTGGAACGTTACATCAACAAGGGCTACGACTTCATTGACGCCATCCGTCTGGCCTACGGCGACCTGGCTGGCGATTATGCTTTCGTCATCGGGCGAGCGAGCGATGACCGTCTGTACGCCATCAAGAAAGGCTCTGGTTTGGTGGTCGGCCTTGGAGATGGCTTCACCTGCGTCTCGTCGGACTTGCCCTCGATCCTACCTTTGACCCGCAAGATCGTCCGCGTGCAGGACGGCGAGATCATCGCTCTGTGGGCTGACCGCGTCGAACTGCGTTCGGTCAAGGATGGCAGTCTGCTGGCGCGGAACCCGGAAACAGTCACCGAGAGCATGGACGCGGTGCAAAAGGGCGGCTATCCCCATTTCATGCTTAAGGAGATCCACGAGCAGCCTCTGGTGGCACGAGAACTACTGCATCTATTGGAAGGCGCCCGCCAGGTTGAGGTCATGCTGGAAAGGATGAAGTCCGCGCGTCACCTGTATCTAATCGGCTGCGGGACGAGTTACCACGCCTGCCTGGCCGGGGCCGTATACTTCGCCCAACTGGCTGGCCGAGCGGCGATCCCTGTCCTGGCCCCGCAGTTCGTGCCCCAGTACGGGCCGGCTGTCGGTCACGAAGACGCTGGCCTGTTCGTCAGCCAGAGCGGCGAAACCAAGGATGTGCTCAACGCCTTGCAGACTGCTGAAAAACGGGGCATGGCATGTTACGGCATCGCCAACGTGATCGGCTCTACACTGACCAAGGCCACTGCCTGCTGGCTACCGTTGGGCTGTGGTTATGAGATCAGCGTCCCGGCGACCAAAACCTTTACCAACCAGGTTGTCACTTTCCTGTACCTGGCTTATCGTATGGGCGGGCGCGATGCTCGCGAATTGGAGCAAATCCCAGAATTGATGGAGAAAACTATCCAGGCCGTTGCTCCCCAAGTCGAGCTGATTGCAGGCGATATCAACAAATGGAACGACCTGTACATGCTGGGCTACGGCGCGACCTACCCGATTGCCCTGGAGGGCGCCTTGAAACTCAAGGAGATCACCTACGCACACTGCGAAGGTATGCTCTCGACCGAATTCAAGCATGGTCCACTCTCGGCAGTCAGCCAGGATTACCCGGTGTTCTTCGTCTCCGGGCCGGAGGATGTGCCGCTCATCGTCAGCGGCATCAACGAGGTGACCTGTCGCGGCGGGCGCGCCATTGCCGTCGGCGAGGAGGATTCACGCCTGCGCGCCAATGCCAATGACCTCATTGTTATCCCCCCATCAGGCCCTCACATCAACGCCTTGTTGGCGGTGCTGCCGCTTCAATTGATCTCCTACCATATAAGCGTAGCACGCGGCTACGACCCGGATTTTCCCCGCAACTTGAGCAAGACACTGACGGTGGATTAAGATCTTGACAAATAGACAAACTTCGATATAATATCAAATAGATAATTATCAATATGACAGGATCGAAACCGGTTGAATTCGCCAAAGCCCTGGCCGATGAGACCCGCCAGAAAATCATGGCACTGGTCTGCTGCAAATGGCTCTCAGTCAGCGAGATCGTCGAGCAGCTCAGCGTCAGCCAGCCGACGGTTTCGCATCACCTCGCCATCCTACGTGAGGCCGGCCTGGTAGACATTCGCGAAGAAGGCAAGCAAACCTTCTACACGCTGAACCAGGAACGCATGGCAAACTGCTGCGGCACATTGGTGCTCAACTTCGCGCCAGAGACTGAGACCGCCAAGGCAGTCAAGACAATCAAGATTGTCATCGGCCCCAATTGAATGGGACGCAGGAAAGCTGTAACGCTGCGTCCCAAGAATTTTGCTCGTATATATAGACGCTTATCTATATTAAGGAGAAGAAAATGGCAACCCAAACCCCAACCCCCATCCATAAGGCTGTGCAAGAGCACTACGGGAACTTTGCAAAGGAGGCCGGTTCGTGCTGCGGACCTGCAGCCGGCGCTCCAAAAACCGAGAGCCTGCTCTACCCCGAAGAACTGCTGACCGGCATCCCGGCTGACATCGCCGGCTTCACGGCTGGCAGCGGCGACCCCGTCAGCCTGGCTGAGCTGAAGCCCGGCGAGACGGTGCTCGACCTCGGCTCCGGCGGCGGCCTGGACTGTTTCCTGGCAGCCCGTCAGGTTGGGGAGAGCGGGCATGTCATCGGCGTGGACATGACTCAGGAAATGCTCGCACGCGCCAGGTCCAGCGCGGCGCGGTTGAACGTCCAGAGCGTCGAGTTCCGCGAGGGCTCCCTGGAGAATCTGCCTGTGGACGATAGTAGCGTTGACGTCATCATTTCGAATTGTGTGATCAATCTCTCTCCCGATAAGCCGCGGGTTTTCTGCGAGATGTACCGAGTGCTCCGAAGTCCCGACCCTGTGTCGGGAAAGCCAGGAGGGCGCATTGCCGTTTCCGACATTGTCACCAACCGCCCGCTCAGCGAAGAAGCGCGCAAGGACAACGAGGATTGGTGTGGCTGCGTGTCCGGTGCGCTAGCTTACGGGGAATACAAAGACGAGCTGAGCAAGGCCGGATTTGTGGACATCCGCATCGAGCCGGATATGGAGATGGTCGTCAAAGCTATCGAGAGCGGGCAGGTACGCGTCCAAACGGAAACGAATAAGAACCCTTCGAAGGAAGAACTCCTGGAGAAGATCCGCCATTGGGAGAAGCTGGAAGGGAACATGTTCGTCCCGCACATGATCACGGCCCGAAAACCGGCATGACGGTTCGAGACGAGGAGACACCGATGATTGACGTCAGTTCCATTACCGCAGCGCCGGATATATTCCCAGCTACCTCCCGGCTGACAGCTTCCAACCGCTGGGATCACTTCCTGGCCCGCGTAGGCTGGAAGCGCAGCGAACACCGCGTGAAGCCTGGGCTGTACGCTTTGGGAAAGCCCACGCCAGAGTCGCCCGTTTTCGTCACCGCGAATTACACCCTCAGCTTCGACGCCTTGCGTTCGGCGGTGGATGGGATTGACGGTTACATTTTGGTGCTGGATACACAGGGCATCAACGTCTGGTGCGCGGCGGGGAAGGGCACGTTCGGGACCGATGAAGTTGTCCAGCGCGTCTTCGCAACCGGACTCAAGGATGTGGTCAGCCACCGGAAGCTGATCCTGCCCCAGTTGGGCGCGCCCGGCGTGGCCGCCCACGAGGTCAAGAAGCGCACTGGCTTCAAGGTCGAGTACGGCCCGGTGCGAGCGGCCGATCTGCCCGAATACCTGAGGACCCGTCAGGCAACGGCAGAGATGCGCAGCGTGCAGTTCACGCTGCGCGATCGTGCCACCTTGATCCCGGTGGAGCTCGTCCACATTATCTTGCCAACCCTGATTGTGGCCGTTATTCTGTATTTCATCGGAGGCATCGTGTCCAGCCTGGCGGCGGTGACGACCGTCCTGGCGGAGACCGTCCTGTTCCCCATTCTGCTGCCCTGGCTGCCGACGCACAATTTCAGCACGAAGGGGTTCATTCTCGGCGGACTGGCTGCCCTGCCTTTTGCCCTGACTGTATTCCTCCGCCATCCCGATTGGAGCTGGTACCGGCAAGTTGGGCAGGCGTTGGGTTTCCTTTTTGCCATGCCGGCGGTGACGGCTTTCCTGACGCTAAATTTTACCGGCTCGACCACCTTTACCTCGCGAACCGGCGTACGACGGGAAATTTTCGCCTACATCCCGGTCATGGCCTGGACCTTCGCGGCCGGCATCGTTCTCAATCTCGCCTTTGCATTTATCCGCTGATCGGAGGCCGAAATGTTCGACGCTTACGCGGTCAATACGCTCGTCTATCATCCGGAATTATGCAACGGATGCGCCATGTGCACAGCAGTCTGCCCGCACGCGGTATTCGAGATGAATGGGAGAAAAGCCCGACTCGTCAGCCCGCAAGCCTGCATGGAATGCGGCGCCTGCCAATTGAACTGCGTCACCGACGCCATCACTGTGGAAAGCGGCGTGGGTTGCGCGGCAGCGATGATCCGGGCGGCTTTGCGCGGCCAGAAAGAGGCCACCTGCGACTGTTCATGAACGAGCATACCTGTACATGTGACATGAATCTCCCGGTGTTTATAGAAACGCTGGGAGATTTTTTACTTTGTGAAATTGTTGGCAATCTCTAATCTCCCTTTAATTGACTTTCCGCACGAGTAGAGGTATGATTAATATACCGACCAGTCGGTATGTTTTACTGACCCAACTCCCGCTCCCCCTTCCCTGCAAGGGAAGGGGGCTGGGGGGATAGGTCGAAACGGAGAACTCATGACCCAGCAGCGCGGCGAAGAGACGCGTGCCCGCATCCTGGCTGCCGCCGTCAAGCGATTTGCCATCGCCGGCTACAACGCCGCCAGCGTGGACGATATCTGCGCGGCGGCCGGGGTGAGCAAGGGCGCTTTCTACCACCACTTTCCTACCAAGCAGGCCGTTTTCCTGGCCTTGCTGGAAGGCTGGCTGGCGATGATTGACATGGGTATGGAGGCAGCTCACAAGGGGACCGTCCCAGAGACGCTGGTCCACATGACCAACCTCTTGCCGACTGTCTTCGCCTCGGCTGAGAACCGCCTACCCATGTTCCTGGAATTTTGGCTGCAGGCCAGTCGCGATGAGACCGTCTGGCAGGCTGTCATTGCTCCGTACCACCATTATCAGGAATATTTCGCCAAACTCGTCGAAGATGGCATTGCCGAAGGGACGCTCAAGCCCGTAGATGCGCAGGCAGCCGCGCTTTTGATCGTCTCATTGGCGGTTGGCTTGCTGCTACAATGCGTGCTGGGACCGAAAGACGCCGATTGGCAGAACGCCGCAGAGCAAGGCATTCAAATTTTGTTGAAAGGATTGGCAAATTAGATGAATCTGGTTACCGGCGCCACAGGTCATATCGGCAATGTACTCGTCCGCAAATTGCTGGAGCGAGGCGAAAAAGTCCGCGCCTTGATCTGGCGCGGGGAGGACACCACCCCGCTCGAGAAATTGGAAGTGGAAACCGTCGAGGGCGATGTGCTCGACCCGCAAAGCCTGGAGCCTGCCTTCGAGGGCGTGGAAAAAGTGTTTCACCTGGCTGGTATCATTTCCATCCTGCCGGGACGAAACCCCTTCGTCTGGCGCGTCAACGTCGAAGGGACGTGCAACGTTTTGCGCGCGGCGAGACAGGCAGGTGTGAGACGGCTGGTGTACACCAGTTCGATCCACGCCCTCAAGCGCATCCCGCAAGGGGTAGAAATGGACGAGTCGCTTGGCTTCGACCCGAACAATCCTTATGGGGAGTACGACCGCTCTAAAGCCGCGGCCAGCCTCGAGGTCCAGAGCGCAGCGCAAGCGGACCTGGATGCGGTCATCGTCTGTCCGACGGGCGTCATCGGCCCGTACGATTTCCGCGGCTCCGAGCTGGGTGAGGTCATCCGCAGCGCGGCGGAGGCGAAGCCGATGTTTTATGTCGAAGGCGCGTACGATTTCGTGGACGTGCGTGACGTGGCTGAGGCGCTGATTGCCGCCGCCCAGCAGGGACGACGGGGCGAGAGTTACATCCTCGGCGGGCACAAAATTTCGGTGCGCTACCTGCTGGAGACAGTGCGCGAGGTGACAGGCAAGACCTTTGCCAGCATCAAGATCCCCTTCTCGCTGGCCAAGTTCGCGGCTAGGTTCACCCCTTGGTATTACCAGAAAACAAAAGCCAGGCCGCGCTTCACACCCTATTCACTGGAGGTGCTGCAAAGCAACGCCGACATCAGCCACAAGAAAGCTGAACGTGAACTTGGCTACAGATCGCGTCCGGTTATCGAGACGATTGCCGATACCGTGCGCTGGCTCTTGGAGGATCGGTGGGCGCGGGCAGAGATTTAGGCAGCACATCTCGACGCAACGAAAATGGATACAAACTGGAAAAATAAACTTGCCGTCGTGACCGGAGCCTCGTCCGGCATCGGCGCGGCCACCGCCAGACGCTTGGCACGCGAGGGCATGCGCGTAGCGCTGGTGGCACGTCGGCTTGACCGGCTGGAGACCCTCGCAGGCGAGATTCGCGCCGCAGGCGGGCAAGCCTATCCTATCCCCGCCGACCTGACCCAGGAATCGGACCGGGCGCGCGTGTTCCGCGAGATCGAGGAACGCTTCGGCGGCGCGGATGTGCTGGTCAACAATGCCGGGCTGGGTTGGTACTGCTACGGAGCAGAGATGCCGTGATAATTTCACCACCGCCTTGCACCGCGAACTGACCGGGACGCGCGTCCACGTCAGTGTGGTGCGTGCCGGGCCGGTGCGGACCGAGTTCGGGGAGGCAGCGCTCAAGCAGGAGAACGGCGGACATGTCCCCACCGAGCAGATCGGCGTGACCTCGGACGTTGTGGCGTGGGCAATCTGGAAATTGCTGCTGCGGCCGCGGCGCGTGGTCTACGTGCCGCGCTGGTTGCGGATCGTTCCGTGGGCGGAACTGAGTTTCGGCTGGATCATTGACCGGTTGGGACCGTTGTTGTTGAAAAGACAGAAGGACGGAATTGGATGAAAATTTACCCCCCGGCGTTTATGCGGGGGCTGCTTATAACGACTAAAGTCGTAACTACAAGAATTTGCTTTGTTGCAGCCATCAGAATTTGCCCTCCAATCCTTCGACAACTAGCGTGTTGCTGGCCCCCTTGACTTTCAGGCAGCAGGCGCGCGGCGCTTTGACAACGTAATCCACCTGGCAGGGACGGGAGCCGAACAACCACACCCACTGGCCCTCGCGAAAATGGGTGGCGAGGATGACCGTGCCATCCGCAGCCTGGGACAATTCTACCTCCGTGCGCTCGGCGTCACCGGTATCCGGATTCTTGACGGCCGTCACACGGATGGTGCCATCATCACCTGGGCGGATATCCACCGAGCCGCAGATATTGCTCAATTTCAACCGCGCTGGAATGGAAACATTGAAGGCTTGTTCAACAGTTTCCCGTGACATGATTTACCTCGCTACTCGACAAAAATTTCCACGTGCTCGCCGTCTTCATCGTCGGTCACGTCAATGATCTTGCCGGTCATGCCAGTCCGCAACGCAGCGAGAAGCTCATCCATTTGAACGCCGTCAATTTCGGGGGCGAAGTGCGCGCCGATCTTCATGCCGGCGTCAATCAGGCTGATGGGAATCTGCACCGTAGCCTTCGAGCGGCCGGAGTTCACATCGGTGACGCGCACCCGCAGCCAGCGCGCCGCGCCGACGCCCAACTCGCCGGCCGCACCCGAAGCCGCCTTGCTCTGCGCCGCGCTCAAGGCCGAGAGTAGCTTGGCACCTTCCTCGGCGCTCAATTTGCCCTCTTCGATCATTTTCAAGATTTTCATCCGTTCTTCAGTGGTTGCCATTGCAGCACCTCCTTCATGAGTCATTCTTTCGACCACGAATGACACGAATTCTGCAAACTTCGCGAATGTTTTTTCGCGGCACTCGTCTCTTCGTGGGATTTGTGATAAACACCGTCACTTCTCTTGCACTTCTGCTCTATTCTTATCATTTTCATTACCGTTCACATCCTTCGGCAGCCTGAACTTCAGCCAGGCTGGGATGGTGGACAGGAATGACACGATGACTGTGATCATAAATGGCAAGCGCGGGTTGACCTTCTCCCACAACTCGCCGCCGACCCATGGCGCGGGCAGCGAGACCAATCCCAGGCTGGAGCTGAACAGGCCGAAGGCTGTGCCGCGCACTTTCGTCGGGACGGCTTTCGAGATCAGCGACTGGTAGGCGGGGGTCATTAACCCGACACCCGTCCCTGCTGTTGCCCAGCCGACCCCGTAGAGCCAGGGGTTGGCTGTCGGCATGTAGACCAACATTCCCAGTGCCAGACCGATCAGGACGAAACCCATCACAATGTTGACACGCTGACCCGGATGATCGTGGCAATAATGTACAGCCCGGCAGCCACCAGCAGCATC
>CAYZIQ010000034.1:0-7530 GCA_964478375.1 uncultured Chloroflexus sp. | reverse complement strand
GCTGACCCGGATGATCGTGGCAATAATGTACAGCCCGGCAGCCACCAGCAGCATCTTCTTGAAGCCGTACAGATCCACCAGCCAGCCGCCCAACACCGGTCCCACCACCCCGACGATCATGAATAGCGCCTGGGATATGCCGAATACTTTGGCGCGGTTCTCGTCGCTGGAGTGCTCGGCAATAAAGGCGTCGAAACTTGGCCCGACCAACGAGCCGGTGATGGCCTGGAAAGCCGAGGCCACCAGCAGCACCAACCCGCTCAACAGCGGCTGTTTCCTGGCCTGCACTGCCGTCGTCTCTAAAGGCATTGTCAACGCCCACCCTCCGCTACCCGATGTAAACCTGCACGCGTTCGCCCTCGCCGCCCTCATCCACGTTGACGATCAGCGGCTCTTCACCAGTGAAACCTGTCTCTATCACCTCGATCACTTCATCCACGTTGGTCTTTTTCAGGTCGGGAATTCTGTGGCCGACGCGGCGCAAGAACCAGGCCGTAAACTTCAACGGCAAAGGGAAGCCCAGAAAAATGCGCTGAGGCCTCTCACCGGGTTTCTGGTGTACGTCCACGAAAAGCCAGCGCGCCTTGCGGGTGCCTGCGGCCGCGGCGATGATCGCCACGCCCAGCAGCAACACCGGCAATCCCAGACAGTAGAACCAGCCACTGATGTAGGCAGTGTGCATGTTGGCATACATGCTCCACCCGCCCAAAACTGTGAGACCGATGCCAATCGCCAAGGGAACGAGCCACAGACGGCGAACGATGTCTTTGATGCGAGCGATTCTCGGATCCGTTTCCAGGCCGGATTTCTTAGCCCCCTCGGGCCTTTCAGCAGCCGCTTCGCGCGCTGACGAGGAACCCGCTTCCGCTTTAGCGGCCCGAATTTCATCCTCGGCCGGATTCTGCTCGAGGGTTTGCAGCAAGTGTAGCCCCTCTTCCGGCGTGATTTTGCCATTTTCGATCATCTTCAGAACTTGCGAACGTTCCTGGTCAGTCATAACATTCTCCTCTTTGACCTCACCCCTGTCCCCTCTCCAACCCTTCGACTTTCGCTCAGGGAGGAGAGGGGGAAGGGGGAGGGAAAGACAATTTCATTTGCCTTCCAAAGCGGCCAGTAATTTCTCGGCTTCCTCGAGCGTGATCTTTTTCTCCTGGAGCATTTTCAAAATGGTCAGCCGTTCCTCATCGCTGACCGGTTCGCCGCCCTCGACCGGGCCCCTGGGCGTGAGGTCCCATTTCCAGCGCCCAAGATCGAGGTTGATATTTGCCTGTGGTTTGCCAGACGGAGGTACATATTCGACCTTCCAACGTCGGGCGCGGACTTCGGCAGCGCGCGCTTTGGCCTCGGCGCGACGCATAGCTGCTGCAATTTTGACTTCTGCGCGCCGCGAAGCCGCTTCCGAGCGCGCCTGGGCGCGCTCCACCGCCTCCTGCACTCGGCGGCTGATGCGCTCGGAGAGATCCGCTGAGATCGGAGGTATAGGGGGGATCGGTGGAATGGGTGGGATTCCCCATTCGGACGTGTCTCCCATCCCAACGCCAAAATCGGCAGCCGAGTTCCATTTCTCGGCTTTGCTGGTGACGATCAACTCGTCGCCGGCCGTCAGGAACATCTTGGCTCCCCCGCTGCCGAGCGTGACCATTTGGGTGGGGCTATCTTCCGTCAGCTTGACGCCGGGGAAGTCGACATGGAGCGACTCTGGCGATCCCGCGGTCAGGTTCAATTCGACGTTCGCGTTCGCCGGCAGGCGTAGGAGCAGGTCATCGCCAGCAGTGATGGCATATTCTTTCCCTGGAAGGGGCTCCAGATAGAGGGTTGCGTCTGCGCCGGTGGTGGCGACCACGCTGCCGCGCGCGTTGCGCAGGAACAGGTCCGAGCCGACATTCTCGATGGTCACCGCCCCCTCCACATCCCGGAAGGAAGCGTCGCCGCCAATATTATCAACCGCACAGTCGCCGCGAGCGCCGCGCAGAGCAAAATCGCCGCCAATCTGCTCGGCGCTCAAGCCACCAATGCTGCGCAAAGAAGCATCACCAGCGATCGTTCCTAGAGTCGCGGCGCCAGTATCGTTCAGGCACAGGTCGCCGGCCACGGGTCCGAGGGTGATCGCTCCGTTCAGAGCTTGCAGGCAGGCATCGCCGGCTACATTGTCGACACGCAGGCTGGCCTGGCGTGGCAGATACAAGATCAGATTCTCGTCACAGGAAACGAACACCTGCTCCGCGTCCACCTTGATATCCAACGCATCCCCGTCCGTCTTGGCCATGATCTCGGCTCGCTCCCAGCCGGCGACGCGCAAGTCGCCAGGAATGGATTGCATCGTCACGATCGGCGACGGGCCGACCGACATAGTTTGTTGTTTCATGGGCTACTCCTCTTCCCCGTGCAAGAGACGCATTGCGTCGTCGGCAGAGATCTTGCCGGCGTCCAGTTCTTCAAGGATGCTGCGGCGTTTCTCGTCGGAGATTTCAGGCTCGTCCTCATCCTTGCCCGGCTCGTAGCCCATAGCGCGGATGACTTCGTGCAAACGGTTGCGGATGGTCGGGTATGAAAGCCCCAGCTCGTCTTCCATGCGGGTGATCTTGCCTTCGCAGCGGACAAACGTCTCCACAAAATCCAATTGTTCCTCATTCAAGCCAGGCAGAACACTGTTGGCGAAACGGCCTTCGAGGGATGTGTCGCAGGCATCACAGTGCAGGCGGGTGACGGTCAGCTCATTGCTGCAAACCGGGCATTTACTCATAGACGGTTTCATGCATCCCCCTTTTAGTGGGTAGACCACACGGCAGTTTGATTGACGGCATAGTGTTCCTTCAGGCTCTTGCCCGTCGTAATGAGCAGATCGCCAAGACGAGCCAGGGTGCGCTGATACCAATGTCCCCGCTTGATCCGGGGTACGATTCTGAGATGGTCAAGCCAGGCATCCTCCCGTTTAGGGTAGCGGCGATCCTCGCTTATTGCTGACAAACTCAAGGCAAAGGATAGATATTGGTTTTGCATAGCAATCTCCTGTCTAACGCCCACAGGCGTCAACACAGCACTTTTTGGTTCTCTTATTATTATATACAGAAACTTCGTTTTGTCAATATGAAATTTCAATAATTTCAATAATAACTTCAATATTATTAATGTCCATGTAAAATTCGAGGAGAAATGTAACGATCGCTTCATCTGCATTCGTCACATCAAATCCAAAATACCAACATGCAATGGTGCGAGAAGCAGTAAAATAAGGCTCAGCCAATTCATCGCCACGGGAAGTCCTATACCTGAGTTTAAATCTGCGCACTCAATTGGAAAAATTTTTTCGAAAAAGTACTTGACACAGAACGGATGTTCGTGTTATATTATTAGCACAAATGTACGATTCACCAGGAAAGGAATGTCCCTATGGTGAGAACGCGTAAAGGCTTGACTGACCGGCACTATAAAATCCTAGAATATCTGGATAAGCGGCTCAACGAGCAGGGTTATCCCCCCTCCATCCGTGAGATCGGCGAGGCGACCGGAATTTCCTCGACATCCGTCGTTACCTATTATCTCAAGCAATTGGTTGAAATGGGTAGGATCGAACGCGACCCCAAATTCTCGCGGGCGGTACGGCTGATCAAAGAGCCCGGACTCAGCGTGCCTCAGCGCATGGCCGAAGTGGTCCAAAGCGCGGTCGCCGTGGCGGATGAATTGCTCAAGGTCCCTCTCGTGGGTCGCATCTTTGCCAGTGCACCGGTGCCGGTGCCCTCCTCAGATTTCAATTATTTCGACGCTGAAAGCAGCATCAACATTGCCCGCAGTCTGTTACCACGGCGTGAAAAAGGCACCGAACTTTTTGCACTGGAGGTAAAAGGCGACTCGATGATTGACGCCATGGTCAACGACGGCGACATCGTGGTGATGAAGAAGGCCGAGGAAGCCGATAACGGTGAGATGGTCGCTGTCTGGCTTACGGGTAGAGACGAAACCACACTCAAGTATTTCTTCAAAGAAAAGGGGCGAGTCCGCCTGCAGCCCGCCAATCCCACCATGAAACCCATTTACGTGGATGACCCGCAAACGGTTCAAATCCAGGGCAAAGTCGTGATGGTCATCCGCAAGGTGGATCGAGTGAAATCCACAGCGGCATAACACCGAGAAAACGATCTCAAAGGAAACTTCCGTAGCGCAAATAGCTCCGGAAGTTTTTACGTGCAATTGATGTAAATATCTCAGCATCGCATCGAAGCAAAAGAGACGATATGCAAGGATCGTCTCTTTTGTTCGACGATCTGTTCAACAGATATGAGCCTGCGCGATTTGACCCACGGAGGGCGTCGTCATTCCTTCTGGCCTGCTTGGGCGCTGGCAACGGCTTTTTTTTCCTCCAGAACCTGGATGCCATTACGAACCTGCTGCATGAGGCGCTCTAGTTCCATTTCCAGGTTCAGCAAAGAATCCATCGCATACTGGTCAGCGCCGGCTTTGACGTTCTCGGCCTCCATGCGTCCCTGCTCGATGATCTGGTTGGCACGCTTTTGAGCCTCCTGGGCAAGGCCATCCTTCTCGACCAGAAGGTCGGCTTTTTCGCGTGCCAGGACCAGGGTTCGGTTTGCCTCTTCCTGCGCCTGGGCGAGGACACGATCCCTTTGAGAATAGACTTGTTGGGCTTTCTTGACCTCTTCCGGGATGGAAATGCGCATCTGGTCAATGATATCCAGGAAGCGGTCCTCGTCCACGATGACGTTATGTGTCAGCGGGATGGGGCGGCTTTCATTGAAGAGTTCTTCCAGGCGGTCAACAAGGTGAAGGATATCCATATGCTCCTCCGCTTTCTCATCTCTATTTTAATCCCGAAGTGCGTTTGGTAGCAACTGTCTATCGCTAATACCGCTCAGCTTCAGCTTCAGTGCCTTCTCGACATGTGGAGGCACCATACTCGAAACATCACCATCCAACGAGGCGATTTCACGTACAGTACTGGAAGAAAGGAAGGTATGCTCCTCATCAGTAATCAGTGCTACGATCTCGATATCCGGCGCCAGACGATGGTTTGCCAAGGCCATGCGGAACTCAAATTCAAAATCCGAGAAAACGCGCAGGCCGCGCACGATGACCTGTGCCTCAATCTGTTGGCAGATATTGACGGTCAGGCCGCTGTAGCCAATGACGCGTATCTTGGGATGATCTTTGAAGGTTTCTTCCACCAGTGAGATGCGTTCCTCGGGTGAGAATAGCAGCGATTTCAGCGGCTTGTCGTAAACGGCGATGACCAGCTCGTCGAAAAGACGCGCCGCACGCACAGCAATGTCAATGTGACCATAATGGATAGGATCGAAGGTTCCGGGGAAGAGGGCACGTACCATAATTAACTAACGTCTCCCTTGCCTCCGCCCCAAAAGCGCATCAGGGCCTCGGCCAATAGTTGATTTTCGGGCATCTGCAAATCGGCATCCCGCTCGAACAACGCCTGGGCTTGCGAGCGAGCCTTCTCGATCATGTGTACGTCGGTCAGCGAGGCCATACGCAGACCGGTATAGCCAGACTGGCGCGTCCCCAAAAATTCGCCTGGGCCGCGCTGCTGGAGGTCGCGCTCGGCCAGCACAAAGCCGTCGTTGGTTTCGGCCATGGCGGCCAGGCGTTCATTCTCAACGGCGTCATCGTGAGTGGGGATGAGCAGACAGTAGGATTGGGCGACACCGCGGCCGACGCGTCCGCGCAACTGGTGCAACTGGGCCAACCCGAAACGGTCCGCACCCTCGATGAGCATGACAGTGGCATTTGGGATGTCCACGCCCACCTCCACCACCGTGGTGGAAACCAGCACGTGGAATTCGCCATCTCGGAAGCGCAGCATGATGGCGTCCTTCTCATCGGGGCGCAGGCGTCCGTGCAAAAGTCCAACATTCAGGTTCGGGAAGACCTCCTGCTGAAGGCGGTTTTGCTCAGCCGTAGCCGCCAGCATGTCGCTCTTTTCGCTCTCCTCAATGAGCGGATAGATGGCGAACGCCTGGTGGCCTTCGGCGACCTGGGAACGGATCAGGCCATAGGCCCGCTCGCGCTCGCGCGGCGTCAGCACGTGGGTCTCGATCGCCTGGCGTCCGGGCGGCATCTCGTCCATCACCGAAAGGTCGAGGTCGCCATAGACCGTCAGGGCCAGCGAACGTGGGATGGGCGTAGCAGTCATCACCAGCAGGTGCGGATTGATAGCCTTCGAGCGCAGCGCGGCGCGCTGTTCGACGCCGAAGCGGTGCTGCTCGTCAATCACGGTCAGTTGCAGGTCGGCGAAGGTGACCGGTTCTTCGATCAGTGCGTGTGTGCCGATGACGACTTTGATGCTGCCGTCGGCCAAACCAGTGCGGACCGCTTCTTTCTCGGACTCGGGTGTGTCGCCGAGCAACAAGCGCACAGACTCGACCGGTAACCTGCCCTCACCTGTCAGCAATTGGCTCAAGTTGCGGAAGTGCTGCTCGGCCAGAATGCTGGTGGGAGCCATGACAGCAGCCTGAGCACTGGCATTTGTCACGATCGCTGCTGCCAGAGCCGCGACGACCGTCTTCCCGGAGCCGACATCGCCCTGCAAAAGCCGATTCATCGGCTTGCCAGAGGCCAAGTCCTTGCGGATGTCGGTTACAGCGCGCCCCTGCGCGCTGGTCAGCGCAAAGGGCAGGGTGCGCAGACGCGCCTCCAACCAGTCATCGGACACCGCGAAGACGCGGGCGGCGGCAGCCTGCCAGTCGCGCTTCTGGCGCAGCACACCCATTTGGAGAAAGAAAATCTCATCGAAAGCCAGACGCTGGCGCGCGGCGTGCAAGCTTTCCTGATTGTCAGGAAAATGCACTTGCAGCAAGGCTGTGTTCAGATCGGGCAGTTCGGCCGCCGAACGGATGGAGGCGGGCAAGTGGTCGGTCAGCTTGGGTGCCCAATACGAGACCACGTCTTTCATCCGCGCCCGCAACCATTTCTGAGTGATGTTGGCCGTCAACGGATAGATCGGCACAATGCGGTTGGTGTGCAGGTTCTCGACTTCGACCGGCTCCCAATCGGGGCTGTTCATCACCAGCCGCCCCAGGTATTGGTCAATCCTCCCGGAGACGGATATAGAATCGCCAGACTGCAAGCGATTGGCGATCCAGGGCTGGTTGAACCAGGTCAGGCGCAGGCTGCCGGTGCCGTCGTTGATGATCGCCTCAGTAATGGTAGGCGACTTCCCTACCATAACGCTCGAAGCGCCGCCGCGCACCGGGCGGCTGGATACAGTTTGGACTGTGCCGATCACGGTGATTTCGTCGCCGTAAAACAGGCGATGGATGGGCTTCAACTGACTATAGTCATCGTAACGGCGGGGGAAGTAGTAGAGCATGTCGCCCAGAGTGTGCAAGCCAAGTTTGGTAAGCGTCTGGGCATGACGCGGGCCGACCCCGGCCAAAACGGTCAGCGAGGCGTTGAGAGCGATGGGGGTCTGGCTGGTGCGTCCGCCGGGATGTGCGTCAGCCCGGCCCTTTTCAGGTCGAAGCGGGGAGGGAGGGCGCGGCGACTGAGGGGCGGGTCGCTTTGTAA
>CAYZIQ010000033.1:0-24393 GCA_964478375.1 uncultured Chloroflexus sp. | reverse complement strand
GGGTCGGTGACGTAGACGTGCCCCTGGGCGTCAACGGCGATGAAAGGCTTATTCAGAACTGACCCGCCATACCAGCCGCTGATCGCCCACTCGGTAGTCGGTGTATAGGTAAGATCGGTTTCATCAGGGGCGAAAACCTGCACACGCTGGTTCCAGGTATCGGCGATGTACACATTGCCCGACCCATCCAAAGCGATTCCGACCGGTTCATCAAACTGACCAGGCTCCAGTCCCGCGCCTCCGAACTGTGTCAGATAGTTGCCATCCGCGTCGAACACGACCACGCGCTTGTTGCCGGTATCCACAACCAATACCCGTCCGCGCGAATCTACAACAATGCCGCGCGGCCCATAGAACACATCTGTGTTGTCCGGACCGAAGGCCTGCCACATGGATAGGAAGTGTCCATCCGCAGTGAATTTTTGGATGCGGTAGTTCCAGGTATCTGTCACGTAGACCGTACCATCCGGCGCGACGGACACGCCCCACGGCTCGTTGAAGGTGCCGCCAGGGGCATCTCCCTGCGTAGCGTCGCCGTATTGACCCCAGACTTGCAGCACCTCCCCGCTTGGGTTGAGATGCTGGACGCGGTTATTGCCCGAATCGGCCACGTATAGGTTGCCATCCGGTGCAACAGCAATCCCGTAAGGTGACTGGAACTGACCCACCTCAGAGCCGGTCTCGCCGATCACCTGATCCGGTGTTCGCTGTACGGTTGCGCTCGCGTACGGGTCTATGACCACCGCCTCTTGCGCGACCAAGCCATGCGTCCAGATTTGCGCGGCGATGTCCTTGCGGATGTAAACCCGCATCCGTTCGACGGTGTTCCAGTTGGTCAGGGTAAAGGCATTGCTCCCCTTCAAGGCGGCGTATTGGGTGTAATCGCGGTTGAACCAGATCTGCCAGATGGCGCTGCGTACGGCCGGGTCGGTGAAGAAGGGACGGATATGATCCCAGGCACGCACCAGGTACTCGCCCAGGCTCATCGGCGGCGCATCCGGCCCCAGGTCCGCCCGGCGCTCGTTGTCAATCGAGTTCCACTTCAAGCCCCAGTAGTCCATGTTTGGCCACCACAGGCGGTTATAGTCGAAGGTTACGTAGTTGTCACGCACCACTGAGGCAAGTTGTTCGTAGTGTTCAGGAGCGGCTACAATGACAGCAGCGCGGCGCAAGTCGTTGGTTGGGGTGACATCGAAGTCAATCCGGTTGGGGTAGCGGCGCATGTACCACCAGTAGGGGTACCGCACCTTGTTGTCATACGCCACGACGATATCCAGGCCGCCAGTTGTGCGCCGAGAGATTTCCTCGATCTCACCTAACACCACTTTTGGGTCAGGCGCAGAGTGGGCATAGACCAGGTACTCGAAGGGATAATCGTAGTTGATATAAGCGGCGCGGAAGGAAGCCCGGAAAGTCAACACAGCCAGGAAACCCAGGCAGGCGAGGGCGAGCACCTTCAGATCGTGTTTCCAATTCCATCTTGCCACCTCGCCCCAAGGGATCGTTTCGACCAGCCAGCCAACCGCCCAGGCTGCTGCCAAGATCAGCGGCAAAGCGATGTGGATGGTCAACCAGGGCATTTTCTCGCCTGCCACACTGAAGGCGAACAGGTTGCCGACCGACCAAAAGAGGATCAGCAGGATGGTCGGTACCGGCTGGTCGGCTGCATCCGGCGATTTAAATCGCGGCAACGAGTCCACGAAGTCGGCCTGCGAAGGCAGGCTTCGCGGACTTGTTGGTGCAGTTTCACTGGCCTGGCCGCCAGGGCAGGCAACTGCCTCCTCCCACATATCTGCGTAGGATCTAAAAGGCTGACCGGGCGCGGCCTGCCATAGCCGCTTTCGAAAGGCAATGAAAACCGCCATGAGAATTCCAATTGCGGGCAGGAATTCATACATGGGAATCTGGAGCAGGGCGTAATAGTACAAGGGTTGGTCGCCTCGTACCTGGACCGCCCAATAATTCAGCGCGCCCATGAAACCGCCCGCCAGTCCCTCTGGATTCGTGAAAAAAGTGGTGTAAAGGATGGTGAAAATGCTATAGAACATGGCTGCCAGCAGCGGCCATATCTTACGATTCCACCATGACCCCAGCAGCACGGCGATGACTGCTAACGCGCCGATGACGATCACCGATCGCCAAATGCCGGCCGAGGAATAATCCATTGGATTGAAACCGGCCAGCTTGATCGGGAAGCCGGCCAGCAGCGGCAGGACAAGCGTGCCGAGCAGCATGAGCAAGTCGAGGGCGCGCTCGGAGCGGACGCCCACCCAGCCAAGCCCGCGCACCAGCGCGATCCCGGCCACAATCGCGGCAAACACCCCGCCCAACCCCAAAACGGCCACGAAAGTCAGCATGGTGGAAGCGAGAGGCTTCTCCGCGCTCAAATAAAGCCAGGCCGTCCCGGCCAGCAGGGCCAGCATGACACTCAAGGCAAGCAAAAAAGCCTGGCGATATTTCGGAGAAGGCCAATCGCGGCGCGACAGCCGGTAGAAGAAATAAACTGCCAGGAAAACCAACTGCTCGGCGGCAAAAATGTATGAAGTTGCCTTGTCGGTGAAGTGCAGCGCGTTGACCAGAGTGAACAGGATCAGAGTCCGCGGCTCGCCGCGTTCTAGGTAACGCAGGAGGGTATAAATGGTCAGCAGGCCCCACATCACGATGAAAATTTCGTTGCGGGCGTAGCGTCCGTAGAAGAGCATGTAAGGCGAGATCAAGAGCATCACGCCAGCAGCCAATGCGCCGACCCGCCCCAGATAACGGCGGAAGAGGAACAACGCCCCAGCGATGGTAGCAACGCCGAAAACGGCCGCCGGGATGCGCGCCGTGAAGTCGCTATCCCCGAACAAGGCGAACGATAAAGCGATAAGATGAAATTGCAACGGCCCGTGGCTCATCGGGTCGTAACGGTAGCCACGCCCCACATAGAAATCGTAAGATGGGACAAAGTGGTTGATCTCATCGTGGCTAGCCGCCCGCGCCCCCAAGTTATAGAAACGGGTCACGACCGCCAGGATGAGGATAATGATTGTCAGCAGCGTTTCGACGTTCCAGTGTATCCTGCTGAGAGGAAAATCCAGCCAACTTATGCGTTTTTCGATAGGAGTTTCGGCCACAGGGTTGAATTGTATCAAAAAGGTTGCCTGGTTGCGTAACCAATTGGATCTAGGAAAAGAGATACTAATGGGTTTTTGGATTCAAATTTGGCAGAATGTCGCGCAGATTTTATCGCCAAACTCGGTTGAATTGCACAAAACTGTAGGGAGGTGATTACCGTTTTCCATGTTCGTCTGCTGTTGCTTCCCACCGTGCATAAACCGCCTGCGAGAGCAATCGCCCCCCGCCCTTCTCCTGTGTGACCAGCTCGCCGCACTCCAGCTTGCCACCAAATCCCTGCATCATCTCTTCCAAAGCATAGTAAAGATGCACCGCCGAAGCCTTAACGGCGTAGACCGTCACGGCCACGAACAGCGGCCGGTCGCTCAACACCGCCCGGCAGGCCTGCAGAAGCAGCGGCAAGGACTTGTACACCTCCCACACCTCGCCCTTTGGTCCGCGCCCGAACTTGGGCGGGTCGAGCAAAATCCCATCGTATTTGACCCCACGCCGTGCCTCACGTTGAACAAACTTGAGCGCATCGTCTATGAGCCAACGAATGGGTTTATCCTGTAAGCCAGAGAGGGCAGCATTCTCGCGCGCCCAGGTGACGGCCTTCTTCGACGCATCCACGTGCGTAACCCTGGCGCCGGCGCCGGCGCACGCCAGAGTGGCCAGGCCGGTGTAGCCGAAGAGATTCAGTACATTCACCGCAGAATGCACGGAGTCCACAGAAAAATCATCAGGTTTTTCTCTGTATTCACTTCGATCAAGCTCAGCGCAAGCTCTGTGGTGAATTAACGCGTTGACCCAATCCCAATGCGCCGCGCCCTCAGGGAAGAGGCCGAGATGCCGGCCGGGTGTGGTCATGACATAGAAACGCAAGGATCGCCCCTCGTCCCCTCCCCTCTCTCCCCTTCGGGGAGAGGAGCCGGAGGTGAGGGCATACTCCATCTCCCATTTCTCTGCAACTCTTTCCCTAAAAACCCAATGCCCTCCACTTTCCTCCCCCGATGGCTGGAAGATGGCATGTGCCGCCTCCCAGCGCGCAGCCGACAGGGACTTGCTCCACAACGCCTGCACCTCTGGACGAATGAAGAGATATTTGCCGAAGCGCTCCAGCTTCTGACCATCGCCGCTATCCAGCAGCTCGTAATCCTTCCAGGCAGGGGAGGTCAACAGGGAAATTCTAGGGAAAGAGGACATCGCGAGGCCTCCAGCCGCAACATTGGACGAGACAGTATCTCGCCCAATATTCATTCCTGTATCATAGCACATAGCCGCCAAGGGTGGCGGCTAACAGTTTCTTAACACCTGCATTTACTACTTGATTTTTATGGAATCTTTTGCTACAATAGGGGCATAAGTGGATAAAAGTGGTAAATTGTGGAGGACGCCGGCATTCCCGGCGTTTGCCGCTTTTTAGGAGACTTTAGAACTAATGTTCCTCTTGCAGAAGTTCCTGGGTACATATCAACACTCGCTTGACGAAAAAGGGCGGCTTACGATTCCGGCGCGCTTCCGGGACTTGCTTTCAGGGGGCGCCTTCATCACCCAGGGCCTCGACCGCTGTTTAATGGTTTCGACAGCAGCTTACTTCGAAGAAGTCTATCAGCGCCTTGATGCACAGAACCTAGCGCTACCGGAAGCGCGTTTACTGCGCCGCCAGATTCTGGGAACTGCTTATCCAGTCGAGACCGACAAACTCGGGCGCATCCTTGTGCCACAAAACCTGCGGGCTTTCATTGACTTGAAAAACGAAGCCTACGTCGTTGGGCAGGGCGAATACTTCGAAATCTGGACGCCTGAACTGTGGAACGAACAAGTGACTCAAATCCAAGATACCGAAGCCAACGCGAAACGTCTGACTACTCTCGATCTCTCAAGCCATAAGAATGGCTGAAGCGCATCAACCTGTTCTTTACCATGACATTATACACGCTTTGCACCCAAAAAGCGGAGGGCGTTACATAGACGGGACGCTCGGCGCAGGCGGGCACGCGGCCGGGATTTTAGCCGCCAGCTCACCCACTGGCCTGCTGCTCGGCCTGGACGTGGACCCTCAAGCGCTCGATTTGGCTCGCAAGAGACTCGCCCCCTTCAGGGAGCGCGCTCACCTGGTGCAGGCCTCGTACACGACCCTGAGTAAACAACTGTCCACCCTCGGCTGGGCCGTGGTAGATGGCATCCTACTCGACTTGGGAGCTTCCTCGATGGCATTCGACACGCCGGAGCGCGGTTTCTCCTTCCAGGCGGATGGGCCGCTCGACATGCGCTTCGACCCATCGAATCCCCTCACCGCCTCCGAACTGGTCAACGGCCTACCCGAAGCCGAGCTGGCCGACCTGATCTATCGTTACGGGGAGGAACCCGCCGCCCGACGCATTGCGCAGGCCATCGTCCGCGCCCGCCCAGTGAGCGGCACCCAGGCGCTGGCTGAAATCGTGGTAAAAGTCAGCGGCGGGAAGCGCAGCCGCATCCATCCCGCCACGCGGACCTTCCAGGCCTTGCGCATCGCGGTCAACCAGGAACTCGAGGCCATCGAGACCGTCCTTCCGCAAGCTGTGCAGGCCCTTCAGCCCGGCGGACGGCTGGCAGTCATCGCTTTCCATTCGCTGGAGGACCGCATCGTGAAGGAGTTCTACCGCAAAGAAAGTAGGGATTGCCTCTGCCCTCCCCACCAGCCGGTCTGCACCTGCGGGCATAAAGCCAGTATCCTCTTGGTCACCCGCCGCCCGGTCCAACCGACGGCTGAAGAAATCCAGCAGAACCCGCGCGCACGCAGCGCGAAATTGAGAGTAGCGGAAAAATTGCCAGTAGTCGGTCACAGTTGAAAAAATGAATAACATCTCGCAATTCGTCTTGAAATACCGGCAGGCCTCATGGCGAGTACAGCTCCAGTGGCTCGCCCTGTTTGTGCTTGGGTTGGTGGCAATCGCCTTAGTAGCGTTCGGCTACCTGAATATTTCCACCCGCACCACGCGAGCGGGCCGCGAGATCCAAACCCTGAAAGACAACATTCTCATCGAACAGCGAGAGAACGCTGACCTGGAGACACAATTGGCCTTGCAAATCTCTTCCCAGAAGATGGCGCCGCGAGCCTGGGCGCTGGGTTTTCAACCAGCAGATCCAGCAAGTATCACTTATGTAGTTGTGCCCGGCTATACCCCCCGAAAAGGCATTGACATGTCTGTCGCTGGAGCCCAACCAGCCGCGCAAGTCATTCCTCCAGAATATACACAGTCACTCTTTGACTGGTTTGCTGAAAAGATACAATCCACTGCCTCCGTTTCAGAAGGTCTGCCATGAAGAACCCACATACTTGGCGCTACCTGACGGTGCAAATTATCCTGGCCCTGATTGGCCTGAGCATTCCTGCCCAGATCTTTCACTTGCAACACAGTGCAGAAGCAAAAGCCATCCTGGACGCCGTTTATCGTTACAACGGCTGGGAGGAGACATTCTACCCGAAGCGTGGTGACATCTACGACAGCGCCGGTCACTTGCTGGCTGGCAACCAGACTGTCTACGAAGTGGGTGTGGATTTAACAGCATTGAATGCCCTGGATGAAAACGCACGCCCGGCCCAAGAAAACAACATCGCTCTAGCGGCACAATTATATCTGGACATGACATACAACGAAGCCATTGAAAAAATGAAGAACCCGCCCTACCCAGACTCGACCTACGTCGTCCTGGCTGATAACGTCGCTGAAGACAAAGCCCTGGAGCTAAAAGACCTGAAGGAAAAATCGCTTTACGAGCCAAGCGGCCACAACCTCAACCAACTGGGCTTCAAGGCTCATTATCAGCGCAGTTACACAGAAAACAGCCTGGCTGCTAACATTCTCGGCAGAGTTCCTCCTCAAGATAAAGCTGGCCATTCCGGTGTCGAAGAGAAATACAACAGCCTGCTCGCCGGCACCCCTTTGACAGTCTGGGTGCCGGCTGATCCGATCCTGGCGCGGGACTTACCCACGCCTCCAGTCGGTACTACCTTGATCCTGACTTTCAACCGGGATGTTCAGGCTGCCACGGAAGAGGTGCTTGACGACGCAATCAACAATACTGGCGCGGTTTCCGGTACGATCGTCATCATGGATCCGAAGACGGGAGAAATCCTGGCAATGGCCACCTCGCCGCGCCCAAACTTGAGCGATGATGCCCACTATGGCGATACGCTATCCGTCGAGCACCCTTTGAACCCAGCCATTAGCAAGGATTACGAGCCAGGTTCGGTCTTCAAAATCCTGACCATGGCTGCCGCGCTGGACAAAGGTGTCGTAAAGCCAGATACGACTTATTTTGATAACGGCATCATCTTGATAAACAACATCCCTATCCGTAACTGGAATAATACGGTCTGGGGCTTGCAAGATATGACCGGCTGTCTGCAACACTCGATCAACACCTGTTTGGCCTGGGTTGCCACTCAATTGGGCAAAGATGACTTTTACAACTACTTGCAGAAATTCGGCATCGGTCACACTACCGGCATTGACCTGGCGGGCGAAACTCCTGGCCAGATGAGACTCCCGATGCTCGCCGATTCCGGATGGACACCGATTGACCTGGGCACCAATGCCTTCGGTCAGGGCTTATCCGTGACCCCAATCCAGATGGTCATGGCGGCATCCGCAATCGCCAACGATGGTCAGATGGTCTACCCGCACGTACTTTACGCTACCGTCCAGGATGGCAAGCAGAAGAACACATCCTCTATGATAGTCGCTACACCCATTCGCGCAGAGACCGCGCACACATTGAATGAGATGTTAGCCGCATCCTTAGAGAATGAAGCCTCCAAAGCGCTGGTGCCTGGCTACCGCCTGGCTGGCAAAACTGGCACGGCGCAAATCGCACCTTATGCGACGAACAACGCGACCAATGCCTCGTTTATCGGTTGGGGACCTTTGGACGATCCAAAATTCCTGGTCTACGTGTGGCTCGAAAAACCGCAGGCCGACATTTGGGGTTCGACTGTCGCAGCGCCAGTCTTTAAGCAAGTGGTCGAAAAACTCGTGGTGCTGATGGGAATCCCTCCCGATAACATTCGCCTCCAACCAGCAGGCCCGTGAGGATAATTTGCTGACCTTAGCCGACGTAATCGAAGCCTTGACGAACACCCGCCCCGAGATGCCCACTCCGGTCATCACCGAGGCGACGGTTGATTCAAGACAGGTCATCCCGGGCGCATTGTTCGTTGCCATCCCTGGCGAGCGCGCGGACGGACACGACTTCGTGGCCGAGGCTTTCCAGCGAGGGGCTTCTTTCGCATTCACCCAGCACGAACTTCCCGAACCGTTCCCGATCCTCGACCTGCGCGCCGGTTTCTCCGCTGACTCGCCCGAATCGCTGACTCGCACTCCCTACTGCCTGCGGGTCGAGAACTCGCTCTCGGCCCTGCAGCAGGCTGCCCGTTTCTGGCGGCGCAAGTTGGACTTGCGCGTGGTCGGCATCACCGGCAGCGTGGGAAAATCTACCACCAAGGAAGTGATCGCCGAGGTTCTCAGCCAGCGCTATCGCACCATAAAAAGCCCCGGCAACCTCAACAACGAGATTGGTCTGCCACTTACCATCCTGAAAATTGGACCGGGCTATGAGCGTGCTGTGCTTGAGATGGGCTTTTACGTCCCGGGTGAAGTAGCCTTTCTGTGCGACATCGCCCTGCCACAAGTCGGCGTGGTGACCAACATCGGCACTGTCCATGCCGAGCGCGCCGGGTCGCAAGAAATCATCGCACGCGGCAAATCCGAACTGGTACAGGCCTTGCCGTCTTCACCGGATGGTGTAGCGATCCTGAACTACGACGATCCCTGGGTGCGCCCGATGGCCGAAAAGACGAAGGCGAGCGTCTTCTATTACGGACTGGACGCCAACGCCGATCTGTGGGCCGATGATGTGGAGGGCCTGGGACTGGAGGGCATCCGTTTTCGCCTGCATTACCGCAAAGAGACTCTGCATGTGCGCGTGCCAATGATCGGCCAACACTCAGTGCATACTGCCCTGCGGGCAGCAGCCGTCGGATTGGTAGATGGTCTGACCTGGCAAGAGATCATGAGCGGGCTGCGCTCCAGTCATGCCCAATTACGCCTGGTAACCGTCCGCAGCCAAAGCGGCGCCTTACTCCTGGACGATACTTACAACGCCTCGCCCGAATCCACGCTGGCGGCACTTAACCTGCTTTCCGAATTGGATGGCCATAAGATGGCTGTGCTTGGCGATATGCTCGAACTTGGCCAGTATGAGCAACAAGGACACGAGATAGTCGGCGTGCGCGCAGCCGAGGTAGCCGAGATGCTGGTCACCGTGGGTGAACGCGGACACATGATCGCGGCCGCGGCGCGGCGAGCAGGCTTGAAGTCCGATAGGGTCGTCGAGCTCGAAAGCACCGAAGAATCCATCGAGTGGCTGCGCAATCATCTCACCGAAAAGGATGTGGTATTGATCAAAGGCTCACACGGCATCCGCATGGATCGCATCGTCGCTGCACTGGAGGGTCAATCATGAATGACACCACGATGGCGCTAAGCCTGACCGGGTTGAGCTTCATGATGACTGTTATCTGGGGCGACCCCCTGCTGCGGATTCTACGACATTTCAAGATCGGCAAACAGATCCGCGTGGAAGAGCCGGCCAGACATTTCGTCAAGATGGGCACTCCAACGATGGGCGGCGTGATGGTCATCATCCCCGTCGCGATCGTGACGATTTTGCTCAACGCAGTGGCGCTGGCTGGTATGAGATTGCTGGGTCGTTCCGTACTCGTCCCGCTGGTGGCCATGGTCGCTTACGCCATCCTGGGCGGCATAGATGACTGGGAAGGCATCCGGGGCAAACGAAAGGGCGAGGGGATGCGCATTCGCACGAAGTTCATCGCACAGGTGTCGCTGGCTATCGGATTGGCATGGGTGCTTAAATACCTGCTCAAAGCCCCAGAGGTCATTTTACCAGGCGTGCCGTTTACCCTCGAACTGGGCATCTGGTATGTCCCCATCGCGGCATTCATCATCGTGAGCATGTCCAATGCGATCAACTTCACCGACGGCCTGGACGGGCTGGCTGGGCTGATCTCGGCCACCGCCTTCGCAGCCTACGGCGGTATCGCACTGATGCAAGGTCAGGTCTTCCTGGCACGTTTCTGCTTCACGATGATCGGCGCGCTGTTTGGCTTCCTGTGGTTCAACGTTCACCCAGCGCAGCTTATCATGGGCGATACTGGTTCGCTCTCCTTCGGCGCTACGCTGGCAGTCGTCGCGCTGATGACCGGCCAATGGGTGCTATTGCCTCTTGTTGCCATCATCCCCGTAAGCGAAGCCTTGAGTGTTGTCATCCAGATCGCCTATTTCAAGTTGACCCATGGCGGGCGCTTCTTCAAGATGGCGCCCATCCACCTGCACTTCGAGCTGCTAGGCTGGAGCGAGACGCAGATCGTGCAGCGCTTTTGGCTGATCAGCCTGCTCGGCGCGATGATTGGCATCGGATTGGCATTGGTGTAATGAAGACCGACTGGAAAGGCAAGCGTGTATTGATAATAGGCGGCGCCCGCCAGGGACAGGCCTTGGCGCGCTGGCTGACGCGTCACGGGGCGCGCGTGACCGTGAACGATCGCCAGTCCAGCGAGGCGATGCGCGCCGCTCAGGACGCCCTGGCTGACCTGCCCGTGACCTGGGTGCTGGGCGGGCATCCTCTCGAATTGCTCGACGGCGCCGATGTGGTTTGTCTTTCCGGCGGCGTGCCGCTCACCAACCCCATCGCGGCTGAGGCACTGAAACGCGGCATCCCGCTGACCAACGATACGCAGATCTTCATGGAAATCGTCCCCTGCCCCACCATTGGGATCACCGGCTCGGCCGGCAAGACAACCACCACGACGCTGGTGGGGAGGATGGCCAAGTCAGCCTATAGCGGAGACAAACGCCTGTCACACGTCATACGTCACATGTCAGCTTGGCTGGGCGGCAACATCGGCGACCCGCTGCTCAACTACGTGGACGACATGCAGCCGGACGATCTCGCCATCCTGGAAATTTCGAGCTTTCAACTGGAACAGATGACTATCTCGCCCAATTTCGCTGCCATTTTGAACGTCACACCCAACCACCTCGACCGGCACGGGACGATGGCAGCCTACACCGCTGCCAAGGCGCGCATTCTCCAGTTCCAGACCGGTCAGGATGCCGCCATCTTGGGCCGCGACGATCCCGGCGCATGGAACCTGCGCGACAAGGTGCGTGGTGTATTGTACTCTTTCGGCTTCAGCCAATTATCATCCGGTAGCCGGGGGGCCTTTGTCCGCCAGGGCGTGATTTACCTGCGCACGAAAGAAGGCGAGACCGCCCTTCTGGGTGAGACTGACATCCAGCTGCGCGGTGACCACAA
Source organism: uncultured Chloroflexus sp. (assembly GCA_964478375.1). Taxonomy (GTDB): domain Bacteria; phylum Chloroflexota; class Anaerolineae; order Anaerolineales; family Villigracilaceae; genus CG2-30-58-95. The sequence continues at coordinate 12,915 of CAYZIQ010000033.1, read as the reverse complement.
CCGTCTGAACGTTCTGGCAGCGTGCGCGATTGCCTGCGCAGCCGGGCTGCCGGTCGAGGCGATCAAGGCTGGCATCCAAGGTTTCCGCGGCGTGGCACATCGGTTGGAACTTGTGAGAGAGTGGAACGGGGTGCACTGGTACAACGACTCCATCGCCACCGCCCCGGAGCGAACCATCGCCGCGATCCGCTCATTCGATGAGCCGATCGTGCTCCTGCTGGGAGGGCGTGACAAGAATCTGCCCTGGGAGGAGCTGGCTGCTCTCGTTCACAAACGGGTTGACCACGTGATCTTGTTCGGCGAAGCGGCAGAGAAGATCAATGCCGCGTTGAGGGCTGCTGGCCCGGGTCAGCCTCCGTATACGCTGGCATGTTGCACGGGATTGAAAGAGGCAATTCAGGCTGCAGCTCGGGCAGCCGAGCCAGGTGATGTCGTCCTGCTTTCGCCGGGCGGCACAAGCTTCGACGAATTCCGCGACTTCGAAGAGCGCGGGGAGGTGTTTCGCAAATGGGTATCGGAACTTTCGTAAATCAACCCACAAAAAGTGCTTCGGCCTCGATTCGTCGAGTAAAGCCAGCGAACTTCGATTTGCCGCTGCTAGTCATCACCATCGCTCTGGCAATTTTCGGTTTAATGATGTTGTATTCAGCTAGCATGACGCAATATTCGGTCACCGCCGAATTCTCCACCGACTTCGATCAAACCCCGACCTACATCGTCCTCAAGCAAGTGCTGATCATGATTGCCAGCACAGGTATTGCATTCTTCATCGCCCGCATGGATTATCACCTGTGGCGCAGATACGCCCTCTGGGTAATGGCCGTGGCCATCGTGGGATTAGTCGCCGTGCTGATAAGAGGCATCGCTATTTTAGGATCCGCACGCGGATTGTTTGGTGGATCGGTGCAGCCCACAGAGCTGGCCAAACTGGCCACGGTGATTTATCTCTCCGTCTGGCTCTACAGTAAACGGGAAAACCTCCATGACATTCAGCTGGGACTCTTCCCACTTGCGATCATCCTGGGTGTCCTGGGCGGTTTGATCTTTCGCCAGCCAGACATAAGCGCGGCTGCCACGGTCTTCCTGCTGGGCGGATTGCTCTTCTTTCTGGCCGGTGGCGACATACGGCAGATCGTCATTTTCATAATCGCGGCACTGCTGGTCGGTTTCCTGGTCGTGAAATTCACGAAGACCGGCCAAAGCCGCATGGGCTCCTACTTCGCTGGCCTCAAGGACCCGGTGCAATCCAACTATCAGGTGCTGCGCTCATTGGAAGGTATTGTCCGAGGAGGCTTGTTTGGAGAAGGGATCGGGAACGCCAGCGTCAAAGTGACAGGCCTGCCCTTCGCAACAAACGATAGTATTTTTGCTGTGATCGTAGAGGAACTCGGCTTATTTGGCGCAGTCATAACCGTCGGTCTGTATGGTTTGCTGCTGTATCGCGGACTGAAGATCGCGGCCAAGGCCCCGGATTCACTTGGGGTGCTGTTGGCCGCCGGTCTGACGTTCTGGATCGTCATCGAGGCTCTTATCAACATGGCCGGTATGGTCGGCCTGCTACCCGCGGCTGGAAATGTCCTGCCATTCGTCAGCCAGGGCGGCTCGAACCTTGTCATGTCCATCGTTGCCATCGGCATCTTGTTGAGCATCTCCCGACAGGCCAGTGAAAGCGGCCCGGTCGCCGAAGAATGGAGGTCGTACGGTGCGTCTGTTGATCTGCGCCGGCGGAACCGGCGGCGGCGTGTATCCCGCGCTCGCCGTTCTTGAGGCGTTGAACGTCGAAGGTGAAGCGTTGAATATTCTGTGGGTAGGCGGAGAAGGCGGCATGGAAGCTGCACTGGTCAAGCGCGTGGGTATCCCTTTCCAGGCCATCCCGGCCGCCGGCGTACACGGCGTGGGCCTCAAACAACTGCCCCGCAATCTTTGGCAGTTGGGGCGTGGCTATCTCGCCTCGCGGCGCATCCTGCGCCAGTTCAAGCCGGACGCGCTGTTCTTCACCGGCGGATACGTGGCCGTGCCGATGGCACTGGCCGGCAGAAAAACCCCGACCCTGCTCTATACACCGGACATCGAGCCGGGCTTGGCGCTCAAGACCCTGGCTCGCTTCGCCGATCGCATTGCCCTCACCACCGAGGACTCGCACAAGTATTTCACAGCTCGGGCGCAAACCATCCTGACCGGTTACCCGACCCGCGCCAGCCTTGCCAACTGGACACGCAAGGATGCCCGCAAGAAGCTTCGCCTCGGCGATGATCTGCCCGTGCTACTGGTCTTCGGCGGCAGCAAGGGCGCACGTTCGATCAACATGGCCGTGCTCGACAACCTGCCTGCCTTGCTGGCGCTTGCCCAGGTCCTCCACATCAGCGGCGAGTTGGACTGGCCGAACGTTCACGCCGCCCGCGAGAACCTTTCCGAGATGCAGGCCGCTCGTTACCATGTCTTTCCCTATTTGCACGAGGAGATGGGTGCTGCGCTGGCGGCTGCTGACCTGGTCCTCTCACGCGCCGGGGCCTCCACGCTGGGCGAATTCCCACTCTTTGGTCTGCCTGCAATCTTGGTGCCCTACCCTTATGCCTGGCGCTATCAGAAGGTCAATGCAGATTATTTGGCCGGGCGCGGTGCGACAGTCACGATCGAAGATACGCAATTATCCGAAAGACTCATTCCAACAGTGAACGACCTGCTCAATAATCCTGCGAAAATGAAATCCTTGCGCGAGGCGATGGGCCGTCTGTCCCATCCGCAGGCCGCCACCGAGATCGGCCGCCAACTACTCGCCCTGGCCAGGGAGAGGAGATAAGAATATGGTAAGCCTGATCATCATCTTCTGGATGTACGTTATCCTGTTCGCCATAATCGGCGGGATGCGCGGCTGGGCAAAGGAAATCCTGGTCAGTTGCAGCGTTATCCTGGCATTGGCTTTCATCGCTTTGCTGGAAAAGTACGTGCCATTCATCCGCGACACCCTGGTGCCCCAAAAGGGCACATACATTTTCTGGCTGCGCGCTTCCATCGTGGGCATCTTAGTTTTCTTCGGTTACCAGACCCCCAACGTCGCCCGTTTTGCCCCCAAGATGACCCGTGAGAAGTTCCAGGATATCCTGCTCGGCATCCTGCTTGGAGCTTTCAACGGCTACCTGATTGCCGGAACCCTCTGGTTTTACTTGGCTGATTCTGGTTACCCCTTTACGAATATCATAGCTGCCCCGACCGGTGACGTGGCCAAGCTGACCGAGGCCATGCTCCATTACATGCCTCCCAAACTCCTGGGCACGCCTGGCATCTACTTCGCGGTCGTCGTAGCGTTCGTCTTCGTCATCGTCGTTTTTATATAGGCACATGGAACACATACACCTGATCGGCATCGGCGGAAGTGGACTCTCGGCCATCGCTCGTCTCCTGAAGGAGATGGGATATGCGGTGAGCGGATCCGACCGCGCCGAGACGCCGTTCATTGCGGACCTTCGGTCTGCTGGCGTGACCATCAGCCTCGGACACAGCCCGGAGAACGTCGCTGGCGCGGACCTGGTTGTGCGCTCGTCAGCCATCCCAGATGACAACCCGGAAGTGATGGCAGCGCGGGCGGCTGGCATCCCAGTGCTCAAACGGGCCGATTTTCTCGGCAGGCTGATGGCAGGCAAGACCGGTATCGCCGTGGCCGGTACACACGGCAAAACCACCACCACCGCTATGATCGCCTGGCTGCTCACAGCTCTTGAGCAGAGACCTTCCTTCATTGTCGGCGGCGTGCTCAACAACTTGGGCGTAAACGCTCGCGCTGGAAAAGGTAAAACTTTCGTAATCGAAGCCGACGAGTACGACCGTATGTTCCTGGGCTTGAAACCGGTCATCGAGGTAGTGACCAATGTCGAACACGACCATCCAGACTGTTACCCGTCACCGGCCGATTTCCAGGCCGCGTTCGTAGAATTCGTGAAACTCTTACCTCCAAATGGCGTTCTGGTTGCCAGCATCGAGGACGCGGGCGCGAATGCCCTGCTCGCAGAAGCCAGGAAGGCTGGCAGGAAAACAGTGGCATACGGCATTAGTGAACAGTTACCAGTGAACAGTGATCAGCTATCAGCGGTCAGTGAGCAGTGGACGCTGGCGCGGAACGTGAAGGCCAATGAAAACGGCGGCTTCACCTTCGAGGCGCACGTCACCCGTCACTCGTCATTCGTCACTCTCCAGGTTCCTGGCAGACACAACGTGTTGAACGCGCTGGCCGCGCTGACCGTTGTCAACCTGCTGGACCTGTCGCTGGAAGCGGCTGCCCAGGCCTTGGGCCAGTTTACGGGCACGGGACGCAGGTTCGAGGTCCGGGGCGAGGCGAACGGGATCGTCATAATTGACGACTACGCGCATCACCCAAGCGAAATTCGGGCTACGCTGGCGGCAGCCCGTACCCGTTACGCTGGACGCCGCATCTGGGCCGTCTGGCAGCCGCATACCTACTCGCGCACCCGGACCCTGTTCGACCAATTCACCCATGCCTTCGGCGACGCTGACACGGTCATCGTTACCGAAATCTATGCCGCCCGCGAGCCAATTCAAGATTATTCCGCCGCGCAGGTGGCGCGAGCCATGCCCCACCCCTCAGCGCAGTTCATCGCGGATTTGCCCACCGTGAGCGATTATCTTGTCTCTCATCTTCGTCCCGGCGACGTATTGCTGGTACTCTCTGCCGGGGATGCCGATCTGGTCAGTAAGCGTGTCCTGGCTCAATTAAAGAAAAAAGAGGTTCGCCATGCATGAAAAAGCGCACATATACGAATCCACTCTATTCACAACATTGAAACCCAAGGCACCCGCGAATGGGGCGCCTGTTCAAGCAATGGATAAAAAATGGCGAAGAAGTGGCCAAAAGCCACAAAAAAACACCCAGGAGATGATCGCGATCGTACTGCGCTTGATCGAGTATTTCGAAAATAGCTAAGCCTCGGGCGTGGAAGCCCGACCAGATTTTCGAGGTAGCTACTGCAACCAATCTACATAACTTATGCGACCAGCAACCCTTTCTACCCTGCGCGAACTGTTCGGCGACCGCCTGCAAGAGAACGCTCCTCTTGCCGGTTATACCTCGGCGCGCATTGGCGGCCCGGCTGACGCGCTGGTATTCGTCCGTTCGGCAGACGAACTGGGTACGACAGCCACCCGGCTTTGGGAGATGGATTTACCTTTCATCATCTTGGGCGGCGGGACGAACTTACTGGTCAGCGACAGTGGCCTGCGCGGCGTTGTGATCGTCAACCGAGCGCGGACGGTGCGCTTCGATACACAATCCAACCCGCCCAGCGTGCGCGCCGAATCGGGTGCCACGCTCAATACCATCACTCAGCGGGCGGCGCGGCTGGGCTTGAGCGGCCTGGAATGGGCCGCGACGGTGCCGGGGAGCTTGGGCGGGGCGGTCTACGGCAACGCAGGCGCCTTCGACGGCGACATCGCCAAGAACCTGGTTTCGGCCGAAATCCTGCACCGAGCGCGCGGAATGGAGATCTGGCCAGCAGAGAAAATGGCCTTCGCCTACCGCAGCAGCCTGCTCAAGCGTGAACCCCAACCGGTGCTCATCCTGGCTGCTACACTGGCACTCGAAAGAGGCGAAACGAGCGCGATCCAGGCCAAGATGAAGAAGCTAGCCGCCCGCCGACGCAGCACGCAGCCGCCAGGCGCGAGCATGGGTTCGATGTTCAAGAATCCGCCTGGCGATTTCGCCGGTCGTTTGATCGAAGCTGCCGGACTGAAAGGAAAACGCATCGGCAATGCCGAGATCAGTCCCATCCATGCGAACTTCTTCATCAATCACGGGCAAACGAGCGCGAAGGATGTGAAAGCGTTGATTGACCTTGCCAGAAAGACAGTTGAGGCAAGGTTTGGTGTACCGCTTGAGTTGGAGATCGAGTTGATTGGTGAATGGTAAGTGCAGATTCGAGATTAGAGAATAGTGATTAGTCACGATGAAAACGAATGACGCCACCCGCAAACTGAGGATTGTCGTGCTATTCGGCGGACGCTCCGGCGAACACGAGGTGTCCCTCGTTTCTGCGCAATCCGTGCTGTCGGTACTCGACCCGGCCAAGTACGAGGTATTTCAAGTCGGCATCACACATGAAGGTGCCTGGCTGACCGGCGCAGACGCCCGCGACATGCTGGAAAAAGGCGAGACGAAAAGCCTGACACCCTGTACCCTCCTGCCCGATCCCTCTCGACCCGGGCTTTACGTTTTACGTTTTACGGATCACGGCACAGGACTGGAAAAACTCACAGACATTGACATCGTTTTCCCCGTCCTGCACGGCACTTACGGCGAAGACGGCACGTTGCAAGGCCTGCTGGAAATGGCCGACCTGGCCTACGTCGGTGCAGGCGTGACCGGCTCCGCAGTCGGCATGGATAAGGGCATTTTCAAAGATGTGATGCGCACCAACGGCATTCCGACGGTCGAGTCCATCATCGTTCTGCGCAGCGAGATCGAGAAAGACATGGAAACAGTCATCCGCAAGGCCGAGAGCGTGGCGGCCTATCCGCTCTTCGTCAAACCTGCCAATCTCGGCTCCTCGGTCGGCATCACCAAGTGTAACAGCCGTGCCGACCTGGGCGAGGGTTTGATGGAAGCCGCAGCCTACGACCGGCGCGTGCTGATCGAACGCGGCGTGAACGCACGCGAGATCGAGGTCAGCGTGCTGGGTAACGACGAGCCGCAGGCCTCCGTTGCCGGCGAAGTGCTGCCCAGCCGCGAGTTCTACTCCTACGAATCCAAGTATGTGGACGGCACTTCCGGACTGCTCATCCCGGCCCCCCTCCCGGCCAAGACCGCCGAGAAGATTCGCCAGACGGCCGTGCGTGCCTACAAAGCCATTGACTGTGCAGGCATGGCGCGTGTGGACTTTTTCATTGACAAGCTTACCGAAGATATATTCCTGAACGAGGTCAATACCATCCCCGGCTTCACGAGCATCAGCATGTATCCTAAACTTTGGGAAGCCACGGGCCTGCCCTACGCCAAACTGGTTGACCGTTTGATCGAATTGGCGCTGGAACGCAAGGCCGAGCGCGACCGCACAGAGCGACGCTTCCGGAGAACAGCATGAGCCGCACGAAACAGAAACTGCCCCGCGCCGAATTCGTCCGCCAGCGCCGGACGCGACAGAGCCAACGGCGCCTGACACAGACCAGGAAGACCGTCTACCGGCAGGAGACGGCCTACCTGCCCGTGACCCCGCGCCTGGTCAAACAGGTGCGCACGCCCCAAGGCAAAGCCGTGCGTCCAGCCACGAAGAAACCCCGCCGCCATCACTATGACATTGCCTTCAGCATGGGCGGGGCGGATGTGCGCACGCCTGGCATCTCCATCCCGCAGATCGGCACACGCCTGTTCTCCGCCCTGTTGTCCGCTACGCTGATCTTCGCCCTCTACACGTTACTCACCTCGCCTACTTTTAAGGTGATCGGCGCAGAGATCAGCGGCAACCAGCGCCTGGGCGTGAACGAGATCAACGCCGCGCTGCGGATCATCGGTCAGCCCATCTTCGACGCCGTCCCAGCGCAGATCACAGAGGATCTGCTGAACGATTACCCTGACCTTTCCGGCGCAGAGGTACACGTTGCTTTTCCGAACCGGGTCATCGTCAACGTGACCGAGCGGACGCCGCTTATCGCCTGGTATCAGGATGGGACGATGGCCTGGATTGACGCCCAGGGCGTGGCTTTCCCACCCCGCGACCAGGCTGAGGGCTTGATCAGCGTCGTCGCAAACGGGAACCCGCCTCCGGTCCAGCCCGACCTCCAAAATACGTCCGTTGACCCGCAGCAGACCGCCATCCAGAAGTCCCCTTTCCTCGACCCGGCTATGGTCCAGGTGATCCGTACCCTGAATCCATACATCCCAGGCGGCGCACCGATGATTTACGATACGACCTATGGCTTGGGCTGGCAGGATGCGCGCGGCTGGCAGGTTTATTTTGGGCAAAACATAGATAACATCCCGATGAAGTTAAAGGTATATCAAGCCATCGTGGATACGCTCACCAGCAAAGGCATCCGGCCCACGCTCATTAGCGTGGAATATCCCGAGACCCCGTTCTATCGTCTGGAACAGTGAAACTATGGATGAGATTGTCGTTGGAATTGACGTAGGCACCACCAAAGTCTGCACCCTGGTCGGGCGGGTGGAAGAAGAGGCCATCCGCATCCTGGGTGTGGGCATCGAGTCTTCTGAGGGCATCCGCAAGGGTGTGATCGTTGACTTGGCGGCTGCCTCGCAGGCCATCGTACGTTCGGTGGAGAAAGCCGAACAAACCTCCGGCGTGGAAATCACCGCCGCGTTGGTCAGCCTGGCCGGGGCGCACGTCGCCTCGATCAACAGCCGTGGCGTAGTGGGTGTTTCGGGCGACGCAATTGACGAGTACGACATCGCCCGTGCGCTGGACGCGGCACGCGCCGTCGCCATCCCCCACAACCGAGAGATCATCCACATCATCCAGCGCGGCTTCGTGGTGGACGGCCAGGACGGCATCAACATCCCCATTGGGATGCACGGCTTCCGGCTGGAGGTTGAAGCGCACATCATCACCGCTGCAGCCGCCACCGTCGAGAACCTACGCCTGTGTGTGGGCGCGGCGGGAGTGGAAGTGCTCCAGTTTGTGCTCAACCCGCTGGCCTCCGGGGACGTGGTCCTGACCGACTCCGAGCGCCAGATGGGAGTGGTAGTGTGCGACATTGGCGGCGGAACTACCGACCTGGCTATCTACGTGGACGGCAATATCTGGCACACCATGGTATTGGCCGTCGGCGGCAACCACATCACAGCTGATATCGCTCACGGTCTGCGTCTGCCCATCACTCAGGCAGAGGAAATCAAGAAAAAGTACGGTTACGCACTGAAATCCGGGGTCGGCAGCGAAGAACACTTTACTATCCGCCCCTTTGGAGAAGAACAACCCGCCCAGATCAACCGCCAGGAGCTTGCTCACATCATCGAGGCGCGTGTCGAAGAGATCTTCCTGCTAGCCCTGCAAGAGATCAAGCGTTCCGGCTACGATGGTCTGCTGCCGGCCGGCATGGTACTGACCGGCGGCTCGAGCAGCCTGCCTGGGATCCGGCAACTGGCCAGCCAGGTGCTCGGCCTTCCCGTCCGCACAGCAAAACCAGAGAATCTGGTCGGTTTGGTAGACAAGTTATCATCGCCCGCGTATTCCACCAGCGTTGGCCTGCTGCAATGGGCAGCGGCTATGCAGGACGAGGGTACGCCCTTCAGGCGCGATCACCCGCGCCGCCGCCCGAAAGGAGAGAGTCGTATGAACATGGAACCCGTCAAAGATTGGCTCAAACGATTGCTCCCATGAGGATCATGTCATTGCGAGGAGGCTCTGAGCAGAGCGCAGCGCAGTCGAAGGACCTCCGCCTGCCCTGACTGCACCTGACGCAGGCCGTCCCCCGCACCCCGTTCGGGCCGGGAGACCCGGCCTCGCCGGGGCGAGACGGCCTGCGGTTCGGGGCAGGTGTCGCCCCGACGGGCTCGCGGCCCGCTTGCACCTGCGCCCTGGCCTAGCCCGCCAGGGCAGGCAAGCGCAGGCGAACGGGGCACAAGTGGCGGGCTGAGCCAGGGAGACCTATCGAAACAATCCTCGCCCGGTACAAGAAACGAAACTTACCAGAGATTGTTTCGCTAAAAACGACAATCAAAGAAAAAACTAACCACACCATTTTTGGCAGTAGGGCAATTCCCTACCCTAATCAATCAGGAGGAACACATGGACGCAAGGCAAAATCAAGTTGAAACATTCGCCCGCATCAAGGTAATCGGCGTGGGCGGAGGCGGCAGCAATGCCGTCAACCGGATGATCGAAGAAGGTATCCAGGGCGTGGAATTCATCGCCGTCAACACCGACGCGCAAGCGTTGCTCCTTTCCAAGGCCCCGATGCGTGTCCGCTTGGGTGATAAATTGACGCGCGGCCTGGGCGCGGGCGGCGACCCAGAGATCGGACGCAAAGCAGCGGAAGAATCGGCCGATGACCTGTACAACGTCCTGAAAGGCGCGGACATGGTCTTCGTCACCGCCGGTCTGGGCGGGGGCACCGGAACGGGTGCTGCACCCATCGTGGCGCAGATCGCCCGCGAAGTCGGCGCGTTGACTCTGGGTGTGGTCACCCGTCCGTTCACCTTCGAGGGCAGCAAGCGCATGACCTCAGCGGAAACCGGCATGGTCAAGCTCAAGGAGCACGCTGATACGCTCATCGTCATCCCCAACGACCGCCTGTTGCAGATCGTGGACAAGCGCGCCAGCCTGCAAGATTCCTTCAAACTGGCAGACGACGTCCTGCGCCAGGGCATCCAGGGCATCTCGGAGCTGATCACTGTGCCCGGGCTGATCAATCTGGACTTCGCCGACGTGCGTGCCATCATGGCCGAGGGCGGCGCGGCACTAATGGCGGTCGGCAAGGCTTCCGGCGAGGATCGTGCACGCATCGCGGCCGAGCAGGCCATTTCCAGCCAACTGCTCGACATCACCATTGACGGGGCGCGCGGCGTGCTGTTCAACGTGACCGGCGGCCCGAACATGACCCTGTTCGAGGTCAACCAAGCTGCGGCACTGATCCGCGAAACGACCCACCCGGATGTGAACCTGATCTTCGGCGCGGTCATTGACCCGGACATGGGCGACGAGATCCGCATCACGGTTATCGCCACTGGTTTCGAGCGCAGCGGTATGCCACGCCGCATTACCACCTCTCGCCCGGTGACACAAATGGAAGCTCGGCCTGTCGGCCGTCCGCTGGAACCCGTCAGCGTGGAGGCGCAGAGCGGCCTGCTCGGCAACGGCGAGTTTCGGCCACAAACATTCAACACCGAGGATCTGGATATCCCAACCTTCTTGCGTAACCGTAGATAAACCGTGGGCGCGGCATACGAAAATCCTCCCGTAGGCATAACCTACGGGAGGATTTGTTTCCTGCCAACGGATAGGATAGCGGATAAGCGGATGGCGGATGGGCGACGACGAATCCGCATGCACTTCATTCGCGCATTCCAACAATGAGGTCAGAAATCAATTTATTGCTACGATTGACAGCCACAGGCTCGATGTCCCGTAACTCCTCACCGCTCCACTCGATCAATCCAGCCTGTTGCAAAGCCTCCATTCGCTCTTCCAGATTGGCTTGATTTGGCAGGATGCGCCATGCCGGTTTGCCATATCTGGTTATCACAACAACGTTCCCTTCCTTCGCCTGCTGAATGTACTCGTCAAAGTGGGCCCTAAAGTCACGGATGCCAACGGTTACGGTACTCATAGCGCACTCCTTGCTCTTTCCTACTCCTGCCACTCCAACTCATATTCGCCAATATAAACCGTATCCCCCTCCCTAACGCCTGCTTTCCGCAGGGCATCATCCACGCCGAGGTGCTCCATCAACTTCTGGAAGCGGCGCACCGAACCGTCATGTTCCCAAGGGGTCATGGCTGCGGCGCGCTCGATCCCCGCGCCGGAGAGACGCCATCTATTCGCGCCCTCCCGCTTGATCGTGAACTGGCGGCTGTCCTCCGCTGGACGATAGACCGGCATCGGCGGCGCAGTCTCCTCCAGCGGCGGTGTCGCGGACAATGCAGCAGTCGCCTTCAGCAGCAGCTCGCGCACTCCGGTCCGCGTCAGAGCCGAGATAGGCATCACATCCACCTTTTGTTTTTTGAATTTCGCCTTTAGTTCTTTCCAGCGTTTCTGGACCTCGGGCTGGTCAATCTTGTTCAAAGCCACGAGCTGCGGTTTTTTGGCCAGGTTGGGGTCGAACAGCGCCAATTCAGCGTTGATCTGTGAGAAATCTGCCAGCGGATCGGGCGAGGGGCCGTCCAAAAGGTGGATCAGGACGCGGGTCCGCTGGATGTGGCGCAGGAAGTCATGTCCCAGCCCGGCGCCCTGCGAGGCGCCCTCGATCAGGCCGGGGATGTCGGCCAGCACAACCGTCGTCTCGTCATCCACCTCCGCCACACCGAGGTTGGGTTCGGTAGTCGTAAAAGGATACGGGGCAATCTTCGGCTTCGCATTCGTCAAAACCGAAAGCAGCGTGGACTTGCCCGCGTTCGGCACACCGACGATGCCGATGTCGGCGATCAGTTTCAACTCCAGTCGCAGGCGCTTCTCTTCGCCCGGCTCACCTTTCTCCGCCGTGCGGGGTGTCTGGTTGGTCGAACTCTTGAAATGGGTATTGCCGCGCCCTCCGCGCCCGCCTCTGCAGACCACCAGCCGCTGACCAGGCGCGGTCAGGTCGCCCAGAAGGGGCAGGGTCCCCCTGCCCTGGGGCGGGATGACCCCGCCCCTACCTTCCATGATGTCGTAAACCACCGTCCCCGGCGGGACAGGGACAACCAATTCCGGCGCGGACTTTCCGAACTTGTTGTTCGAGCCGCCGGGCCTGCCATCTTCCGCCGCATAACGGATGGTGTGACGGAAGGCCGCCAGCGTGTTGAGCGTGGGACGCACCTCCAGCACCACGTCGCCGCCGCGCCCGCCGTCGCCGCCGTCCGGCCCGCCGCGCGGGACGTACTTCTCGCGGCGAAAATGCACCATGCCGTTCCCGCCCTTGCCAGATTTGACCTCGATTTCAGCCCGGTCTATGAACATGCCCCCATTATAATAACGGCAAGCCAAGATGCGACTCATTAGTTTATTGTATAATGGAATGGAAGGAGACATTATGAATGTTGTTGCTTCCCGGCTACTTGAATCAATGCACTCTCCAAAGCGTGTAACCGGTTTAACGCATAACTTTTATAAATATCCTGCTCGTTTTTCACCTGAGCTTGCACATGAGGTGATAGGACAGTTTAGTAGTCCAAACGATTGGATTTTTGATCCTTTCATGGGAGGTGTTAAGTGGATAAGGAAATTTAGAGTTGAAAACGGGCATAATTAAGGTGTACTT
>CAYZIQ010000032.1:0-24800 GCA_964478375.1 uncultured Chloroflexus sp. | reverse complement strand
CCGGCCTCGCCGGGGCGAGACGGCCTGCGGTTCGGGGCAGGTGTCGCACCGGCGTACCGCCGGTGTTCGCGGCACGCTCAGAACTCTCAAAGCATCTCAGATAACCCAAGTCACAATAGACCGTACAACGCCAAGCATTTCGGAACTTCCTTGGGTATTAGAGCAATAACTAATCCATCACGCCACCGTTTCGATGCGCTCGATAATCGTCGCCGTCGTGGCCGATACACACGGTCTGCAAGCTGTATCTGGCCTTGTCACCAGGCGGGAGGTTTGTAGAATTCGCCGGTCGCATCCCTCAAGCGGGGAGGAAATTGACTGGCGGCCAAAACGCCTTTGCGGATGGGCTTGACGAAGGTTGCATACTTGCGCAATTCATGGCTAGGATGATCAGGGATGGGGTTCAAGATCCCCACTGGCAGTTTCAAGTCCTGGCGCACGATCTTGACCGGCTCGACTAGGTCCGAATCATTCGAGACGATTACCGCCACCCGGTAGCGGCCAGCATGACCATCATGAATCATGTGGGCGGCGATATTCACATCGGAACCTTTTTCTTCGGCCTTGATGACGCGCACGTATCTTTGGCCGCCCGGCAATGGATTGGCCGCCGGCATCATGATCTCGTGTTCGAGGAAATGGCCATAGATGATCTCCAGGCCAGGGATGGTTTGCAAAGCGCGCAGATATAACAACTGGCGGTTGGGCTGGTCTGGATCGTTGGGACGTGCAGTCACCAAGGCGGTGAAATATTTGATCTTGACGATCCGGTTTTTGGGCAGCAAGAACTGGCATAATTTCAGAATATCCAGCCACTTATAGGTCGTTCCTCTGACCGCACCATAATAGAGGTTGAAGCCATCCACGTAGACGATGGTTTTCATATTATCCTCTTCCGGGTTAAAAAAGCAGAGGCGGTTGTACACCGCCTCGCGCCCTGCCCCCGAAGGAGCAGGGGGGATATGTTCATTTTATAGCACATTCCGGCTTGTTTGTCAAACAAATCTCTTTTTTTATGCTTGAGCATTCGGAGCAGATCATCAACTGGCGGGGTGATGGATTCGATGCCGTGCAGGCCTAAATCCCCTCGATGATCGTCGCTGTGGCCATGCCGTGCCCGATGCACATGGTCTGCAGGCCGTATTTCGCCTTGCGGCGCTGCAGCTCGTAGGCCAGCTTGGTCATCAGGATAGCGCCGGTCGCACCGACCGGGTGTCCGTGGGCGATGGCGCCGCCGTTGGGGTTGACGCGTGACATATCGGGGTGGATTTCCTTCGCCCAGGCCAGCACCACGCTGGCGAACGCCTCGTTGATCTCGATCACGTCTATATCGGCCAGCTTCAATCCTGCCATTCGCAAGACCTTCTTGGTGGCCGGGATGGGAGCATCCAGCATCAGCACCGGGTCCGAGCCGACCACCGTGCGTGCGACGAGGCGCGCCAGCGGGGTCAGGTTGTAGCGTCCAACCGCTTCGGGCGAGGCCAACAAGACGGCCGCGCTGCCGTCGCTGATCTGGCTGGAGTTGGCCGCAGTGATCCCCCCATTCTCTTTGAAAGCCGGTTTGAGGGCCGCCATCTTCGCCCGGTCGGGCGGCATACGCACACCCTGGTCAACGGCAAAACGGCTCCCATCAGATAGTTCCATCGGCAGGATCTGGCTCTCGAAATAGCCGTTCTGGATGGCCTGGCCGGCGCGGATGTGGCTCTGGTAAGCGAAATCATCCAACTCGTCGCGCTTCAGGCCCCACTTTTCCGCCATCATCTCGGCGCTGATGCCCTGATGCACCAGCTTGTAGGGGAAATCCTTCGGCCACTCGGCGGGATAATCGGCCCCGATGGGTTGGTGGGACATGATCTCGGTGCCGCCGGCGATGACCAAGTCCATATCCCCGGCCAGGATGGCCTGCGCGCCGAAGTGGATCGCCTGCTGTGACGAACCGCACATCCGGTTCAGCGTGGTCGCCGGGACGTGAGCGGGAAACCCGGCTTTGAGCACCGACAGCCGTGCCAGGTTCGCTCCCTGATCGCCGACCGGCGTGACCACGCCCCAGACGACGTCTTCCACTCGCGCCGGGTCAACCCCCGCGCGGCGCACGACCTCGACCAGCACGCGGGCAGTCAGGTCAACCGGCAGGAAAGGGAACAAAGCCCCGGTTGGTTTACCCACGCCAATCGGCAGGCGGACAGCGGATACGATGAAGACATCTTGGTTTGCGTTCATGGTTGCCTCATGGGGAAGTGATGAGTGGGGAGGTGGATGGAGGAGGGGGATTACGGTAAACGGTGGTCGTGGAGGTGTTCGGTGACGCTGGCGTGCAGCCATCCTGCAATGCGCCGGTTTTTCAACGCCTCTTCGGGCAGCTCGGCCACCAGGTAGAGCAAGGCCTCGCGCAGGTTTTCGTAGTGGGTCAGCAAGTCGCTCTCTTTCCAATCCTGGTATTTGGCGACCGCCGCGGCGTTGAAAGCATCCACATCGTAGCGTTTCTGCGGCGACTCCCTGGCCTCCAGGATGGAGGTCACAACCTCCAGCGTCTCCTCCCACCAGGCGCAGACGTGGGCCAGCAAGTCGTGAAAACGCGGGTAGCCCTGTTTCTGCAAGAAGGCGGTCCGCTCCGCCGGGGATAGACGCTTGAACCCGGCAGCATACTGTCCCCAGCCAGTTTGCAAGGTATCCAGGAGTTGTTGGGTTGTCACTTTGGGCATATCTCCTCCGATCTCCATTTATTGTACATCGAATTGGGTACTTGCTACTTACCTCTCACAGCGGCGGATAGGGAAACGCGCGTCTGTCTTCCGGAGGGTAGGGAAAGACCGGATGGGCAAGCAAATGATCAGCCCGCACGGCGAGGGCGGCGATTTCGGCAGAGGTGAGAACTGTGGTGAGCGAGGCAGCCTGCCCTGCCTGCCCTAGCCGGCAGGCCAGGGAGTGCAGCGAAGGGTGGAGCGAGGAGGGTGGAGGGAGGAGAGTGGAGCGAAAGGATTGCAGGGCGGCGAGCAGTTCATCAGGGATAGGCTCTCCGGCAAAGTCCCAGATCACTGTGCGCAGCTTGTCCTCGGCGTGAAAGCACAGGCCGTGGTCAATCAGCCAGAGCTTGTTCGTACCTTTTTCGATGAGAAGATGGCTGCCCTTGCGGTCGGCGTTGTTGACCAGAAAATCGAAGAGGGCAACCGGGCGCAGGCGTTGACGGTCGCTCTTGGTAAAAGTGAAATAGTGGTAGTTGGGGTCGTACTCGATGAACTGCTGAAGTGAGCCAGGGCCGAAGGGACCGTCCGCGCGTAGCACGGTGAGGGGAACGAAGCCCAACCCCATTGCCTCGCTGACCATGTATGCTGCTACCTCGCGTCCGGCCAGGGAGGCCTCGGGAAAATCCCACAGTGGGTTTTCGCCGCGTTGCGGCT
The DNA here is from genome assembly GCA_964478375.1 of uncultured Chloroflexus sp. Lineage (GTDB taxonomy): Bacteria > Chloroflexota > Anaerolineae > Anaerolineales > Villigracilaceae > CG2-30-58-95. The sequence goes on along the minus strand of CAYZIQ010000032.1, from coordinate 21,402 downwards.
TGTAAACGGCGGGGATTGTCTGCCCCTCATACTGGATTTTAACGAGGAAAGTGTAATTCGAGCCAAGTAAAAACTGACCCTGGAGGACAATTTTTCCATTCTCCAAGGCCTGTTTCAACTTGCCGTTCACTGACAACTGATCCCTGCTTCCTGATTACTGCTTTTTGTGTCCATTCTTCTTAGGACAAAAATGCCCCTCCGGCTCCATGGGTTGCCCGCACTGCGGGCAGAGCGGCCGCCCACGGCTGGTCACTTCCGCACCCCAGTGGGCCATGGCGCGCAATTGGGAGCGGGTGCACCAGAAGCGGACGACAGCCGCTGCCTCTGGCTCGGCCTCTTCGAGAACGATCTCGCGCGCCAGCAGGACGACCAAGTCACGGTCGCGGTCATAGCCTATGCCGATCTCCCCAACGCGAAAAAGTGGGTCAACTGGCGGGCTGATTCGCATCTGTGCTTCGAGGTAATCCGCTGAGGCTTGCGGCAGGCTGGGATTCTGTCTGGCAATTTCGGCCAGGAATTGCTCGACGCCCACAGCCAGCGACTGGAGCTGGATCTTCTCGATGATGATCGTCACCGGCTGGGGATCGCTCTCCCGCCAGCCCTGGATGTAGAAGACGCGTTGGCCGGGAGCGCCGATGGCGTCTGCCGTGATGTGGGCGACGGGGTTGAGGTCAATTTCGAAACGGGGCATGAGAGGAGTATACCAGAAATTGACTTGACCTCCGTTCCCCCTTCCCATACAGGGGAAGGAGGTCAGGAGGATAGGTTATAATCTTGCCAGATACAGCCCCCAAGGAGTAAGTCATGTACGACCGCCAAAAACTCGACCAATTGCGCCAGTCACTGGAAACGTGGGAGAAGAACAGCCTGCAAAAGACGCTGGCGAACATGCCTGAACGGCAGGATCACTTCATCTCCACCTCCTCCGAACCGGTAGAACGCCTCTGTACTCCCCTCGACATCTCCGATATAGATTACGAGCGCGACCTCGGCCTGCCAGGCGAGTATCCCTTCACGCGCGGCGTCCACCCGACGCTGTATCGCGGCAAGCTGTGGACGATGCGCATGTTTGCCGGTTTCGGCACCGCCGAGGAGACCAACGCCCGCTTCAAGTATCTGCTCGAACAGGGTCAGACTGGCCTCTCCATCGCCTTCGACCTGCCGACCCTGATGGGCTACGACAGCGACGCCCCCGAGGCGCTGGGCGAATTCGGCAAATGCGGCGTGGCGGTCTCCTCGCTCAAGGATATGGAGATCTTACTGGCAGATATTCCGCTGAACAAGGTCTCTACCAGCATGACCATCAACTCACCGGCGGCGATCATTTGGGCCATGTACATCGCCGCTGCCGAGAAACAGGGTGTGCGCCCCGACCAACTGCGCGGCACCATCCAGAACGACATCCTGAAAGAATACATTGCCCAGAAAGAGTACATCTTCCCGCCGGAGCCTTCGATGCGCTTGGTGGTGGATACCATCGAGTTCGGCTCGACGACCGTCCCGCAGTGGAACACCATTTCCATCTCCGGCTATCACATCCGTGAAGCCGGCGCGACCGCTGCCCAGGAACTGGCCTTCACTCTCTCCGATGGGATGGAATACACCCGCTGGGCGTTGCAGCGCGGGCTGGACGCTGACGACTTCGCCCCGCGCCTGTCGTTCTTCTTCAATGCCCACAACGACTTCTTCGAGGAGATCGCCAAGTACCGCGCCGCGCGCCGCATCTGGGCGCATGAGATGAAGGAAACCTTCGGCGCGAAAAACCCGCGCTCCTGGCTGATGCGCTTCCACACGCAGACGGCCGGCTGCTCGCTGACCGCCCAACAGCCGGAGATCAACGTGGTGCGTGTCGCCATCCAGGCCCTGGCAGCGGTGCTCGGCGGGACCCAGAGCCTGCATACCAATTCCCTCGACGAGGCCCTGGCCTTGCCCTCCCAATCGGCCGCCACCATTGCCTTGCGCACGCAGCAGATCATCGCTGAGGAATCCGGCGTAGCGAATACGATTGACCCGTTGGGCGGTTCGTTCTTCGTCGAGGCACAGACGAAACGCATCGAGACCCAGGCCTACGATTACTTCCGCCGCATTACAGACCTGGGGGGTGTTCTACCAGCCATCCAAAGAGGCTTCTTCCAGACCGAGATTGCGGATTCCGCTTATCGTTACCAGCGTGAGATTGACGAAGGGATTCGCAAGATCGTGGGCGTCAACGCCTACGCCGAGGACAAGCCGCTGGCCATTCCGCTGCTTGAAATGGATCCGCAGGGTTACGAGCGGCAAGCCAACCGTCTGGCGGAAATCCGCAAGAGCCGCGACAACGCCCGCCTCGGGCAGACGCTGGACAGGTTACGCCTCGCCTGCCAGGGCGCGGAAAATACCATGCCCTATATTCTCGACTGCGTGCGGGCGTATGCCACGTTGGGCGAAATTATCGAGGTGATGAGGGGAGTGTTTGGGAGGTACGAAGAACCGACTTGGATTTGATGGCGGATGGCTGATGGGCAATGAACTCATTACCTCTTCAGCAAGGTTTTTATCGCCTGTAAGAAACCCTCTGCAACTTGAATCGCTTGAAGAGCCTCTTCCTGCGTTACATGCATTACAGCCCCATAATCGCCCACACTACGCAGCTCGAACAGCCAATTCAGATTCTTGCCCTGCTCTTTGTCCAGTCTCCCTGTTTTGACAAAATGCTGATGAAACAGTGCAATGACGCCGCTATGTTTCCCGGATTCGAATCCCGCGTCTAACAGGAGCGCGCTGGCTGAATAGAATGCGGCATAATAGGCACGTGAGGCAGCAAAATCCTGATAACCATCATCCAGCAATTCTTTGGCTGCACGCAGGGATTTTTCGGCCCGCTCAAGATTAGCTGTAATTTCGGCCAGGTGCTCAGAGTTCACACCGCGACCCCTTCTCGTTGGGCATTGCGGTAAAGCGAGATGCTTCCCAGTTCATAATCACTAGCCAGTGCGGGCTTGGCGGAAATCAATTGTTCAGTTTCAAGTTGGATGGGGTAAAGCAAATCTACGATGCGGCGTAGTTCGGCAGCATAGTCGAGCGGCGGGGTGAGCAGGACGAGCAAGTCAATATCGCTGAGCGGCGAAGCTTGTCCGCGTGCCACCGAACCATAAAGGATTACGCCTTTCAGCCGTTTGCCATAATAAGCGGAAAGGGTAGTTTTGCACTTCCGAACAGTTCGACTTATCTTTGCTGAGATCATCCACTCCTCACATGGGTTATTATATAGCAAATGGAAAGGAGGTAATTTCTTTTTTCCCTACCGCGCCAATGTCCTCGCCATTTCGATATATTCCGTGCTGACCGTGCGTGACTTTCCGATGATCTCGGCCAGGGGAACCAGCCCAACCTCTCGCCCTTGCAAGCCAACCATGACATCCGACTCGCCTGTCAGCAACGCCTGCACCGCCTTGACGCCCAGGCGCGAGGCCAGCATCCGGTCGAATGCCGTCGGCGAGCCGCCGCGCTGGATGTGACCCAGGATGGTAACGCGCGTCGTGAAGCCGACATCCTTCGCCTCCAGCGCCGCGGCCAGTTCGTTCGTTTTGGTATTGGCGCCTTTAGCAACGACGATAATGGCGTGTGTTTTGCCTCGCATGTAGGCATCCTCGACAGCTTTTGCCACCTCTTCGACAGTCACCGGCACTTCGGGGATGAGCACCATCTCCGCGCCGCAGACGATGCCGGCCATCACGGCCAGGTAGCCGCAGCCGCGCCCCATCGTCTCGATCAAGAAAGCCCGCCCGTGTGAGGAGGCCGTGTCACGCAACTTGTCCACCGCCTCCACGATGGTATTCATCGCCGTATCCACGCCAATCGCCATGTCTGTCCCCCAGACATCATTATCAATGCTGGCCGGGACGCCAATCACTTTCACACCTTGCCCTGCCAGGGCGTGGGCGCCCTTGAGCGAACCCTCCCCGCCGACAACGATCAAGCCATCCATGCCCACGCTATTCATATTGCGGATGGCTTCGCGCTGGTATTTCGCCTCCAGGAAGCGGGCGCTGCGGCGTGTTTGCAGGATCGTCCCGCCGCGCTGGAGGATGCCGCCTACGTCCCGCACGCCGAGCGGGCGGATCTCGCCGTTGATCAGACCTTCGTAGCCGTCCATCACCCCCATCACCTGGGCATTACTGGCGCTCGCTGTACGCACCACCGCGCGGATACATGGATTCATTCCCGGCGAGTCACCACCGGAGGTAAGGATGCCAATCGTAAAATCTTTGCCCATACGGAAAAACCTCATGTAAAACAAGCTCAAGCCGCCTTCTGCTCGGCTGAGCACTTCGCTCAGTACGGACGCTCGCGGCGAAGCCTCGCCGGCGAAGACGCTGCCTCGAGCACATCGAAGGATTGCTTTATCTGATACACATCGAAATCTCGCGCCACGCTGACATTCGAGAAGAGAGCCTGGGCCTCGGACAACACGTCTTTCTCCCGGTAGCGGCGCGAAATGTGGGTCAAGATCAATTGCCGGACGCCAGCCTCGACCGCCAACTCCGCGGCCTGTTTGACCGTCAGGTGCGAGAACTGTCGGGCCATCTCGGCCTCGGATTCCAGATAAGTGGACTCGATGACCAGCGCGTCCGCCTGGCGACAGGCCTCCACCAAGTCCTCGGTGCGGCCCGCATCGCCCACGTGCACGAACCGGACCCCAGGTTTGAGCGGACCAAGCACCTCGTCCGGCCTGACGCGGCGACCATCCGCCAGGGTGATGACTTTGCCGTTCACCAAGTCACGCCGCTGCGGGCCGGGCGGGACGCCCAGTTCCTCCGCATTTTCCGGCAAGAATGGACGATGGGACTTTTCCTCGAACTTGAAACCCAGGCATTCTGATCCCCGATGATGGACAGGAAAAGCCGTGATCGTGAAGTCATCCGCCTCAAAAAAAACCCCTGGCAAAATCTCGTGCATTTGAAGCTTCAATGGCGGCTGCGCGCCGCGCAAGACAACGCCGTAGAGCAGATCGTGGATACGATCAAGCGCCCAACGCCCACTGTAGATGTTCAACTCGTCAATCGTCTCCCAGCGCATGAAAGTGGATAGCAGACCGGCCAAGCCAAGGATGTGATCGAGGTGACCGTGGGTGACGAGGATGTGGTTGAGGTGCTTGAAACCAAGCCCCGATTGCAAAATCTGGCGCTGGGTGCCTTCACCGCAGTCAATCAAAAAGCGGAACTCATCGTGTTTGACGATCTGCGCTGAAAGCCCGCGCCGCGCCGATGGAGCGGATGCCGATGTGCCGAGGAAGACGATTTCGAACATCGGGGTAATTATACCCTGCCCCCGCTCGGCCTCCCCCATATATACTTCCCCACAATGGCAATTTCCAGAGAACCTGGGGAGATGAAAGGGGGCTTAGACCATTTGTGCTATAATGAAACCGCCATGCCCATCACGCACACCAAACGCAGTTCTTCACGCAGTAAAAGCAAGGGATCTTCCCGCGGGGGAAGCATCTCTCCGCGCGGCGCACAGCCAGCGCGCGCCAGCTCGCGGCGGCAGGCGCCTCCCTCGCCTTCGCTGCTCGGCGGTCTCTCGCCTGAGCGCAAAATTGACCTGATCGGCATCGTGCTGGCGCTGGTCGGTCTGCTGACGGTGCTGAGCCTGTTCTCGGCCAATCGCAGCGGGTTGACTGGTTCCTGGGTCAGGGGGCTTTCGCTCATCTTCGGCCGGGGTACTTACATCCTGCCTCTCGGGTTGATCATTCTTGGCGCATGGCTGGTGGCGCGCAACGTCGAGCGATTGCCGCAGTTGTCCGTCGAGCGCATCGTCGGCATCCTCCTGCTGTTTGTCAACCTGCTGGTCATCCTGCATGGGCTTGCCGGGCCGGCGGCTCAAGCCAATGAAATTGCCTCGGCTGGAAAAGGGGGCGGCTTCGTGGGCAGCCTGATCCTGCAAGGCATGATCAGCGGATTGGGCAGTGCGGGGGCGGTCATCGCTGTCCTCGCTTGGTTCATCATCTCCCTGACCATGACCCTCGACCTTTCAGTGCAGGAGCTGTTCCAGTGGACTGGTCCGCTGATCGAAAAAGGTCGCCAGAAACTGAAAAAAAACCTTGCGAAATCCTCCCTTACATCTACAGCACTTGCCCCGCCCGAATCGCCGTCGGATGACTTCATGCCCATCCCGCACCTGCCCAACACGCCGGGAATAACGCCACCGATACCAGCTGTGACGGTCAAAACCGGCCTGTCCAGCCAGCCGGTCGTCCCCTGGGCGCTGCCCGACATCAAAACTATCCTGGAAGTCGGCGTGACGCCAGCCGTCAACGAGGAGTACGTCGAGACGCGTGCCCGGCTGATCGAAGAGACGTTGACTTCCTTCGGCGCGCCCAGCCAGGTGATCGAAATCAGCCGCGGCCCGGTCATCACCATGTTCGGCGTCGAGCCGCAGTTCATCGAGACGCGCAACGGGCGGACGCGCGTGCGCGTCTCCAAGATTGTCTCTCTAGCCGATGACCTGGCCCTGGCGTTGGCCGCGCAGCGCATCCGCATCCAGGCCCCGGTGCCAGGGCGGAACTACGTCGGCATCGAGGTGCCCAACGAAGAGATGACCCTGGTTACGCTGAGGGAGGTGGTCGAATCCGAGGTTTTCCAGCGCAGGCGTGCGCCGCTGAAGTTCTCGCTGGGCAAGGACGTGGCCGGACACCCGATCGTTGCGGACCTGGCCTCCATGCCGCACCTGCTGATCGCCGGGACGACTGGCTCAGGCAAATCGGTGTGCGTCAATTCCATCCTGACCTGTCTCCTGCTCCACAACACTCCCGACGATCTGCGCCTGATCTTGGTTGACCCGAAGCGGGTGGAGCTGACCAGTTACAACGGCATCCCGCACCTGCTGGCGCCGGTGGTGGTGGAGATCGAGCGTGTGGTCGGCGCGCTGCAATGGATGACGCGGGAAATGGATAACCGCTATCATAAGTTCGCCCAGATTGGAGCGCGCAACATTGATGACTATAACGCCCGTATGGCAGCGCAGGGTGGCAAAAAGTTGCCTTTTCTGGTGGTGGTGATTGACGAGTTGGCTGACCTGATGATGATCGCGCCGGACGAGAGCGAACGCACCATCACCCGCCTGGCGCAACTGGCGCGTGCCACCGGCATCCATCTGATCATCGCTACGCAGCGCCCCTCGGTGGACGTGGTTACCGGGCTGATCAAGGCCAACTTTCCGGCGCGAGTCGCTTTCGCCGTCGCCTCCGGCGTGGACAGCCGCGTGATCCTCGACCAACCCGGTGCCGAGCGTCTGCTCGGGCGCGGCGACATGCTCTTCCAGGCGCCGGATTCTCCCTCACCGGTGCGCTTGCAAGGGGTGTTCGTCTCGGATATAGAGATCCAGCGTTTGGTGGAATACTGGCGTAACCTGGCTGGACAGGGCAGCCCGCTGGCTGCCGCAGCTGGCGGCCCGGTGGATACTGTCCCGCTGGGGATGCCTCTCAATTCCTCGAACTTCGGGGGCACGCAGGTGCCGATGTTCGAGGATATGCTGCCGGTTGAGAAAGGCGATCCACTGCTGAAGGATGCTATCGCGCTCGTGCGGCGCGAGGGGCGCGCCTCAATCTCGATGCTGCAACGCCGTCTGCGCATCGGTTACACGCGCGCCGCGCGCTTGGTGGACACGATGGAAGAAAAGGGGATCATCGGCCCGGCGCAGCCTAATAGCCAGGTGCGCGAAGTGCTGGATTACGGTCCCGCCGCGCCGCCGAAGAAAGAATAAAACGTGATGCGTAATTCGTAATCGCTTTACGTTTCACGTTTTACGAATTCTTTCTCTCCCGCCTCCAGGTGTTCAGCAATTAGCAATACCACTCTCCCACCCGTAAACGATTGCAAAAATTTCCCGGCAGCTTGCCCCTCGGGGGAGGCCATGGCCGCCTCCAACGCTTCTTTCGAATCGAACAGCAGCTCATGCACCAGCGTGTACCCGCTTTCAGGGTTACCGAAAAGCGTCCGTTCCACGCGACCGATAGTCTCGCGCCGCAGGCTGGGCATCTTCTCAGCCAGGCCGAGGAACTTCTGCCAGTTCAGCTGAAAGGTTTGCTCATCGTCAGGCGGCTTGAAGAGGATAATAAGTTCGTGCATCTCTTTACTCCTCATTTCATCCACAACCCGCCGGTGGATTCCAGCCAGTCAGTGATTTGTTCGCAAGCGCGGGGGACATCGCCGTCGGAAATATCCAACTCCAGCTTTGGCAAGATGGATTCACCCACCAGCCGCCGCATCAGCTTCTGCTCCTCGATGAAGGGTTGCAGGTTATCGTATTGGCACGGATTGCCCGAAACCTTGAGCCGTTCCATCCGTGCCGCCTCGAAAGACTCTGGCTGGCGCGTGACAAAAATGAGGTGAAAACCGAGCGCGTTCAGCCGTTCCTCCAGCCAGCGGAAATCGTAATCCTTGCCGAAAGTTTTTAGCTGGTAAGCGCGCGTCGAGAGATGGAAACGGTCAATGATCCAGGAGTAGTAACGCTGAAGCTCGAAGAGCCGTACCCAGGTCCGGTACGTTTCCATCGCCAAGGACTCCTCCTGCGGTTCAAAGTTGATCAGTCCACGGCCCCAAGGAAAATTCGTGAAGGCGCACCATTCCGCTGAGATGAGCGGGGAATGATAGCGATATTTGCGTGGCCCGACGATGCGCGGATGTTCGTTCAAGGCAAGGGCGATCTCGGTCTTGAGCGTCAGGCGAGTGCCTTCGAGAATGATCTTGGGGGTGAGTTTGCTCGGCATTTGTAGGCCGGGTGTTTTTTCTTTCGTCTCGACAACTGATTTACTGACAGAACTTTGAAAGCAGGGACTCATCAAGTAGCATAATTGGGGGCATCAAAAAATCAAAGGAGCCCCGGTGATGAGCAGCGGTGGAGAAAATTGTACACCTGATCGGAAAAGGCTATAAGGCCATTTGTGGCTGTGAGCCATGCGCATCACCTGTTGAATGGAAACAAAAATGAACTGAGGCTTGTAGCTTTCCCCTCACTTTAGCCGCGGAAAAGTTCACTATAATATTATGTGCCCCGCCCCTTATCTGTAACTCACGTTAATTTAGATTTTCTTTGTTCAAATCCCGTCTCTCTGTATGGCTACAATAACCTTGGTACCCTTCCCGGGGTTTGAAATAACCTTAAATTTTCCGCCGGCAAGAGAGGCTCGTTCTCGCATGTTTCGTAATCCCATACCTTCGTTACTTACCTGCGTAGGGTCAAAACCGCATCCGAAATCTTCAACCTCAAGTATGACATTTCCCCTTGTCTGCTTCAATCGAACAGTTACGGATTTGGCATTAGAGTGTCTTAATACATTATTCAGTGCTTCTTGAGCTATGTAATACAGCATCACTTCCTTTCGTAAGGGTAGTGAACCACTATAGTTTGTTACCAAATAAGCTTTGACATTGGAGCGGCCTTCAACAGCTTCCAAACGCTGATGTAAAGCTGAAACAAGACCTTCATGTACCAAATCAGCTGGTTGCAATTCATGGAGGAAGAGACGCATCTCCTTGACAGCTAGCCGTGCGGTTTCACCGATTCGTGACAAAACCTCGGCCTGATCCTCGAGGGATCTAGCCTCCAGTCCCGCTTGTGCCGCTTCGGTCAAAGCGACCACTCCGTACAGATTATGTGAGATAGAGTCATGCAGGTCACGCACCAAGCGCTGTCGCTCTGCCAAGGCTATCACCGATTGGCGCTGGCGGTCGCCCCGTATAAATGTTGTTATTTCTTCCGATATTGTGGTCATATTGATGATTTCATATCTTTGATAGATAGGCCCTTCTGTCCGGAATAAACATATCGCGCCCAGCACCTGATTCTCTGTCAATATCGGGACTGACAAAAGAGCCGCGCGACCCAATTGCTTCATAAACTCGGGAACGCGCAGAGCAGAGCCAATATTTGGTATTAACAATGGCTCTTTGTGCTCAAGAATCCATGCAACCAGATCGTTTGATAACGGTAAGGAAGACATACTGTCAATAGCTTGAGCTGGCAGACCATAATGAGCGATCATTGATAGCCTGCGCATTACAGATTCATTTTCATGTTCATCCAAGAGGAAGATAACCCCCGATACGCTATGGAATGAAGAGACCAATTGGTGGATAGACGCCGCTAAGAAATCCTTCAAATTCAGTGTCTGGTTGGCAGCATTGGAAATCGAACGCAATTGGCTTAACAAGTTTACATATGATTTTTGCCTTGCTTCTTCCGCTTTTCTGTGGTTAGTAGTATCGCGCAAAATAAGAACCTGCCCAATATAATTTCCGGACTGATCAGTCAAAAAAGAGCGGCCAATATTAAAATAATGCAAGCCATTTCGCATTCTTATACTCTTATTTATAACCAATTCTTTCCTGTTTCCTTCCCCCCCAATTACACTTCGTAAGTCACCTAAGATTTTGTCGGCAGATTGATCGTAGACCTTATCCCGCGATAAGCCGAGCACTTCCTCTGCTACCGGGTTTAGGTCAACGATATGATTCTGCGTGTTTAGTATTATCCACCCATCTCTCATTTGTTCTACAACGACATCTCGAACGACGGCACCAAAGTCAAGCAGGTTAGAGTGGGAGAGTGCATATGAGAAGGTCAGACCCGTGATAGAGAAAGCAACCAGTGTTAGGTCAAAGTTGTGAATGGGAGTTAGGCCGGCAAAACTAGCAATTTTGATAAGGATGAGTACGGGCAAACCCATCAAGGGTATACTGGATTGATGTCGGTATTGTTTTGGTCTATGAATAAAGGCCCGCACTAATAGAAATGTGGCTATTAAAACCAGGCTATTGGAATAGATTATATCTAACCATAGCAAAGGACTTCTAAGTACTATTATTTGAGCTGCCCCCACCCCATTCGCGGCGCTGGATAAATCATGAGTTTGATCAGTCCAAAGAAGCACCTGAAAAGTCGTAGGTTCTACAGCCAATAAGGCTGTACTCAACCATGTCAGTAAGTGTTTCCGATTTGTGAACTCGAGGGCGAAGGTTAATAAAGCTGTCGGTGTTATAGTCGCGAATGCATATATGAATCTCAGCCAGGGAAGTTTAAGCGGTGTAATGCCAGTTGAAAGTAGCAGATACGTCGTTGTCCAGAAAAATAATGACAGAGCGAAGACAATCAGGCTAGTAGAACCGGGGCTGGCTCGCCTCTTGATCGAGACAATGAGGACGATTACAGCGATTCCGGTGACCAGAAGTAAGATGACAATGCGGTTGAACGTTTCTGTGTTCATTACCTACACAACTTACAAGGTTTTCGCCTGAGTTTACCTAGACCGTTGTGCTGATCAATAATTGTTTGTTGACCATCGGTTCTCCAGCGACGAAATTATGACCCCAGCACCTTGATAATTGGGTTGACTGTATAGAGATGACTTTGGCTCCTTTCGGGATAGCTGGATCTTCAATCATCAAAAAGGCTTCGACAAACATCTATCCATATTTAGTTTCGTATTAGCGCATTCTTGGCGATGTTAATCGCTCACTTGTTCGATTCTGCCAGGTATTGCACGCCCTATTCATCGGCCGGTTCATCCAGACCCTTGCGTAATGCATAGAGGGCGGCTTGGGTACGATTTGCCAATTGAAGTTTGGCCAGGATACTACTTACTTTTTTCGCGACTGTGCGTTCGTGAACATTGAGTTCTTGTGCAATTTCTTGGTTAGTGAGCCCGCGTGCGATTAAACGCAAGGTGTCTAACTCGCGCGGGGTAAGCGGATCAGCTGTATATAACAGCTTCTCTGGGTGGGTAATTTCATGGATCACCTTGACCGCGATAGAAGGTTGTAGAGAGGCCAGGCCTTGAGCCACATCTCGGATGGCTTGTACTAATTGCTCGCGTGTGGCATCCTTGAGCAAGTATCCTGTGGCTCCGGACTTTATTGCTTGAAAGACGCGATCACCCTCGGCAAAGCTGGTAAGCACCAATATTTTTGTTTCTGGGGCTATTTCTTTGATCATCGGAATGGTCGTCAAGCCGTCCTGCCGGGGCATAACCAGGTCAAGTAAGACAACATCTGGGTGCGTTTCTTTAACCAATTTAAGAGCTTGGATCCCGTCGTCTGCTTGTCCAACCACTTCGATATCCGTTTGGTACGAGAGGATTGCAACAAATCCTTCTCGAACCACATTTTGATCATCAGCCACAAGTACACGTATCTTTTCCATATTCACCGCAACTTAAGCTCTTTTTATGAAATTTGTCCTTGCTAATGGGTACAACAACTCTTGTGCCTTCCCCAGGGGCCGAGAGTATGTTAAATCTTCCGCCTATTAGGGATGCTCGTTCTCGCATATTTCGTAATCCCATCCCATGTTGATCAACTGCCTCGGGGTCAAATCCGCACCCGTCATCTTCAATCTCTAGTATAACATTTTTCCTCCTCTGTTTTAGTGGATGATTATTGACTTTGCGGAGGCGTGCTTCAGTATGTATGTGCCCCTTGAGCAACGAAGTATAAAATGACTTCCGTCTCTGGGGATTGGTCGCTCCAGGCGCGTTTCGCCTGCGCAACGAAATCAGGATAATGATTATCGCGATTCCGATGGTAAGAATAATCAAACTATCATTGAGTGACACGCTCATGACTCATCCTCTACCAGTTTCTGGAAGCGCGGCTCGTCGCGAATAAAGTCGAAATCCGGGTCGCGACGAACCCAAGTGGGCGGCATTTGTTTTTTGTTCAGCGCGGTGCGCAGGATTTCCAGTGCCTCGTCCGTTTGCCCACAAACGGATGCGTACAAGGCGCGGCCGTACTCCTTTTCCTTTTCAATCAATTGTCGGGCGATGGCGAGCTGTTTTTTGGCCTCAGCCGATTTTCCTCGTTTTCGATGACAGGCTGCCAGGGCCACGTGCGCGCTCCCGGACCCGGGGCCGAGTCGAATCGCTCTTTGGAACGACGCGATGGCCTCCTCATCCCGTCCAAGGTGACTGTAAATCTTTCCCAGATTGTAGTGAGGAAGGGCATATTTTCCATCCAGTTCGATTGCTTTTAGATAGCTAGCAATCGCCTCTTCGGCGCGTCCTTGACAGGCATAGGCGAAACCCAACCCATTGTACGCCTCGGCAGATTGAGGCTCCAACTCGATTGCGCGTTCGAAAGCGGCAATGGCTTCTGCGGGCTGGTCAAGTCGTGTGTAAACGCTCCCTAACCCATTCCAGGAAGAGGCGGTTTGGGGAGCAACCTTGATGGCTTCTTTGAATGCCCTGACCGCATCGTTGACATTCCCCAGTTCCATGAGAATGTTGCCCAGGCCATTCCAGGAAAATGTAAAACTGGGATCGCGCTTGATCGCCTGGCGGAAAGCCGCAATGGCCTCATCATAGCGGCCAATGCTGGCATAGGCCTTACCTAAGCCATTCCAGGCGGAAATATATTTTGGGTCCAATTCGATGGCGTGCAGAAACGCATTGCGGGCCTCGTTATGCCGCCCAAGGACAAGAAAGGCCCAGCCCAGCCCGTTGTAGGGGGAGGCCTCATTAGCATTCCGCTCAATAGCCTGCTGATAGATATTGATCGCCTCATCATACCTTCCCAGGATTCGATGCACAATGCCGAGACCGGTGTAAGCTGGGATAGAGGTGGGATCAAGCTCGATGGCGCGCAGGAAGGCCGTCGTCCCCCGCTTGTACCAGCCGATGGTGCGATAGATATTTCCCAGGCCGATGTAACAGGCAACCCGCAAACGGGTATCCTTCAGGCGTTCCGCCAGACGGCGGATTTGTCGCCATAGGTCGGCCGATTTTTCGTAATCACGCTTGACCCAGTATAAATCGGCTAATGACCTAAGCAATTCAGCGCGCGTCGCCAGCGTTTCCTTTGTCTCATCGAAATTCTTCAGCAATGCTTCCCGATAAGCTATTTTGGAATCCGTATCCTGTCGCAGTGCCCTTTCCTCGTTGCTGGCCCAATACAACTCATCTTCGATCTCGGCGGCACGTTTCGGCGCAGGCAGCTCGAAGAATTCGATGACCCGATGCCGGAAAGCCCAAAAATCTGGTGCGAGGGTTGGCAAGGCAACGGCTTCCTCTTCTGAAATCCAAAATATGACTCGGATGCGATAATCCACGAAATATTCACGGCGGTAGTTCAAGGCGCGATAAGCATTTCCCCCATCTTCCCCGCCTCCCCATCGCAGGCCTGAGACAAAGAAAACGGTACGGTCACTATTGGGTTGCTGAGACAGGCTGAGGGCGATGTCGGCATTATCTTGGCCGCTGACACGGTAATGGGTGACGGTCTGCCCGAGTTTATTTAGTTCGGCCGTCAACGTTTCTTCTGCGTCGGCGCGGATGAACTCTGAGGAATAGATGGCGAGAAGGATCGAAGGCCGGTCCCACTTGATCGCCTGCTCAAGCTCGCTATAAAGAGTGGCGACATGCTCCTCGAAAGAATCGTCGAGTTCTAGGGGAGTGTTCGCTGTCACGCGTATCATTATACAACAACGACTCGTTCGGGTGGATTCACCTTACTGCCTTGTAAAGGCAAAATATCCGCGTTCTCCGGAATAAAGGGGACGCGGCTTACGGTTGCGTCTCAGTGGTAAAATCGGTCTGCCACTTTTTACTGAGCACTGACCACTGAACACTGGAGACTGATATGCCTACTCCTGTCATTATAGACGCGATCCGTACGCCCATCGGCGCGTTGGGGGGCGCGCTGGCTGCCGTCCGCACGGACGATCTGGCCGCGCACGTGATCAAAGCCATTCTCGTACGCAACAAGCTTGACCCGGCGCTGGTCGAGGAAGTCTACCTGGGCTGCGCCAACCAAGCCGGGGAGGACAACCGCAATGTGGCGCGCATGGCGCTGCTGCTGGCGGGACTGCCGGTCGAAGTGGCCGGCGTGACCTTCAACCGGCTGTGCGCCTCCGGGCTGAACGCTGTCAATCAGGCGGCGCGCGCCATCCGCTGCGGCGAAGGTGACGTGTTCATCGCTGGTGGCGTGGAAAATATGTCCCGCGCCCCATACTCTTTCCCGAAGGCTGAGCAAGGTTATCCTTGGGGCAACCTGACTGCCTGGGATACCGCCCTGGGCTGGCGCTATCCCAACCTGAAGATGAAAGAAATGTATGGCACCGAGCAAATGGGTGAAACGGCCGAGAACATCGCCGCCATGAAGCCGGAGATCACGCGCGAAATGCAGGACGCTTTTGCCCTGCGCTCACACCAACGGGCCCTTGCCGCCATTGACAGCGGCAAGTTCGCTGAGGAGATCGTGCCGGTCACGATCCTACAGCGCAAGGGCGAGCCGAAGATCGTGGACACTGACGAGCGCCCGCGCCGCGACACGACCCTGGAATCGCTCGCCCGACTGCGCCCGGCCTTCCGTGAGGGCGGGACGGTCACGGCGGGTAACTCCTCCGGCCTGAACGACGGCGCGGCCGCACTGCTGATCATGAGCGAGGAGAAAGCCAGAGAGCTAGACCTCAAGCCGATGGCGCGCATCCTGGCCTCAGCGGCAGCCGGCGTCCCGCCGCGCATCATGGGACTGGGCCCGGTCGGCGCGACGCACAAAGCCCTGACGCGCGCTGGTCTTACATTGCAGGATATTGCGCTGGTCGAACTGAACGAGGCCTTCGCTGTCCAGTCGCTGGCGGTGATCCAGGAACTGGGCCTCGACCCGGAGATCGTCAACGTCAACGGCGGGGCGGTGGCGCTCGGCCACCCACTGGGCTGCTCCGGGGCGCGCATCCTGACCACGCTGCTGCATGAGATGAAACGCCGCTCTCGGGGCGGGGATGGACCCCGCCCCTACTATGGACTTGCCGCCCTGTGCGTGGGTGTTGGGCAGGGCGAAGCGACGATTGTGGAATGGATTGGATGACCTCTTACCTCACCCCCAACCCCTCTCTTTTCCCCAAAGGGGGAAAGGGGAGGGGTGCTGGGGAGGGGATAGAGGTCCGAAAGGATCAACTGTGAAAACTAAACTCGTTTTTGGCCTACTTTTGATTGCTGCACTTTCCGCCTGCGGCCCGCTGTGGCAGGTCAACCCGCTGCCGCCCGGCAGCGTGGCCCCCAGTCTGGTGCCCAACATTGCTTCGCCCACCTTTACCATTACACCCCTCCCGGCAACGGCGACCTCCATCCCGCCGACTGAGACGCCGTACACGCTGCCGGTCGTCGCTTCGCCGGCGCTCATGTCCATTGACATGCTGGATGAAATGAGCGGCTGGGCTGCTGGCGAGGCATCCATCTTGCGCACAGAGGATGGCGGCGTGACCTGGTTGAACGCGACCCCCGCCGACGTATCCAGCTTTGGATATCTGGGCGCGTCCTTCTTTGCGGACGCAGCCACAGCCTGGTTCGTCCTGCCCTCCGCCGATTACACCACCGGCACGCTCTACCACACCACCGACGGCGGATTGTCGTGGACGTCCAACGCGGTGCCTTTTTCGGGCGGCTCGCTCCAGTTTCTGGACGCTCAAGCTGGCTGGATGCTGGCGGCGCTGGGAGCAGGCGCGGGGTCCGAGGCGGTGGCGGTTTTCCAGTCCACCGATGCGGGCGTGACCTGGAAACAGGTCTACGTCAACGACCCGACCGTCGCCGGTTCCAGCGGCAGTCTGCCCTTGAGCGGGCAGAAAAGCGGCATGACCTTCCTGGATGCTGCCCATGGCTGGGTGACGGGCAGCGTGCCGATGGACAGCTACGTTTACCTGTTCAGCACGCAGGATGGAGGCTATAGCTGGGCGCATCAAGAAGTCAGTCTGCCTGCCGGCTTCGAGACGGCCATGACTTCCGCGGATGTGCCGCGCTTCTTCTCTTCGATGGATGGCATCTTCCACGCCGGCTTGTACGCGGCCAATTCCTCCACCGTCTTCTACCTGACTCAGGATGGCGGCGCGACCTGGACGCCAACCTTCCCGGTCAACATGTGGGGACACTACACTATCGCCGATTTGCAGGACGTTTGGGTTTGGGACGGTGGGCCGACGATGCAGGTTTCGCACGACAGCGGTATGACCTGGAACATGATCAATACGAATATCAACGTGGCCGATACGCTGATGACGATTGACTTCGTCAACGCGACCACCGGCTGGGCCTTGACCGGCGACGCCACGCCGCATTACTCGCTCTACAAGACGACCGACGGCGGCGCAACATGGATGGCTCTCATCCCCTAACCACAGCATGAAAACACTATGAAACCCGCCGAATTCCTGCTGCCTGTTTTGTCAATCCTCCTGCTGACCTCGGCCTGTAGCCTGTCTTCGCCGACGACGTCCCAGCCCTTGCCGACGGCTGAGCCGCCAGTCTCCACAACCGAACCGGCGACACCAGTCCCCACTGTTCCGCCCCTGACCCTGGACATGCTCAAGAACGCGACCTACATGCTCCCCTTCTACGGGCGCACGGTCACGTTAACCGATGGCGTTTACCGGGAGGACTCCGGCGCGGAAATCTACTCCGCCAACCTGATCGGAGCGGCTGCCTTCGGCGATTTGAATGGCGATGGTCTGGAGGACGCGGCTGTCATCCTGGTCGAGAGCGGCGGCGGGACAGGCCAGTTCGAGTCAGTGGTGGTGATGGTCAATCAAAGCGGCGTACCGGCCCAGGCAGGCGTGGCTCAGCTCGGAGACCGCGTGCAGGTCAATTCGCTCGCCATTCAGGATGGCCGCGTCATGCTCGACATGCTGGTACAGGGTCCAAATGATGCCTTGTGCTGCCCGACCCAGCCCGTGACGCAAGCTTACCAGCTCTTCACCAACGGCTTGTTCTTGATGCACGCCACATCGAGGGCCTCGAATGGGGCGGAGCGCGTCATCACGATCACCTCGCCCGCCAGTAATGCGGAGGTGACCAATCCGGTGACCGTTACCGGCAACGTCAGCATATCGCCGTTCGAAAACACGCTGGTCTATCGGGTTTACAACGTTGCCAACGAGGAAGTAGCCGTGGTGCCGCTGATGGTGGACGCAACAGAAATGGGCGGTCCCGGCACGTTCACGCTCAACCTCGACCTGACCAGTGCGGGCGTGACCGGGCCTATCCGTGTCGAGATCCTCGACATCAGCATGGCCGATGGTTCCACCCTGGCGTTGGATGCGATTTGTTTGGTGTTGAAATAATCGTTTATCCTGTGAGATTGTAGGGGCGACATCACATCGCTCTACTGCGATTTTGGAGACGATCATGACCACCCTCGATCCCGAACGACAAAAGCAGGCCAAAATCTACGCGCGTCTCAAACGGCGGCTGTGGCTGGTTGACCTGGCCTTCAGCGCCATCTATCTGCTGGTCTGGCTTGTCACGGGCTGGGCCGTCAGTCTGCGCACCTGGCTTGTCAACTTCACTGCGAATAACTGGTTACTGATCGCCTACTTCACTATCCTTTTCGGCGGAATCTATTTTGTCATTGATCTGCCGCTGGCCTTCTACACCGGTTTCACCCTGCCGCACCGCTTCGACCAATCCACGCAGACATTGAAAGGATGGGTGACCGATCAGCTAAAAAGTCTGCTGATCGGCGTGCCACTGGGACTTCTCGTGCTCGAATTGGTCTACCTTGCGCTACGCGAGACTGGCGCGTGGTGGTGGCTGTGGGCCGGCGCTGGCATGTTGTTCTTCACCGTTCTAATGGCAAACTTGGCGTCCATTCTCATCATGCCGCTGTTCAACAAGTTTATCCCGCTGGGCGAGGAATATGCTGACTTGGCAGAACGCCTACTGATGCTGGCCGAGCGCGCCCATACCAAAGTGCGCGGTGTGTTCAAGTACGACATGTCCAAGCGGACGAAGGCCGCCAATGCAGCCCTGACCGGCATCGGCAACACGCGCCGCATCGTACTGGGCGATACACTCATCAACGAGTTTATGTCGGACGAGATCGAGACGGTCCTGGCGCACGAACTGGGGCACCATGTTCACAAGGATATCCCTATCTTGATTGCGTTCGGGACCCTCCTGACTCTGGGTGGGCTTTATCTCGCTTCTCTGGGTCTGAATTGGGCGGCAGCCTATTTTGGTTTCTCCGGCCCAGCGGATATTGCCGGCTTGCCGGCTTTTGGGCTGGTGATCGGCGCGTTCAGCCTGATCACGCAGCCGTTGGGCAACGCCTTCTCACGCTGGCGCGAGCGCATGGCGGACGATTATGCCTTACAGGTCACCGGTAAGCGTGAGGCTTTCTCCTCGGCTTTCATCCGCCTAGCAAACCAAAACTTGTCCGAGGTGGACCCAGAAGCCTGAGTGGTGTTCATGTTCTACGACCACCCACCGCTGAGCGAACGGATCAAGAGGGCGCAGGGGCAAATAGGGGAGATGTAACACCGCCCCTATTCTTTTCGTTTTGCCGCTCGTGGCGTTGAGCGCCCTCCCCACAACACGCCAAACACTACGATCACGACCAGGGCGATGGCTAGTGCAATAATTCCTGTTGTATCCGCGGATATCAGCTCTTCGCTGGGAGTAGCCGAGGGCCCCGGTGTCAGGTCCAGCGTTGGGGATTGGTTTGCAGGAGGGGTCAGTTCAAGGGTTGCAGAGATAGGAGGCGTTGGGGTCGGCTGAGGCGCGGCAATCGCGTGCGAAGTCCCCACAAGGAAAGTCAGATAAATCGCCATCGAGAAGAAGGCGATAAGAATATGGAAGGTGTGGGTTCGTTTCATCGTTGGCTCTGGATGCGGGGATTTCCGGTAAGTATAACATGGGAAAATCGCCCTCCAAAGCGGCGGTCCCAGCGGTGAGTTTGGAAAACGGAAACCTCCCGCTAGACTACGGGAGGTTCTTTGGCGGAGAGGGCGGGATTTGAACCCGCGTCACCTTCCGGTGAACACGCTCTCCAGGCGTGCGCGCTAGGCCAGGCTACGCGACCTCTCCAGTACGCTTCATCCTGCGAAGCGGGCAAATTATACCATGCGAATTGTTGGCGAAAAAAAAAAGTAGAAGCCCCCAAAGGAGGCATCTATGACCGACCAGGGACTTGAACCCTGAACCAATTGATTAAGAGTTATCCAGCAGCATTTCCATAGCATCCATACTGTCCAGTCCCACCACATATGGCGTTTTGTCTCCTTTAGTGCCACCATATGTGGGGGTTTGGGGATGCCGGGGCTTTGAAAGGCGAGTACTACTGCAAATCTACTGCAATTCAACGGGGATTGGCGTCACCAGTTCCTCGATTTTTTCGGCAGCCTCATCCTGCGTATGGGCCATCGCGTGACCGTAAATATCGGCGGTGACGCTGGCTTTGGAGTGACCGGCGCGTCGCTGCACGGTGTTAAGCGGTGTGCCCATATCGAGCAGGAAGGAAATCGAGGTGTGGCGCAAGTCGTGGAAGCGGATGAGGGGCAGGCCCACTTCCTTGAGCAATCGCTTGAAGTCTTTGCTGACCCGCGACGGGTCAAGGAATGTGCCAATTGTGGTGGGGAAGATGAGATCATTCTCCTGCCAATTATCCCCGGCCGCGGCTCTCTCCAGTTCCTGCCGCTTTCGATGTGCGTCGAGCTGAGCCAGCGTTCCATGACCCAATTTGATCTGGCGACGACCCGCTCTGGTCTTTGGCGGTGAAAGGATGAAGCCCCGGCCTTTTATCAGCTGCAATTGCCGTTGTACGAGCAGCGTACTCTTGTTCCAGTCCAAATCCGGCCATTTCAGGCCGAGCAATTCGCCCTTTCGCATTCCGGTCGTCAGCGCCAAGTAGAAGATCGTCTCATATGGAGACCTTGAAGCGGCGATCAGGAATTGGCGGGCCTGCTCTTCGTTCAAGATCTGGAGTTCCGCCTGCTCGACTTTTGGGCGTTCGACAGCGTCTGCCGGGTTACGTCCCAAGATGCCTTCTCGAACCGCCTGCTTGAGGGCGCAGTGCAGGATCGAGTGGATCACCTGGACCGTGCGCGCGCCTCTGCCTTCATCCTTCTTGAGCATGTAAAGCTGCTTCAGATGAGCGGGGTGGATGTCTTGAAGTCGCATCTTCCCCAGGATGGGCAGGATGTGTGCCTCGGCTGTCTTTCGGTACTGGAGCACTGTCCCGGGTCTTCGGGAAAGTTCCTTGCCGTTGAGCCAGATTTCGAAGAAACGTTCGAGCGTGATCTGCGTGCCCTCGTAGGTCAGGCCGTTATCAATCTTGGCCAGCGTTTCCTTGATCCAGTCGCGGCATTCTTTTTGAGTCTTGCCGTACTTGGTCAAACGCCGGCCGGTCAAGCTGACCTGAGCACACCAGAGGCCATCCTTGCGGTGGTACAGGCTGCCTTCGTTGTTGCCTCGCCTTCTAGCCATGTTCATGCCTCCTTTCTGTGACTGTGGGGGGTCCAGTCTGGAGGGATGAATTTCGGTGCTTGTGCTATTCGACTTTTAAGGTACATGTCTTCCGGTGTATTGTAACCGAAAGTGACAGGACGCCATCTCTCCAGGATGGCAGCCTGTCTCTCGGTTTACCAAGATTAACGGATAGC
>CAYZIQ010000031.1:21305-25003 GCA_964478375.1 uncultured Chloroflexus sp. | reverse complement strand
ATATAGGCCAGCGCCTTTTCTCTCGGCCAGGCGGAGCGGTAAGGCCGGTCAGAGGTGAGGGCGTCGAATACATCCACAACGGCGAAGATGCGCGCCGCCAGAGGTATCTGCTCGCCTTTCATCCCATTGGGGTAGCCGCTGCCATCCCACCTCTCGTGGTGGTAATAGGGGATGTCTGTAGCTGACTGTAGATGGGTGATGGGCTGGAGCATTTCGCGGGCATAAACCGGGTGCTGCCGCATGGTTAACCAATCTTCAGTCGTCAGCGGCCCAGGCTTATGCAGGATGTTATCGGGGACGCCCATCTTGCCGATGTCGTGCAGCAG
Source organism: uncultured Chloroflexus sp. (assembly GCA_964478375.1). Classification (GTDB taxonomy): domain Bacteria; phylum Chloroflexota; class Anaerolineae; order Anaerolineales; family Villigracilaceae; genus CG2-30-58-95. The sequence continues at coordinate 24,677 of CAYZIQ010000031.1, read as the reverse complement.
CGCGCCGCGCCGCATGTTTGGCAAATCGGCCTCGGGCACTCCCATGGCGCGCGCCAACATGATGGTGGTTTCGACGACACGCTGGGTGTGACCTTCGGTCTCCCGGTCGCGCAGGTCGAGGGCTTTCGACCAACCGGTGAGGGTCGTATCGTAGGCCAGTATCAGTTCGGCGTTCATGCTTTGCAGATCGGAGAACAAAGTGGCGTTATCTATCGCAATGGCAGCCTGTTTGGCCAATGTCTCCAAGAAATCCATCCAATTCTGTTCCGGATGGAATGGAGAACGATGGAAAACTTCCATTACACCCTTGACCTGTCCTTTGGCGATGAGCGGCACGCCAAAATAGGTGTCGAATTCTTCTGCGTTGAAGTAAGGAGAGCGCAGAAAATCCGTCTTGTGTCCCAGTAAATTGGAGACGTGGATGGTTTTTCGTTCCAAGCCAGCAATGCCGGCATACCCCTGTCCCAGGCGCAGGTGTGTGCCTTGTAGGGCAGTGGTGCGAAAACCGATCCCGGCGGCATAGTCGAGCATTTGGGTGTGGGGATTATAGACCAGCATGTCAACCGCATCCAGGTTCAGTTGCGCCATGGCTTGCTCGAGAAATATGTTCAGGGTGAGACGCAGGTCAAAGCTGGAGGCGATAGTCATGTCAATGGTGTGCAAGGTTTGCACCTGTCTCAGGCTGCGCGCCGTTTCCTCGAACAATCGGGCGTTCTCCAGCGCGACAGCGGCGCGCTCGGCCAGTAACTGGCATGCTGCGTTCTCCTCGGGTGAAGGCGTGTGTACCGTGAGCTTGCTGAAAGTGATAAATCCGGTCGTCCGCCCCTCGCGGATCAGTGGATAGGCAAAGAAGGCCCGAACGTCTTGGCGGACGAGAACAGTGCGCATGGCCGGCGCGTCGTGATCTATGTCGGAGATGATGATCGGCTGGCTGGTTTCCATAGAGTGACGCAGGATCGGCAGTTCCAGTGGAACGCGCAATTCCGGTGGGGTGTCCTCAGGCAGGCCGGTTTGCGCGGCGAGCACGGCTTCGTCTGTTGCCGGGTCTATCAGCATCACTGTGCAGGTGGCGCTTTCCATGATCGCCGCGGCACGCCTGACCAGGAACTTTAGTACTGTGCTGGCTTCGTGCATGGAGGCAAGTTCGATGCCGAGCTTCGCGATTTCGGCAAAGCGCTCGGAGCGTCGCTTTTCCGCCGCGTATAAGCGCGCGTTCTGCAAAGCAAGCGCAACTGACGCAGCGGCGGCCTGGACAATCTCAATGTCTTCCTTACGAAATGCGGCGATCTGTTCACTCAGCAAATTGAGCATCCCGACAAGTACATTCCCGGCCAGCAATGGGGTTGACATTGCCGAGCAAACCCATTCGTCTAAACCGGGAATGGTCACCCAACGCTTGTCTTTTGCCACATCCGCGACAACTGCAGTCTTCCTGTGGCTGGCAGCCCAACCGGTCAGACCTGAGGCGAGTGGCAAGCCGGGATACTGATTGAAAGCCTTTACCTCGGCTGGCTTCATTCCTGACATTGCGAGAAGCTCCCAACACCCGATATCAGGTTGGGGTACGTAAATGACGCCCTTGAATGCGCCAAGCACCGCGCAGATTTGATCGAGTGCAGTGGCAGCGACCTCTTGCGAATCCAGGCTCTTGGTCAGGTGGTGGCTGAGGTTGTAAAGGAGTTCCAAGCGCTGCTTCTCGTTGCTGAGATTTGTGTACAAGCGCGCTTTCTCGATGGCCTGTGCTATCTGCGTAGAAACGAAGGTCAAGAGATCGGCATCTGCCTGGCTGAAGCGGATACCTTCCGTGTAACTTTGCGTTACCATCACGCCAATCACTTGACCCTTGACTTTCAGAGGGACCCCCAACCAGTCTATGGAGTTGGTTCCCACCAATTCCACCTCACCTTGCTGAACGAGCTGATCGAACACTTCCGGCGGGGCCAGCAGCGGCTGTCCGGTGCGCAGCACGTATTCAGTCAGGTTGCGACCGGTTTTTTGGGGTTGAGGGGGCTGATCGTATTGGTCCACGAAGTAGGAGAAGCTAAGCAAATCATTGGATGGATCATACAGAGCGATGTAGAAGTTCTCCACCGGCATTAACTCGCCAAGGACTTTATGGATAGAGTGGTAGAGTTCCTCGAGGTTTTCAGTGGAAACCGCCGCTTGAGAGATCTTATGGGTTGCCTCGCGGACCTTTTCTGCCCGCTTGCGGGCGGTAATGTCCTCGTGAATCGCTATCCAGACTTTTCCATAATCCGCGTGCACGAAAGATGAAACGCTCGCATAACACCAAAAAGGCATGCCGTCTTTCTTGATGTTGTAAACTTCGCCGGCCCAAGTGCCATTCTTATTCAGCGCCTCACTGATCTCCGCGGCAGTCTCTTCAGGGCTTTTTTCTGTAGGAGCATTGACGATAGAGGCATGTTTTCCGATCAGTTCACCGCTGTCGTAACCGAACATTTCTTCAAACCGTGGATTAGCGTACACGATCACATTGTCACTGGCCCGAATCAGGTAAATGCCATCGGCTATATTTGCGAGGATCTGGCTATCGAGGCGTAATGCTTCCTCCGCTTGCTTACGCTCGGTGATGTCGAATATGACTCCCTGCCAGCATTGCGGCTGGCCGGCTTCGTCTTTCAGCAGCACGGCCTCGTCATGCACCCATACTACTCGGCCATCACGGGAAATTATCCGATATTCTATTTTGAACGGATTGCCGGTTTCGTTGGTGCGGAGATTTTCGGCCAGTACACGCGCCTTGTCTTCAGGGTGGATCAGCTTGGCCCACAATCCAGGCTCTGTTGTCCACTCTTTGGGAGAATAGCCAGATAAGGCCTCGATTTGCGGGCTGATGAAGAGAGTCGTACTGGCTTCGTCAACCGCGTCGACATAAGTAATAGCGGTGATTTGTTCTATCAAGGTGCGATACCTGGTCTCAGCTTCGCGCAGTGCCAACTCTGCCTTCTTACGCTCCTCGATTTCTCTCTGTTGCGCCTCGTGCAGTTGGGCATTGTGCATGGCAATGGCAGCCTGGGAGGCAAAGAGGGTAAGGAGCTGCGCATTGGCTTGTGAGAAAGCACCTGGCTGGTCGGAACCGACGTTCAACACCCCCAGGAACTCCTCACCCCAGTAGACCGGCACACCGATAACAGCGACGAAGTCAGAATCTTGGTAGATGGATGCTTTTCCCTCCCATTGCCGGTAATCGTCTACGATGAGCGGTTCACCGGTTTCCCACACCTTGCCAGATAACCCTTCCCCACGGTGGAGGATACTTCCAATCGGCGCTTCCTTAGAGCCAAGGGATACTGCCCATTCTATGACGTCTTGTTCTGGCCGGTAGAGATAGAGACCGCCCATATTTCCCCC
>CAYZIQ010000031.1:0-21205 GCA_964478375.1 uncultured Chloroflexus sp. | reverse complement strand
GTTGTACTTGCGCGCCGAAGTAGTGATTTCATTGACGCCCAAGACGCCAATCAATTGTCCACCGAAAAGCATTGGTACTTCAATAACGGCATGATACGGTGTATTTGCGTATTGGGATGACCGTCCTTCCCAGGTGCTGTAATCGTCCACGATGAGAAATTGTCGCGTTTGTGCAACCTGGCCTGCCATGCCCTCTCCCATCCGCATGCGCAAGCCCGGTGAAACGTGTAAACCTTTCTCGATAACCAACTCAAGCTCGTTCGTCTTTGGGTTGTACAGATAAATAAAGCCGCAGGGCGCGTCGAGAAGGGCCATGGCGCGTTCGACAATCGTGTTCAGCAGAGAAAGCAGGTCTTGTTGCGCGGCGAGGTCGAGCGCGGTTGCTTGAAGCGCGGCCAGCTCACTCGCGTATTGGTGCAGCGCCTCCTCCGTCTGTTTGCGCTCAGTAATGTCCTGAACTTGAACCAGATAACTTTGAGGAGCGACCTTTCTTTTGACGCCGACTGGGGTAATCAGCACGTCCAGGTGGACAATTCCCGATTTGGAGGTCTCATACAAGCGGAGCTCCTTGACTTTTTCGAAATCGAAGGGAGCTTCATATCTCACTGTTTTGCCTCGGCGCAGCTTCACTTTTGCCTCGTCGGGCAGGTCGGGATCTTCGAAGAGCCGAAAACCCTTTATCTGTGCGAAATCCGCTACACCAAACATGCGCAGGCAAGCCGGATTAGCATCAATCAGCAGGCCGTCGGTGTCGTAGAGTTCGAGGCCGAGAGGAGATTCGTCGAAGATGGCCTTGAATCTCTCGTCGCTTTTGTACAGCGTTTTGGTAAGGTTGCGCTTGGAGCTGGGCTTGCGGGCAGCCTTTTCTCCAGTTTTCCCCTGGCTAGTTGATCTTTTTGTACTCATGCCCACGAATCTCCTGGTTGTTCGGGAACTCTTGCCACTTTCAGCGTGGGAGCAACATCGTGCTGAAATTTTCGAAATAGCTCTGCTTATTGTATTACCTTTTCAGGGTTTTTGTTAGTCCCCCGCTGAGTGCGATATAGAATACCCCTTCCACACGTTTATGATGATCCAGGCCGGGAAAGCCCGAATGCTTCCAATTGTTTACGGCGCGGGCCAGGGAATCGTCACCCAGGTGGTGTAACCGTGCTTCTCCACCGCGGCCAGCTTCCCGCTGGAAGGCAGCGAGCAGCCGGCCTGGTCGGTGAACGTGTAAGTGGTCTGATATTTGTCGCTTGTCGCTGTTGGCATCCAGAGAAGCTCGCCATTCTGGCAGACCCACACATCCAGCATGTAGCCCCGGTCATCGTCCTCGGTCATGTCCACCATGCTCCAGGTCACCGTGACTTGATTGCCCTGGCGGGTGGCGGCCACACGTTGGGGTGGGCTATATAACACGCTTGGGCCTGGCAGGAGCGGTTCAATATATCTGACCATCTTGATGTCTCCCGTCACATCCACGACGGAAGGCGCGACCCAGCAGAAAAGGTCAGCTTGTCGAACTTGATCAACAGCCAGTTGCTGTTGACGTAACGCCCGCGCACGCTGCCTGTATCGCCGGCGTAGAGGTCAGCGGCGTGGAGGTAGGCCTGCGCCGGCCCGTAGCGACAGTGGGCCTGCTTGTTGACAACGGCCGACGGAAAGGCAAAGGTCGGCGTGGGCGTAATCGTTGGCGTAAAGGTCTCGGTGAGAGTGGGCGTATCCGTAGGCGTCGGCGTAAGCGTGGGGGTTTCGGTGGGAGTGGGCGTATTCGTGGGAGTCGGCGTGAGCGTGTTCGTTGGTGTATTCGTCGGCGTCTTCGTCCATGCGGCGGCGGTCATGGTCGCCTGCTGCTCGGCAGAGAGGCCGCCCCCTGCGGGGAATTCGCAGGCAGTTATCAGGAAACTGCAGAGTAACAGGTATGCAATGGTTGTCTTCATCCGCAGCATATTTCCATGGCAAAGTAGGTGAAAAGCCTCTCGCTGAGTCGCTGCGAGAGGTGTTGGCTTACACAGTCTCTAATTGCAACACTTTCAATTTCTCTGGCGCAACGCGCGTGCTCAAGTCGAGAATCTCAATGCCTACGACGCGATCTTCTTTATTGAAATCCAAAATTACACCTGGTTGGACTTCTTCAGATTCAAAAATCTCGCTCTCATCCAGACGGAGATATAGAGCATCGTTTTCCTTATCAATTTTTATTCTCATGGCTTCTTCCTAACCGACGATCGAAGAAAAGAGTGACAATGCGATTTGGAATTACATTTGGGTTTACGATGACATGCAAAACGCAGCCTTCTTTTTCCTTGATGGCTTTGCTGAAATGTAAATTACCATCCTCGCCCGTGCGTTTTCTGTCATGTGAATTCAATGGTCGCCAAATCCATTCTTCGGGAATGCTACGCTCGATGAGCATGTCTCTGGCGTGGGCAGAAAAAACGAAATCGGGCATGGCAAAACCATTTTAGCATAAAACCTGAGAAAACTATGCAGCCCTTGAGAACGGTGGTGAAAAAGTAAGGTTAGGGAGGAGCAAAAGCCGCCAACAGATTTACCACATTTTCTCCCAGCGACTCGATGTCATAGCCACCCTCCATTACCACCAACGTTGGGAGGCTCAGGCTGGCAATCGAGCGGCCGATCTCGGCGATCCCCTGGCGCGTGATGGTGAAGTCGCTCAAGGGGTCGTTTTTGTAAATGTCCATGCCTGCCGAAACCACCAGATGGATGGGATCGAATTTGGCGATCAAGTCCAGGGCCTGGCCGAGGGTGTGCAAGTAAAGCGCGTCGTCCGTACCGGTAGGGAGGGGATAGTTGCAGTGATAACCGGCCCCAGGTCCCGCGCCGGTTTCGTCCGCAAAGCCGGCGTAATGGGGATATTCGCGGCTGGGGTCAGCGTGCAGGGAGACTACGAAAACGTCCGATCGTTCGTAGAAGATAGCCTGCGTGCCGTTGCCAGCGTGGAAGTCAATGTCCAGGATGGCAACTTTACCTTGTTTGGATAACCATTGGGCGGCGATGGCGGCGTTGTTCAGAAAGCAGAACCCGCCGCAGATTTCCCTTCCAGCGTGATGACCCGGCGGACGGCACAGGGCGAAGGCTGTGCGCTGGCCCCCGCAGTTTGGGGGTTGACCCTGCGTCACCGCCTGCGCTCCGGAAAGGGCACACTGCGCTGCAGACAGGGCGGCGGCGTAAGTCCCGGCGGTAATCGGCACGTGGGCGCTCATCAGGAAAAAGCCAGCCTGTTCGGGCACGTCCCCGGAAAGAGCCGCTTGGCGGTCAATGGTGAAAGAGCCAGGGATGAATGCCTGCCCTTCGATGGGCGAGCAGGATTGCCATTCAGCGTAAGCGGTGCGCAGGTAATCCAGGTATCGGGCACTGTGTACAGCCAGGATGGGTTCCAGGCCGAAGTTTGCTGGCGGAAGGATCTCGGCCCAAGCCACGCTGCGCAGCGCAGTGAGCACGCGCTCGGTGCGTTCGGGAGTTTCGAGAAAGAGTTCAGTTTGACAGCCTTCTAGGAAATAATAGCGCGGTCGGTGGGCAAGATGGGCATCGGAGTAGAAAACCTTCATTGCTTCTCCTCTTCTCCAAGTATAATACGGCCAAACCTAAATAAGGAAAACCCATGCGCACGATCTACGTTGACAAGGACATTCCCCGCATTTTGCTGACCAAAGCCATCAGCCCGCGCTGGCCTGGATTCGTCTGGACGCCGTTTTCGTCGGTGATCGTGGCTGACCAGCCCGACCCGCCGCCTACTCGACCACCGTTTTGGGGTGGGTCGGGGTGAGGGTAAGTCAGGAAGGCTGTACCGTGTAAAAAAGGAAAGATGTCTCTAGCCAGTTCGTGAGCAATGATGTACGCTAGGAAAGTGTTCAAGTCTGTTGGAAACACGCGATTTTGTCATGCTGCCTGCCCTGCCGTCCCCCGCACCCCGTTCGCCTGCACCTGTGGCGCAGGCACAGGCGGGCCGGGAGACCCGGCCTCGCCGGGGCGAGACGGCCTGCGGTTCGGGGCAGGTGTCGCACCGGCGTGCCGCCGTTGCTCGCGGCACGCTTGCACCTGCGCACACTTGCCCCGGGCGCAAGTGCCGGGGAGTGCAGGCGAACGGTGGCGGGCTAGGCCAGGGAGCGAGGCGAAGCATCTCCACGGATCGAGGAGACCCCTTCGACAGGCTCGGGGCAGGTCTTCGCTGCGCCCACACTGTCCCGGTATTTTTCCGGGAGAGTGACACTTCCTACTTGAAAGGAGTCCTAATATGCGACTTTACGTGGATAGCGCCAAATGCTCAGGATGCAATGCCTGCCGCGTGGCTTGTTCGATAAACTTGTTTGGCGAGAACAACCCCAAGAAGGCAGCGATTGTCATCGAACCTCATTTTCCCGCCCCTGGTGTGTACGGGGTGAAGGTTTGCACGCAATGCGGCGACTGCGCCGCGGTCTGCCCGACGGAGGCCATCAAGCAGAATGAGAAGGGCGCCTATTACGTGGACTTCGCCGAGTGCAATTTGTGCGAGGCCTGCGTGCCGGAATGCCCGGAGGGCGTGATGTTCGTCCGCACCGAGCTGGCGAACGCAGCCTGGAAATGTGACCTGTGCGGCGACTGCGTGGCCGTGTGCGGCACCAGCGCGCTGTGGATCGCTGAAAAAGAGCTGGTGGCGGCATAAGGAGGCGGAGATGAACGGATACGGCGGTCAAATTCTACGCGTTGATCTTACGAATGGCAAAATCACCAAAGAACCAACGCCTGCGGAGCTAGTGCGCGATTTCATCGGCGGGCGCGGCTTCGGTGCTTATTTCCTGTTCAAGGAAGTCCCCAAAGGCGCCAATCCGCTTGGGGCGGCGAACAAGCTCATCATCTCCAGCGGGCCGTTCTCCGGCTTGTTGATCCCCGGCGCAGGCAAATGCGACTTCACGACCAAATCCCCACTGACTGGCGGCTACGCCTCGGCTTCGATGGGCGGGCATTTCACAGCGGAGATGAAATACGCCGGACTGGACAGCATCATCCTGGAGGGCCTCAGCTCCAAGCCGGTCTACCTTTTCATTGATGATGACAAGGTTGAGCTGCGGGATGCCGCCGACCTGTGGGGTAAGGGCACGATTGCCGTCGAAAAGCATTTCAGGGAAAAACTCGGTGAGGAGTTCCAGGTCGCGGTCATCGGACCAGGCGGCGAGAATGGCGTCCCGTATGCCTGCATCAATCACGATTATGGCCGTCAGGCCGGGCGCGGCGGCGTTGGCACGGTGATGGGCGTCAAGAAGGTCAAGGCTATCGTTATCCATGGCACCAAGTCCATTCCCGTGGCAGACCTGGCAGCCTATCGCAAGGCCGGCATGGCGATCTATAAAGCCTGCAAAGACGCCGAAGGGTTGAAAGAATGGACACGCTACGGTACGACTGTCGTCACCTCGTGGTGTGATGAGGTCGGCGCGCTGCCCACTCGCAACTTCAGCGCCGGTTCGTTCGAGGGCGGTAAGGGAATCTACGGGCAGACCATGCGTGAGAAGATCGTCATTACCGACAAGGGCTGCTTCGGCTGCCCCTCGCCGTGCGGCAAGTACAGCCGTTCCAAAAAGTACAACATCAATGTCGAAGGCCCGGAGTACGAGACCATCGGTCTGATGGGCGCTAACCTGGGGATTGACGACATCGAGGCGGTGGCGCGGGCCAATCTTCTTTGCGATGACCTCGGCATTGACACCATCAGCACCGGCAATGCCATCGGCTGGGCGATGGAATGTTACGAAAAGGGCATTCTCACCAAGAAGGATACCGGCGGGCTGGATCTCAAGTTCGGCAATATCGAGGCGACTTTCGAGCTGATCGGGAAGATTGCCCGCCGCGAGGGATTGGGCGCACTGCTGGCCGAGGGCGTCAAGAAAGCTTCGCAGAAGGTCGGCAAAGGCAGCGAGAAGTTTGCCATCCACGTCAAGGGTATGGAACAGTCCGCCTATGCCACTCACAACGCCACAGCCATGTTGCTGGCCTACATGACCTGCGACGTGGGCGCGCACCACAATCGTTCGTGGGCGATCACCTACGACTTGCAGGTCGGCCGCGACAAGGTCGTGCCGGAGAAGGTGGCGCGCGTCATCTGGCTGCAGAACTTTCGTCCCATGTTCGACGTGCTGGGCGGCTGCCGCCTGCAATGGGTCGAGTTGGGCATTGACCGCACTTTGTATGAGCCGGCTCTCGAAGCCATCACCGGCGTTCATCGCACCTGGGAGGATTTGGAAAAGGTCGGCGAGCGCATCTGGAACCTGACGCGCATGTATTGGGCGCGCGAGAACGAAGGTTTTGGCCGCCAATGGGATATGCCTTCGCCGCGCTTTTATGAGGAGCCTCCCAAGACTGGCGCCACGAAAGGGCAGATCACCCGCTTCGAGGATGTCAATACGCTGCTGGATATGTACTACGAGCAGCGCGGCTGGACCGCCGACGGCCTGCCCAAGCCGGAGACGGTAGAGCGGCTGGGGCTGGCCGAGCTGGTTGCGTAGGGAAGAGAGTAGAGAGTAGAGAAAAGTTGACCATTCTCTTTTTCTCTACTCTCTAATCATCTATGAGCGCAACCCTTCGTCCCACTGGCGCTTTGCGTTCCTACATCGGCGGCAAAGACGAGATTGCCGTCGAGGCAGGTCATACTGTGCGCGAGACGCTCGCCGCGCTGAACATCCCGCCGGAAGTAGTGGCGCTGGTGGTGGTCAACTCCCAAAACTCGGGAGCAGGCGAGGAGCCGCAGTCGAAAGATTACGTGATACAGGAGGGGGACGTGATCCGCGTGCTGGCAGTGATTGGAGGAGGGTAAAGAAGAACGATCGAGTTCTGTAGTGCGGGATAGCATCTCGCACTACAGTTTTTCGAGATGATACCTGTGAGACGTGGAGTCTTATGGACAAAGAACAACTTTTACAATTGTATTGTGAGATGGTGCCTATCCGCCGCATGGAAGAGAAGGCGGCTGAACTTTATCAGCAAGGTAAGATCGGCGGCTTCTTGCACCTATACATCGGGCAGGAGGCTGTCTCGACCGGTTTAATTGCAGTGCGCCAGCCGCAGGATCGGGTCATCACGGCTTACCGCGACCAACATCGGCTTTTTCCACGAGGCGCTGAACCTGTCGAAGGTCTGGAAACTTCCCGTCGTGTGGGTCTGTGAGAACAACCGGTACAGCGAGGGATGTTCTCGAAAAGGTGCGCGCCGGCCAGTTTCATGCAAGCGTTGGCCTTGTATTTGGAAAAGCCGCTGAGATTGCTGATCCTGCCACTTGACAATTTTCCGAAAGGCGGTTCGATGGTCGAGTAGTGCTGAGCTTGCCGTCTCGCACCGGCGTGCCGCCGGTGTTCGCGGCACGAACGGTGTCGAAGCACGTATCGAGACCGAGAACCGCCGCCCAACTTTCTATGCCCTATTCACTTTACCTCCACATCCCCTTTTGCATCCATCGCTGCGCCTACTGCGACTTCAACACCTACGCCGGTCAGGAGGCGTTCATTCCAGCGTATGTAGACGCCCTCTGCCGTGAGATTCGGATTGTGGGGGAGGCGGCTCGCGCTGAGCGGAGGTTCGAGCGTAGCGCAGCAGAGGCGAGGGCCGAAGTCGAAGCGCACACCATTTTCTTCGGCGGCGGTACGCCCTCGCTCCTCACGTTTCACCAACTCGAAAAAATATTGAACACCATTCGTGATAATTTCGATGTCTTATTCGATGCAGAAATATCCCTCGAAGCCAACCCCGGCACGCTGATACCCGCCTCGCTGCGGGATTTGCGCAGCCTTGGTTTCAATCGCCTCAGCCTCGGCGTCCAATCCGCGCAGCCAGGCGAATTGCGTCAACTGGAACGCATCCATGATTTCTTCGACGTGATCGAATCTGTGAACTGGGCGCGCCAGGCAGGATTCGACAACCTGAACCTCGACCTGATCTTCGGCCTGCCGGAACAACCTCTCGAACGTTGGCAGGCTACCGTTAAATCAGCTTTGGGTTTGCAGCCGGAGCACCTCTCCCTCTACGCGCTGACGCTGGAACACGGTACGCCCTTCGGCCGCTGGTCGGCACGTGGGCTGATGCCGGTTCCAGATCCTGACCTGGCTGCCGAAATGTACGAGTGGGCGATGGATTATCTGGCTGGGCAGGGCTACATCCAATACGAAATCTCCAACTGGGCTCGTTCGAAGGATGAAGGCGAAAGGATGAAGGATGAAGTTTCTGCTCCTTCCTTCGCGTGCAAACACAACCTGCAATACTGGCGCAATCAGCCCTATCTCGGTTTTGGCGCGGGCGCGCACGGATATGCCGCCGGTATGCGCTACTCGAATGTGCTGCGAATCAAAACTTACATTGACCGCTGTCATTCATCGTCTGTCGCCCGTTACTCGTCACCTGCTATTCGTCATCCGTTTCCTCTCTCGCCCGCTGTGGTCAATCACCGTCGTCTCTCGCGGCGTGAAGAAATGCAGGAAACCATGCTGACCGGCTTGCGCCTGACGCGCGAAGGGGTTTCGGCGTCCAGTTTTCGTAAACGCTTTGACCTCGCGATGGCGGATGTCTTTGGCAGGGAGATTGAGGAACTGATAGCGCTGGGACTGCTGGAGTGGGCAACGCCCCCCTCCCCCGCACGCGGGCGAGGGGCCGGGGGTGAGGGCAGAATCCGCCTCACCAAGCGCGGCCGGCTTCTCGGCAATCAGGTCTTCATGCGGTTTGTAGACTAACAAAGGTTGCCGCGTCAGTTTAGTGCTTTTCAAACCAAAACCACGCACTGGGGCGCGCCTTCTTATCTATCCCATTCTGGCGCTTGACCAGTGTCAGGCGCGTCTGCATCCGTTCGATGTCTGCCTCCAACAGGCCGGGGCCGCCAGCCCCCCGGAGTTTCACAAACTCCGGGGGCTTGAAGAAGCCGTACATCAGCCATGTTCCGCCGGGGGCGAGCAGGCGGGGCAACTGGTCGAGATAAGTCAATTTGACGGAAGGGGGAAGTCCGTGAAAGCAGCCGATGTCCAGTACCAGATCGTAGAGAGTGGTGAACAGAAAACGGGGCAGGTGTGCCACATCGGCGATGAGAAAATCCACACTCGCGTTTGCACTTTTTGCTTTATGTTTTGCCATTTCTATGGCGTGCGGGACGAAGTCCACCCCCGTCACCTGCCAGCCAGCGCTCGCCAGCGCCAGGCTCGAGGTCCCGCTGCCGCAGCCGAGATCGAGAGCGCGGCCGGGTTGATGAGTTCGGATGAAATTTTCCACTTCCGGCGGGACGATGCCGCTGTCCCACGGCGGGCGGCGAAAGTACCACAAGATGAAAGTCAGATGGCGGAAGAGGTTCATATTGCTTTGACGATTGGAGAAACATCTCTTATAATCAGGCGGCTGTTATCATACCATTCTTCACAGAGGTTCTCACATGAAAGAGTATACTACCGAGTCTATCCGTAATATTGCCCTGGTTTCGCACGGCTCGGGCGGGAAGACCATGCTGGCCGAGGCGTTTCTGCATCTCACGGGGGCGACCACTCGCCTGGGCAAGATCGAGGATGGCACGACCGTCTCGGACTACGAAGACGAGGAAATCCGCCGCAAACTTTCGCTGTATACCAGCCTGCTGCCGGTCGAATATAAAGATCACAAGGTCAATGTGTTGGATACTCCCGGCTACACGGACTTTATTGGCGAGGTGATCTCCGCGTTGCGCGTCGCGGATGGCGCGTTGGTGCTGGTGGATGCGGTTGCAGGCCTGGAGGTCGGCACCGAGATCGCCTGGGGTTACTGTGACACTTTCAAGCTGCCGCGCTTCCTGGTTGTCAATAAACTCGATCGTGATAATGCCAACTATCAGAAGGCTCTGGCCTCGGTTCAAGAATTTTCCGGGACGCGCCTCATCCCGGTGCAATTGCCGTGGGGTGAAAAGGCCGATTTCAAGGGTGTGATTGACCTGATCACGATGAAAGCTTATGCGGGGGATGGCAAGGAAGCCGAAGAAATTCCGTCGGACCTCAAGCCGGCTGCTGACGAAGCCCATACGAAACTGGTCGAGGCGGCTGCCGAGGGTGAAGACGCGCTGCTGGAGAAGTATCTGGAAAGTGGTGAACTCTCCCCCGAAGAGCTGATGCGTGGACTGAAAAGCATTGTCCGCAGCGGCGCATACATCCCGGTCTTTTGCTCGTCCGGTGCGCATGAAAAAGGTATTGCGCCGTTGCTGGACGCCATCCTCAACCTGATGCCCTCGCCTGCTGAAGTGCCTCCAGCCGTAGCGAAAGGCAAGGACGGCGAGGAGAGACTCCAGCCGACAGATTCTGGACCGCTGGCGCTCTACGTTTGGAAAACGACCGCTGACCCGTATGTCGGCAAGTTGACCTACTTCCGCATCTACTCCGGCACGCTGCACGGCGACGCCCACATCTGGAACCAGACCAAAGGCAGTGAGGAGCGTATGGCTTCCTTGAGCGTGATGCGCGGCAAAGAAACTTTGCCGGTCAAGCTGTTGCATACCGGCGATATCGGCGTGGTCGCCAAGCTAAGCCAGACCTCCACAGGCGATACTTTATGCGATAGAGGCCATCCGTTGACTTTGCCGGTGCCGCAATACCCGACTGCACTCTACCGCGTGGCGATCGCTCCGAAGACTCAAGCGGATGCGGCAAAGATTTCACCTTCGCTGACCCGTTTGTGCGAAGAGGATATGACCCTCACTTGGTATGGCGAGCAGACAACCGGTCAAACCATTCTGCAAGGGATGGGTGACCAGCACATTGACGTGGCCGTCCGGCGTGCCGAGAACAAGCTACAAGTTGGCTTGCGGCCCGTGGAACCGAAAGTCCCTTACCGCGAAGGGGTCACCAAAAAGGCCGACGCTATGTACCGCCACAAGAAACAGACCGGCGGCGCGGGTCAGTTCGGCGAGGTCCGGCTGCGCATCGAACCGCTCCCTGATGAAGAATTCGAGTTTACCGATGAACTGGTGGGGATGAATCTGTCGCGCTCTTACCTGCCTGCCATCGAGAAGGGCATCCGCGCCACGATGCTGCAGGGTGTGATCGCTGGCTACCCGATGAGCAACGTCAAGGTGATCGTGTACGACGGTAAGGAGCATCCGGTCGATTCCAAGCCTGTTGCCTTCGAAATTGCCGGACGTGAGGCCTTCAAGCTGGCCGTTGCGGACGCCAGTCCGGTGCTTTTCGAGCCGATCATGAACGTCCGCATCACCGTGCCGGACGCCTACATGGGCGACGTGATGAGCGACTTGAACACCCGGCGCGGCCGCGTGCAGGGCACCGAATCAGAGCGTGGACGGACGGTGGTCATCGCCCAGGTGCCGTTGGCCGAAATGCTGCGCTACACCACGCAGTTGCGTTCCATCACGGGTGGGCGGGGTATTTTCTCAATGGAATTCGACCGCTACGAAATCGTCCCCAGCCATCTGGCGCAGGAAATTATCGCCGCCCGCCAGAAAGAAGAAAAGGGTAAAGCAGAAGAGTAAGTAGTTATCTCAAAAGAGACAACAACGACATTTGCCCACCTTATCGTATAATAATAATTATCAACTTACTCATAAATATTCTGGAGTCACGCAATGTTTATTTGCATGTGTCTGGGGCGGGGCTTCTAGCCGCCGTCCCGATGATAGACGACTGAGGTCGTCATACCTGGCCAACAGGCGAAGGACGGCAGGCGAGACCCCGCGAGCGAAATTTGTTCGCAGGCGCCACGCGCCGTCTTTTTGTTTTCCTGTTGGCGTTTGATTTTAAGGTGAGAATGAACGGTTTGAAGAAAATTGACCACAGTGCTCTGACCGTTAACCAGGTGACGATCGTGCTGTTGAACATCCTGGCTTTTGTACTGAATCTGCCGTGGCTGGCGGCAAACCGCGTTATGTCAATCATGGCGTAACCAAGGCTGAAACCCTCATCAAACAACTTGAATTGGAGGATTTTTCGATATGAAAATTGCTGCAAATGTCACAGAGCTGATTGGCAACACTCCGCTCGTGCGCCTGAACCGCATTGCGAAGGGGGCAAAGGCTGAGATCGCGGCCAAACTGGAATTCTACAACCCGGCGCACAGCGTTAAGGACCGCATCGGTTTTTCTATGATTGACGCCGCTGAACGCTCCGGCGCGCTAAAACCGGGCAAAGTCATCGTCGAGCCGACCAGTGGCAACACCGGCATTGCGCTGGCGATGGTGGCCGCGGCAAAAGGCTACAAGTGCATCCTGACCATGCCCGAGACGATGAGCAAGGAGCGCCGCATGTTGTTGCGCGCCTTCGGGGCGGAACTTATCCTGACCCCTGGTCCGGACGGCATGGGTGGTTCGATCCGCAGGGCCGAGGAACTGGCGGCCTCCGACCCGGACAAGTATTTCGTGCCCCAGCAATTCAAGAACCCGGCCAATCCGGAAATCCATCGCAAGACAACCGCTGAGGAAATCTGGCGCGATACCGATGGCAAGGTGGACATCCTCGTTGCAGGTATTGGCACCGGCGGGACGATCACGGGCGTAGGCGAGGTCATCAAATCCCGCAAGCCATCGTTTAAAGTGGTGGCGGTCGAGCCGGACGCTTCCCCAGTCCTTTCGGGCGGGCAAAAAGGTTCACATAAAATCCAAGGCATCGGCGCGGGGTTTATCCCGGATGTCCTGAACACGAAGATCTACGATGAGATCGTCCGCGTGAAAGATGACGACGCCCTCGAAACCGCCCGCCGCATGGCGAAGGAAGAGGGCCTGCTGGTGGGCATCTCTGCCGGCGCGGCGGCTTGGGCCGCATTGCAGGTGGCCAGACGCAAGGAGAACGCCGGGAAACTGGTTGTGGTCATCCTCCCTGATTTCGGCGAGCGTTATCTCTCCACGGCGTTGTTCGCCGACCTGGCGGATTAGTCTTCTTTAGCGCAGGGGTGACCCATGGGTCGCCCCTACAAAGGATGTTTTATGGCGATCGAAGCAATCCAACCTTATCCTGTGGTTCGTTCTCTGCGCGGTTTGAAGGGTTATTTCACCATGATGAGACGCGACATTGCCTCTGTCCTCGAACGCGATCCTGCGGCGCGCTCGCGCCTGGAAGTGTTCCTGGTCTATTCCGGTTTGCACGCCATCTGGGTGCACCGCCTCTCACATTGGCTGTGGACACACAAATTCAGACTCGTGGCCCGTTGGCTTTCCCAGATCACTCGCAACCTGACCGGCATCGAAATCCATCCGGGCGCGACGATTGGTCCCGGCTTTTTCATTGACCATGGTATGGGCGTGGTGATCGGCGAGACGGCCGAAATCGGCGCGGATGTGACCCTCTACCACGGCGTGACCCTGGGCGGCACCAGCCTCGAAAAAGGCAAGCGCCATCCTACCCTCGGTGACCGGGTCGTTGTCGGCGCGGGGGCCAAGATTCTCGGTGCCATCACCATCGGCGAGGACAGCCGCATCGGGGCGAACGCCGTTGTCGTCAAGTCTGTACCGCCCAATTCTGTGGTGGTCGGCGTGCCGGGGCAAATCGTCAGACGCTCCCAGCCGCACCGCCCTACCGATGCTCCCGATTTAGATCACATATCCCTGCCGGATATCGTCGGCGTGACGCTCAAGCAACTGCTTGAGCGGGTGGATGCGCTCGAAGATCGGGTGGATGGACACGAGATTCCGAAACCCCACATTCACGCGCCCAAAGGCGAAGCCTGGGAGGAGCAAGATTTCACGATTTAGTATCTTTCCCGCAACTGGAGTGCAGACTTCGCGAAGCACCCCTTAGGGTCAGTCTGTATGTTTTTGGCAGACCAAAGTCCGCACTCCAAGGTTTTCGGATAGATTTTTAGCCAGGACGATGCACCGCACTTCACCGGCAGCAGGGGTAAAATAAGCCTATGCCCGTGATCCACATCCCGAATCCCCTGCGCCCTTATGTAAACGGTCTGGCAGACGTTACCGTTCGGGGCACTACGGTCGGCGAGGCGCTGGAAGACATGCTGGCGCAGTATCCAGCCTTCCGCCCGCATCTCTGCAGGGACGACGGTTCCCTGCGCGCCTTCGTCAACCTTTTCCTGGAAGGGAGGAATGTCCGGGATTTGCAGGGGATGGATACTCTCCTTCGCCCGGATGATATCCTTAGCCTGGTCCCTTCCATCGCCGGCGGTTGATATGCTTCCCGAACTCTCCCGTGAAGAAATCCTGCGCTACTCCCGTCACCTGCTCATCCCAGAGGTGGGGCTGGACGGCCAGCGAAAACTGAAAGCCTCCTCGGCACTTATTATCGGGACGGGCGGCCTCGGCTCGCCTGCTGCTCTCTACCTGGCTGCGGCCGGAGTGGGGCGAATCGGATTGGTTGACTACGATGTAGTGGACTCGAGCAACCTCCAGCGTCAGGTGCTGCACGGGACGGGTGCGGTGGGCAGGCGCAAGGTCCAATCTGCCCGTCAGCGGCTTCGGGACCTCAATCCTGATGTGCATGTGGACACGTTCGACGAGCCGTTTACATCTGCCAATGCCATGCGGATCGCCGAACCTTTCGATGTCATCGTTGACGGCTCGGACAATTTCCCGACCCGTTACCTGACCAACGATCTGTGCGTGCTGACCGGCAAGCCGAACGTTTACGGGGCAGTCTTCCGCTTCGACGGGCAGGCCAGCGTCTTTGACGCCCGCCTCGGACCCTGTTACCGCTGCCTGTTCCCTGAACCGCCCCCGCCGGGACTGGTGCCCTCCTGCGCCGACGCAGGCGTACTGGGCGTGCTGCCAGGCACGATTGGCACCATCCAAGCTACTGAGGCAATCAAGGTGCTGCTCGGCGTCGGTTCACCGCTGGTCGGACGGTTGCTGCTCTACAATGCCCTGGACATGTCGTTCGAGTATGTAAGGTTGAAGAAGAACCCGAACTGCAAGATCTGCGGTTCGCACCCGGAAGTGACCAAGCTGATTGACTATGACGCTTTTTGCGGCGTGCCGGCCCTTCGACAGGCTCAGGGTGGCGTTCATGAAGAAGGCTCAGCGGGGAGGGATTGGGACATCAGCGCGACCGAACTGGCTGGAAGAATCCAGCGCGGCGAGAAACTCAGGCTGATTGACGTGCGCGAGCCGCATGAACTGGAAATTTCGCAGATCGCAGGCGCAGAGTTGTTCCCGTTGGGAACACTGGCCGCGCGCCTCTCCGAGCTGGATTCTGCGCAGGAAATGGTGGTCTTCTGCAAAGCCGGGACACGCTCGCGCCGGGCGCTAGAGTTATTGGTCAGCGCCGGGTTCAGAAAAGTGAAAAATCTAAAAGGTGGGATCAATGCCTGGGCGCGCGAGGTGGATGAGAGCCTGCCGGAGTATTAGGGTAGCCAGAAATGAAAGCATTCGGTAATTTTCCCCTGTCCCCTTTCCCAGAGGAAAGGGGACAGGGAAGGTGGGCGCAGCGATAATCGCCGAATGCTCCCTGAGCGAGTGTATGGTTGGGGGTAAGGCCTTCGATCACTGGTAGCTGTAGAATCCGCGCCCCGTCTTCCTCCCCAGCCAGCCGGCGTCCACATACTTGCGCAGCAGTGGGCAAGGGCGGTACTTGTCGTCGCCCAGGTCGCGCTGCAAGATTTCCATGACGAACAGCACCACGTCCAGGCCGACCAGATCGCACAACGCTAGCGGGCCCATCGGATGGTTCATACCCAACTTCATCACGTTGTCAATAGCCTCCGGCGTGCCAATGCCCTCCTGTAAGGCGAAAATTGCCTCGTTGATCATCGGGCACAGGATGCGGTTGGAGATAAAGCCGGGCGAATCCTTGGCCTCGACTGGTTCCTTACCCATTATTCTACATATCTCGACGATGGTGGAAACAGTCTCGTTGCTGGTTGTCAAGCCGCGGATCACCTCCACCAGTTTCATCAGGGGGACAGGGTTCATGAAGTGCATTCCAATGACCTTGTCGGGACGTTTCGTCGCGGCGGCGATCTTGGTGATGCTAATAGACGAAGTGTTGGAGGCCAAGATCGCGCCCGGGCGGACGGCAGCGTCCGCCTCGCGGAAGATTCCGAGCTTGAGTTCCGGATTCTCGGTGGCAGCTTCGATCACCAAGTCGGCCTGGCCGATGGTATCCATGTTGCCGACGAAGTTGATCTTCAGGGCTGCATCCCTTTGCGCCTCGGTGATAGCGCCTTTGGCGAGCAGTTTTTCGACCGATTTACCAATCGTGGCTTTGGCTTTTTCCAAAGCTTCGGGAAAAACGTCCATGCAGGTGACAGTGTAGCCGGAGGTCGCTGCAACTTGGGCGATGCCGTTGCCCATCGTTCCTGCGCCGACGACGAAGATGTGTTTGATAGTCATATTTACCATCTCCCGATCTATTCTTCCACCTCAATTGCCATCGCGACAGCTTCCGCTCCTCCAAGACAAAGCGAGGCCAGGCCGCGCTTCAGGCCGCGATCCTTGAGGGCGTAGATGAGCGTGGTCAGGATGCGCGCGCCGCTGGCCCCAATGGGATGACCCAGTGCAACCGCGCCGCCGTGTACATTGACCTTGTCCCAATCCCAGCCGTCCTTTTTGAGGATGTAGCCGTCGGCCAGCACTTGAGCGGCGAAGGCTTCGTTGAGTTCGATCAGGTCAACATCCTTCAGCGTCCAGCTGATCTTCTTTAGCAGTTTCGGAATGGCGAAGGCCGGGGCGCGGAACAGGTATTTTGGCTCGTCTGCAGCCTGATCGTAACCGACGATGTGCGCCAGCGGCTTGAGGCCTTTCTTTTTGGCGTATGCACGGCTGGCGACAACCACCGCTGCCGCGCCGTCGTTCAGTCCGGGCGCGTTGCCAGCCGTGACCTTGCCGTTTTTTTGGAAAGCAGGCCGAAGTCCAGCCAGGCCTTCGAGCGTGGTGTCGCGGCGCGGAGCCTCGTCGGTGTCGAAGATGGTCGTCCCTTTCTTGCTGACCAGTTCCACCGGCACGATCTCGGCCTTGAACCTGCCGCTGTCGCTGGCGGCGAGGGCTTTTTGGTGACTCTCGTACGAGAACTTGTCCATCGCCTCGCGGCTGACGCGGTACTCCTTGGCGATGAACTCGGCGGCGTCGCCCATGCCCCAGTTGGCCAGCGAGCACCACAGACCATCGTGGAGCAGTGCATCGGTCAATTGGACATGGCCGAAGCGCAGCTCGCCGGAGCGGCCTCTGACCAGGTATGGGGCGCCGCTCATCGACTCGAATCCGCCCGCGACGAACAGTTCCCCCTCACCGGCTTTGATGGCGGTGGCAGCCAGCATGACAGCTTTCAACCCCGATCCACACACCTTGTTCAGTGTAGTCGCGCCGACCGAGGATGGCAGCCCGGCGTGGATGGCGGCTTGCCTGGCGGGCGCCTGTCCCAGCCCGGCCGAGACGACGTTGCCCATAAAGACCTCGTCAATTTCAGCCGGGTCTTCGATCCCGGCGCGCTCGACGGCGGCCTTGATAACCATGGCCCCCAGCTTCGGGGCGCTGAAACCGGACAGGCTGCCCTGGAACTTCCCGCTCGGCGTGCGGACGACGGATAGGATGACGGCTTCGTTCTTGTTGCTCATAATGTTCTCCTTGAGGTGGTGTCGAGATTCGAGATTTGTGATGCGTTTCTTCTTCATGTTCATTGGGCTCTCCCGATGAATCGAAAAAACTATTTGTTTTCCCAGCCTTCCCGGACGCGGCGATACGTCTCTTCCAATTCCTCGGGCAGGACGCGTGTCTGCCCCAGGGTTGACATGAAGTTGGTGTCACCGCCCCAGCGCGGAACGATGTGCATGTGGACGTGATTGGCGACCCCCGCTCCGGCGAGGACGCCGATATTCGCACCCACGTTGAAGGCTTCGGGGCGATAGACCTTGCGCAAAACCCGGATGCACCGGGTGGTCAATTCCATCACTTCGGCGCGCGTCTCAATATCTAGATCCTCGAAAGATGGCTGGTGGGCGGTGGGCACGACCATCAGATGACCGCTGGTATAAGGGAAACGATTCAGGATGACAAACGCCCGTTGGCCGCGAAAAACGATCAGGTTTTCCGGGCTGTCAGCTTGCGCCTGCGCCTTGCAAAAGACGCAGCCTTCTTCTTCGTGGTTTTGAATGTATTCCATGCGCCAGGGGGACCAGAGATGATTCATGAGTTCACGTTTTTGAGGGGATTGGGGTATTCGGTAATTCACGAAACGACTTTGTAGTGGTAACTTCGCGAGGCACCCCGGAAGGGTCACCCTGGAAGGGTCAGTCGCTCTTTTGGCCGAACGACTGCCTGCCCTGCCGTCCCCGGCACTTGCGCCCGGGGCAAGTGTGCGCAAGTGCCAGCGTGCCGCGAGCACGGTGGCGGGCTAGGCCAGGGAAGTCGTCACACGTTTCCGTGATTTACTGACATTTCATATTGTAGCATGAATCAGGATATGAGGAATAGTTGACAGTCTTTTGGAACAAGGGTATGCTCAGCAATCATGGATCAATTGCCGCTTTTCAACGTTCCGGCCCGCTGGACCGTCGCCGAGCTGACGCGTTACCTGCGCCAGTTGCTCGAATCCGACGAAACGCTCCAGGGCATCTGGGTACAGGGGGAGATTTCCAACCTGGCACGACCTGCCTCGGGGCACCTGTACTTCACGCTCAAGGACAGCGCTGCCTCCCTGCGTTGCGTGATGTGGCGCAACGAGGTGTCCCGCTTGCGGCTGGCTTTGCAGGACGGCATGGCGGTGGAAGTGCACGGCGGCATCCGCGTCTACGAACCCCAGGGACAGTACCAGCTTCAAGCGGACGCCATTCGCCCGCTGGGGGAGGGCGCGCTCTACCAGGAGTTCTTGCGCCTGAAGGCCGCGCTGGAGGCTGAAGGATTGTTCGACGCAGCGCGCAAGCGGCCGATCCCTGAACGCCCCCGACTTATTGGCATCGTGACCTCGCCCACCGGCGCGGCGCTGCGGGACATGTTGAACACCCTGCGCCGGCGTTATCCCCTCGCAGATGTAATCCTGGCCCCTTCGCCTGTACAGGGCGACGAAGCCCCGCCCGGACTGGTGTCTGCGCTCCAGACTCTCAACCGGCTTGCCCGTCCAGACGTGATCCTGCTGGCGCGCGGCGGCGGCTCGCTCGAGGACCTGTGGGCGTTCAATGACGAGCGCGTGGTGCGCGCCGTCTTCGCTTCCGAGGCACCGGTCATCACCGGCGTGGGCCACGAGACCGATTTCACCCTGGCCGACTTCGCCGCAGATTTGCGCGCTCCCACCCCGACCGCCGCCGCCGAACTGGCGACGCCGGTCACGATGCTGGATTTGCAGGCGCAACTGACCGAAACCACTGCCCGCCTCGGGGGTGCCATGTCCGCGCTCTTCGAGCGGCAGCGCAGCCTGTTGGATGGATTGCAGAGCAACCTGCACTTCTTTTCACCCCTACGCCGGGTGCAGACCGAGCGTCAGCGCCTGGATGAACTGGCCCGTCGCGGGAACGCGGCGCAAACTCACCGTCTCGTGCTCGAACGGAGCCAGCTCGAGGGTCTGGAACGCCGCTTGGGCGCGTTGAATCCGCTGGCTGTCCTCAATCGCGGCTACGCAGTCGTCACGCATAAACGGGATAATAGAATCGTCTCCAGCAGACTGGCTGTCAAGTTTGACGACGATCTGAATGTGCGCGTCACGGATGGCGAGTTCGATGTGCGTGTTACTCAATGAAGTTGTGAGGTGCAATCATGGGTAAAAGCGTTGACCCCCAACCTGTTGATGAAATGGCGTATGAGCAGGCCTTCGCTGAATTGGAAGGCATCGTCTCCATTCTTGAATCGGAACAGCGGCCGCTGGAGGAGGCGATGGCGCTTTTCGAGCGCGGGCAGGCACTGGCGAAGCGCTGTGCCGAATTGCTCGACAAGGCAGAGCTCAAAGTCCGCCAGTTGACCGGTGAAGAGACAGAAGATTTCGTGGAAGAATGACATGAACCCGCTGGCTGTTCTTCAAAATCACGTTCTGCTCAGCGCGCTGGCTGCTTGGGGATTGGCGCAAGGGTTGAAGATTCCGCTGGATTATTTCCATTCGCGGCGCTGGAATTGGGCTTTGCTGCTCAGCGTGGGCGGAATGCCCAGTTCGCACGCCGCTCTGGTGGTGGCGGCTGCCCATGCTATCGGCCTGTACGAGGGCTTCGGAACGCCGTTATTTGGGCTGGCCGTGGTGATCTGCATGGTCGTGATCTACGATGCCACCGGCATTCGCCGCCAGGCGGGCATTCACGCCCAGACGATCAACATCCTGGTGGATGAGTTGTTGAAGGGTCATCCGGTTTCGGAAACGCAGTTGCGCGAGGTGTTGGGGCATACGCCGTTGGAGGCGGCTGGAGGCTTTGTTTTGGGATTGGTTGTGACGCAGTTGTTATGGTTTATTTGGCGATAACTTCCTTTGGATGGCTCGCATTAGGTTATGCACCTCAGGGACTCGCAAAGCCCATACGCCAAGACCGTAGACTACGCTGCCGACAGCCACGCCGCCCAAAGCCGCCACCCACGTCGGGTATTGACTGGCGAATTGCATCCAGCCGACCAAGGTCAGGCTCATGACGAGCGTTATCAGCGCGAACTGGCCGAAGCCGCGCGCCACGTTCGCTCCCTCGATTCCTTTCAAGCGGCGGCGCATCAACAGGAAGAGCGTTGTCGCCTCTAAGGCAGTCGCCAGGGAATTGGCCAGCGCCAGGCCGCCATGCGGCATCCAGCCGATTCGGGTGAACAGGGCGGCAAATGCAAAGCTGAAGATCACGTTCAGGCTCATCGCCGCCGCGCCGACCAGCACCGGGGTCTTCGTATCGTGCATGGCGTAGAAGGCGCGTGCCAGCACCTCCAGCAGCGAGTGGCCGACCAGCCCGGCCGCGTACCAGAGCAGCGCCCAGGCCACCAGTTGCGTGGAGCGGGCGTCGAAGTTGTCGCGCTGGTAGAGCAATTGGACGAGGGGGACGCGCAGCAGGATCAGGCCGAGCGAGGCGGGCAGCGAGAGCAGCAGCACGCCGCGCAGCGCCGCTGCCAGCGAGTGCCGGATTTCATCCAATTTGCCGAGGGCGTACTGCGTTGCCAGAGTCGGCATGGCTGCGGTGGCGATGGACTGGGCGATGGCTGCCTGCGCCATCAGCATCAGCGCAAAGCCATAGGAGACGCCGGAGACGCTTCCCTCCACCATTTTCGAGGCCAGCCAGGTGTTGACCCAGAAGTTGAGTTGCACCACCGCCACGCCCAGCAGGCGCGGCCCCATCAGGCGGAGCACCTCGCCGACGGCGGGGTTGCCCAGGCCGAGGGTGGGGGTGTATTTCGGTAGGG
>CAYZIQ010000030.1:9387-25330 GCA_964478375.1 uncultured Chloroflexus sp. | reverse complement strand
AAACACACGCACGCCGTTTCGCGTCATGCTTTTGCAATCGAGGGCGTCGCGCCAAAACAGGCAAAAGTAGATATAATCGGAGTGAGACAAAACTTACTTTCTCGGAGTAATCATGGCAGGCAAAGCAACTGCTGTTCGTAGTGGCGATGAACTCAAACGCAAAATTGTTGAATTGGGAGAGAAACTTGGACTAAAGGTCCAAACTGAAGTCACAGCGGCGCGCCGCCTATGGGGATCAAAGCGGCATATTGATGTCGTCTATACGCAAGAGAAAACGGGAAAGAAACTCGGTATTGAAAGCAAGTTTCAGGGAGTGGGAGGAACCGCCGAAGAGAAGATACTCGCCACTGTTAAAGACATCGAATCATGGCCCATCCCAGGGATTGTTGTCATCGGAGGCGAAGGTTTCTCCCCAAACATGCAAGGATACTTGATGTCTACGGGCAAGGTGTTCATCCGCCTGAAAGAAAGCCAGACGCTCACCGAGGAGGAGATCATTGCATTCTGTAAAAAGAATCTGGCCCCCTTCAAAGTGCCCAAGTACGTCGAGTTTCGTGAGCAACTGCCCAAGCCCCTGGTAGGCAAGATTCTACAGCGTGAATTGGTGAAAGAGGAGGCCGAAAGACAGGCAAC
Organism: uncultured Chloroflexus sp.; assembly: GCA_964478375.1. GTDB lineage: Bacteria > Chloroflexota > Anaerolineae > Anaerolineales > Villigracilaceae > CG2-30-58-95. The sequence goes on along the minus strand of CAYZIQ010000030.1, from coordinate 24,697 downwards.
GGAAAAATAGACACAGATGGCGCGACCAAGCAGAATCAGCGGAGAGGTGTTCGAGCCGGGAGGCAAGGAGCTGAATCAGCTCGAAGATGAGTCTCTGCTATAATCTACCCCATGATCCTCGTCACAGGCGGGACCGGCTTCATCGGCCGCGCCCTGGTGCGGCACCTCGCAGAGGCTGGCCATCAGGTGCGAATACTCCTGCGTCCCTCGCCGCGCACGCCCAACCTGCCGCTGGGCGTGCCGGTGGAAGTGGCAGTCACCAGCCTGAGCGACGAACCCGGCCTGCGCGCCGCCATGCACGGCGTGGATGTGGTCTATCACATGGCGGGCGGCGAGGCGCAGGGCGGGCGCGCCAACCTGATGGCCGTGGACATCGAAGGCACGCGCAACCTGGTGCGCGCTGCAGCCGATGCCAGGATCGAGCGCCTGTTCTACCTCAGCCATCTGGATGCCGACCGCGCCTCGGCTTTCCCCGTACTCAAAGCCAAGGGTATTGCCGAGGAAGCCATCCGCCAGAGCGGCCTGCCCTATACCATTCTGCGCGCTTCGATCCTCTTCGGCCCGCACGATAGCTTCACGACCGGATTGGCCATGCTGTTGACTGTCGCACCGGGTTTCCTGCCTCTGCCGGGCCACGGGAAGACCCTGCTTCAGCCATTGTGGGTCGAGGATATGGTTACTTGTTTGATCTGGGCGTTGGACGCATCTGAAACGATTGACCAAACTTACGAGGTCGGCGGGGGCGAATACTTCAGCCTGAGCCAGATCGCCGAGCTTATCATGGACGTGATCAAGAAGCGCCGCACCCTAAGGGCTTGGCCGATCCCCTATATGCGTGCCCTGACCGTCATTCTCGAAACGATTTTTCCGCATTTCCCCGCTTCTGTCTTCTGGCTGGATTACCTGGCTGTCAACCGTACCTGCGCGGTGGATACCATCCAGCGCGTCTTTGGGCTAATGCCGGCGCGCTTCTCCACACACATTGATTACCTGCACGGCGTCAACTGGTACCGCGAGTTCCTGCGCTCACTCTTCATCCGCCATGCCTGAGTGGATCATTCGCCTGATCGAAACCCCAAAAGAGATGGAAGCCGTCCAAGAGCTTCAACGCCTGGTCTGGCCTGGTCCCGAGACGGAAGTTATCCCTGCCCACGCCCTGTTGGCCGTGGTGCACAACGGCGGATTGCTGTTGGGCGCGTTCGTTGGCGAGCAATTGGTCGGCGCGGCCTGGGGTTTCCCTGGTTTCTACTCCACACCGGATGGACCACGCCTCAAGCATTGCTCCCACATCCTGGCCGTCCGTCCCGAGTGGCGCGATTCCGGCCTCGGCTTTGCCCTCAAGCGCGCCCAATGGCAGATGGTGCGCCACCAGGGCCTCGACCTCATCACCTGGACGTACGATCCCCTGCTCAGCCGCAACGCCCACCTCAACATCGCCAAGCTCGGCGCAGTCTGCAACACGTACCGCCGCTCCGAATACGGAGATATGCGCGATGGCCTGAACATTGGCCTGCCCTCCGATCGTTTCCAGGTGGACTGGTGGGTGAACACACCTCGGGTGGAACACAGACTCAGCCGCCGCCGCAGGCCAATACTCGGCCTGGACCATTTCCTGGCTGCGGACGTTTCCCTGTACGCAGCCGTTCCAGACCCTGCAGGTTGGTCATGTCCTCCCGAAGGTTCCCCCTCCCTAAGCGGGCGTTTGCTCTTGGTCGAAATCCCTGTTGATTTCCTGGCATTGAAAGAGGCTGACCTCGCCCTGGCGCGCGACTGGCGCTTCTACGCCCGCGAGGTTTTCGAGACGGCCTTTGCCGCTGGTTACCTCGTCACAGACTTCGTCTTCGACCGAACGGGCGAGAGGCCGCACAGCTTCTACGTGCTCACTCACGGCGAAAGCACACTGGATGACCCCGGATAACCGCCAGATCGAGCTGCTCCAGCTCCTTGCTGCTCGTCTCGAACGTCTCTCCGCCGATTCGACCCATCAAGGTGATCAACTTTGCTATTGCAGACGAGTATTGGGCATGCCAATATCCCGTCCCGCTGCCAGTGCCCTAGATTATTCTATCAGAAATAGTGTCAATGCCGCCGCCGCGAGCGCCAGTCCCGCCGTCATCTGGAAAACGGGCGGGAAGCCCCAGCGGTCGGCCAGCGGACCGCTGAGCAGCGTGCCCAAAGCGCCCGCAGAGAACATGAAACCAAGCGTCAAGCCAGAAGCCAGGGCCATCCCACCCCGGATCGTCCGCTGGGCCAGCACCACGATGATGCTATGCACCGCGCCGGTGAACAGACCGGAGAGGGGGACGAGCAGATACAACCAGGGAGATCCTCCAACGATTGAAACCAGGAACAGCGGAATGCTGGCCAGCGCCAACATGCCCATGGCGACACGCTGTTTGCTGAACCGGTCGGCCAGGCTGCCGCCGATCACGTTCCCGATGGCTGAGCCGCCCATGAACAGACCGGCGATCAGGCCGTAAACAGCGGCTGTCTTGCCCATGTCACTGAGATACTTTGGCACAAAGGTGATCATGTTCTGTTGCGCCCAGGCCTGTAGCGCGGCGATGAGCGCCAGCGCGACCAGGAAGCTGCGGGCGACGACAGGCCGGGGCGTCTTCGCCGCCTCGCCTTTCGAGGTGGGGATTGCTACTCCGGCGGTTTTTCGTAACCGCCAGCCAGCGTTCAAGCCGATGGGCAAGGCAAGCGCGGCCAGGATCAGTAATCCTGTCGGCCCAAAGAGGGTGAGGAGCGGGCCGCCAATGATCGGGCCGAAGAAGTAGCCAAACTGTCCAAAGAGGAAGAACCAGGAGGCGGCTTTCGTCTCACGTCTTTCCAGGTGGGTCCGCCCGCGCAACGTGGCGTGCATCACCCCGGCGGGGTGAAAAGCGGCCGAGCCGAGGCTGGCCAGGATCAGGCAAGGGATGGCAAACTGAACCGGCAGGAAGAGCGCCAACGCGAACAGAGCGCACATCCACAAGATGCCGCCGGCTGCCATCAGGCGGGATTTGCCGAAGCGGTCGGTGATCCAGCCGAAGACCGGCTGGGAGAGAGAGGCGACCCAGACGTAGATCGTGGTGACGAGCGCCAGCGTGGTGTTGCTCAGGCCGAGTTCGCTGCTCCAATAGGTGAGCAGCACCGAGCGCTGACCGTTGAGGATATCCACGATCAAATGCCCAAGCGCGACAGAATTGAAAAGAGCATCGAGGAGGAGGGACATGGGGTTTACGATTTTAGATTTACGATTTGCGATTGGGGATTTTGGTTGGTGATGTCGCTGCGAACGGTTGGTACGAAGCAATCTCCCGTCACCCGTCACTCGTCGCACGCCACCCGTCACCTGTCACACGATAGAGATTGTGTTCCAGGATGTATTTGTAAACGGAGGGCGGAAGGAAATAGCGGAAGGGACGCCCCTCGGCGACGCGCTGCCGGATCTCATGCGAGGATATTCCCACCAGAGGCGCGTCCACGAAGAGGATCTTGGGCGTGATGCCCGGCAGAATGGCCTCCAAGGCAGTGATGCTAACGTCCTGCCCGGGGCGGCGCATCACGCCGATATAACTGCAGGCAGACACCAGGTCCGCCGGGCGGTGCCAGGTGGGCAGGTCGCACAGCGAGTCGCTGCCCACCAGGTAGACCATTCCCACGCCGGGATTCTGTCCGGCCAGCAGGTTGACCGTGTCCAGCGCATAGTGCGGGCCGGGACGTTCCATCTCCACGCGCGAAAGCTCAAAATCGGGATTCCCAGCGATGGCAAGCTGGAGCATGGCCAGGCGGTGTTCAATGGGAGTGATGGGTTGATTTAGTTTGTGAGGTGGGATGGGGGTAAGCACCCAGAGCAGGCGGGCCAAACCGAGCTGCTGGCAGGCCTCGGCGGTCAAGATCAGATGTCCGAGATGGGGCGGGTCGAACGTCCCGCCAAAGATGCCGATGAGGTTGGACATGGCCGAAGTATATCGCGTTTCACTCGATTCGAATCTTTACCGAATCTTCTTATTCTTTTCACGCAATCTTAACTTTGGGCGGTTATGATAAACGTATCACTCAAAAAAGAGGAGAAATAAAAATGAAAAACTTCTGGAAGTGGATACTTGGTATCGTCATTGTGTTAGTCGTCTTCTTCGGCCTGGGGCTTCTCTCCCGCTTTGTTGGCCCGCAGGCCTATGGTTGGCGTACCGGCTGGATGCCCATGATGGGCTATGGGATCAGCTCCTTTGGCTTCATGCCCTTCGGGATGATTTTCATGTGGCTGGTTCCGTTGGCGTTTCTGGTATTGCTGGTTCTCGGCGTCCTCTGGGTAGTCAGGAGTTTGCGAGGTACGCAGCCTCCAACCGCGAGCCGGGTGTGTGCACATTGCGGTAAAGCGGCCCAGCCTGATTGGAAGAATTGTCCCTATTGCGGGAACCCACTATAAACGATCTGGGGTAGGCACACGAAGGTGCGCCTCACCTGATCCGCATGACTCACCCCGAATTCAAGTTTCAGGGGGAGCACTATGAACGGGGAGATAAGAAATGGAAGTTTGAGAGCGGCTTTGCGGTTCACAAATCAAAGGTCAAGTTGAGCTTGTTGACTTGCGCGGCTCGCTCATCTCCTGACGGACGGTTTGGTACAGGTTTTCAGCCTTAAGCTCGTTGAGTGTATAGCAAGGGGCTTGGAGATGATCGGCCAAGGCCTGCGCCAGGCCCTGGTCGAAGGAGGCGTGCTCCATGTTGATCACCACGCTGCGGAAGCTGCGCCCCGCGATCTGCTCCGCGAATTGATATGCTTCCTCCTGCGGCGGCAGCACGCCGATGGACACGTTCCCGGCGCCATCCGTCAGGACGAGCAGCAGCGGCTCCACATCGGGGTGAATGATCTGCTCCTGCGTGAGCACGTCGTAGGCCATGAGCAAACCAGCCGCCAGTGGAGTCTTGCCGCCGACAGGAATATCGGCCAGGGCGCGCTGGGCAAGCATGACAGAGGTCGTGGGAGGCAGGATGAGGGTGGCACGGTCCTTCTGGAAGACGATCAACCCCACCCGGTCGCGGCGCTGGTAGGCATCGGTCAGCAGGGATAGAATCGCACCTTTGGTGGCGGCCATGCGCTCGGCTACAGCCATTGACCACGAAGCATCCACGAGGAAGAGCACCAGGTTGGCAGCCTTCTTGACTCGCACCTTGCGCTGCAAGTCGCTCTTCTTGATGGCGAATGCCACCCGTTTGCGCTGTTCAGTGCGCCGTTTCTGATAAGGCGCGGCAGCGCGGAGGGTGGCGTCGAAGGCCACGTCATCGGTCTTGCCATTGGCCGGGCGTGCCTGGATGTAACGTCCGCGTTTGCGCTCGGTGTGCGTGCGTGAACGCCGTCCAGCATGGCGGCGGGCGAGTTTATCCAGGGGGGTATCTAACTTACGCGGCTCGAACGTTTCCCCGATCTTGACCTTTTGACCCCCATTCCACCAGTGGGCAGCGCTCGTATCGAAGACAGTCTTCTGCGCGCCAGGTTCGGCGGGCGGCTGTTCGGTGGTTTCCTGTTCAGTGCTTTCAGTTATGACTTTTTTTTTTGCGCCTCGACATCGGCCTCTTTCGGCTCCGGCTCGGAGGGCTCACCTTCTGCAGACGAGCCTTGCAATTGTTCGATACGTTCTTGCAACTGCTCAGGCGAGATCTCGGTCTGGTGGAAGGGGCCGCGCTTGATGCGGTGCGGCAGGGCCAGCTCAGCGGCGAGAGCGATATCGCGGTCGGTGATGGCGGTGCGCCCCTCGAAGGCAGCATGGGCGCGCGCGGCCTTGAGAATCACCAAGTCAGCGCGGTGACCGTCCACGTTCAGCGAGGCGGTCAGCGCGGCGAGGGAGAGCAGGTCGCGGCGTGCATAATTGACCTTATCCACCATCGTGCGGGCAGCGGCGATCTGGCGCGAGATTTTCTCCTCGTGCGGCAGCCACTGCTTGCGGAAGGCTTCCGGGTCCGATTCGAAGGCCAGGTTGTGTTCGATGATGGTCACCCGGTCGCGCGCCTCGCGGATGCCAGTGATGTCCACCGAGAGGGCAAAGCGATCCAGCAGTTGCGGGCGCAGGTCGCCTTCTTCGGGGTTCATCGTGCCGACCAGGATGAAACGGGCGGGGTGAGAAAAAGAGATGCCCTCACGCTCGACGATGTTCATGCCCATGGCTGCCGAGTCGAGCAGCACATCCACCACGTGGTCGTCAAGCAGGTTGACCTCGTCAATGTAGAGCAGGCCGCGGTTGGCAGCCGCCAGTACGCCGGGTTCGAAGTGACGTTCGCCTTTCTGGATGGCCTGCTCGATGTCCAGCGTGCCGACCACGCGGTCCTCCGTCGCTGAGACGGGCAGGTTGACGAAGGGGATGCGCTTCTCTTCAACGGGCAGGGGTTCTCCTGATGCGGCTCGCTCGCGGCACTCTGTACACCAGGACGCAGGCTGGTCGGGGTCGCAACCGAAACGACAACCGCGCACGGCTCGGACCCTGGGCAGGAGTGCCGCTAGAGCGCGCGCCGCCGTGGACTTGGCCGTACCGCGCTCGCCGCGGATTAACACACCTCCAATGCGCGGGTCAACCGCGTTGAGGATGAGCGCACGTCTCATGCGTTCCTGTCCGACGATGGCCGTAAAGGGATAAATCGGGGGCATAATTGACTCCGGGCAAGATTATACTGCTTCTTGCAAGACTGGTAAACGCTGGAGGCGATTTTTGGAAGTCGGGGTTGCCAACTTCCCCATTCGCCTTTATAATCCCGCTATCTTATTAAACCTTGGAGTCACCCAGTTATGGAACAAAACGACGCCCTCGTCGGGCAGGGGGCCATGCCCGAGAGCAACACCCCAGCAGTAGGCACTGCCAATACTCATACGAATATGGAGACCTTGCTCAAGGAAGAGGGCCTGACCTTGGATTTCCCCCAGCCGGGCGAGATCCGCAGCGGCGTGATCGCCAGCGTCAATCCGACCCAGATTCTGGTCAGCGTCGGAGCAAAATCCGAAGGCGTGATCAGTGGACGGGAGCTGGAGCAGATTCCGGCCGCAGAGCGCGAAGCAATGCAAGTCGGCACGGAGATCCCGGTTTACGTGCTGGCTTCTGAAGATGCAAACGGCAACATCGTCCTCTCCTACACCCGAGCCTTGGAACAGAAGGGCTGGGAAGAGGTCGAAAGAATCCTCGAATCAGATGAAGTTTACGCCAGTAAGATCGTTGGATACAACAAGGGCGGCCTGATCGTCCCAGTGCACGGCCTGCGAGGTTTCGTACCAGCCTCCCAGATCGGGATACTGCGCCGCATGGCTGTCACCGGCGAGACGCCTGAGCAGCGCTGGGGCAAGATGATTGGCGAGCCGATCACCGTGCGCGTGATCGAAGTGGATCGTAACCGCCGCCGCCTGATCCTTTCGGAGCGGGCTGCCAGCAGCGAAACGCGCCAATCGCTTAAGGAGCGCGTCATCGAAGAGCTGAAAGAGGGCGAGATCCGTACCGGGCGTGTGACCAGCCTGGCCAATTTTGGCGCCTTCGTCAACATCAACGGCGCGGACGGCCTGGTGCATCTTTCCGAAATATCCTGGGAGCGCGTTCAGCATCCCAGCGAGGTGCTCGAAGTAGGTCAGGAAGTGACCGTCAAGATCATCAACATTGACCGCGAGAAAAAGCGCATCGGCCTCTCCTTGCGCGCCCTGGCCGAAGACCCCTGGGCGAAGAAAGTCGAGAAGTTCAAGGTCGGCCAGTTGGTGGAAGGCGTCATTACCCGCTTGACCAAGTTCGGCGCTTTCGCCCGCCTGGAAGGTGACGTGGAGGGCCTGATCCACATTTCTGAGATCGGCGAGACGCGCATCGAGCATCCCAAAGAACGCCTCCACGAAGGTGAAGTGGTTACCCTGCGCATCATCCGCATTGACCCTGAGCAGCGCCGCATCGGTCTGAGCTTGCGGAAAGTTGACTCTGGCGCTTACAAAGAACTCGACCTGGCGGGTTTCGACCTGGGAACGGCTGAAGGCCTGCCCCTGGACGCAGTGCCGGTGGAAGGGCCCCCCAAGAGAAAAAGAAACCCCAAGAAGAAAGCTTCCGAGAAGAAAGCTTCTGAGGAAGATCCCAAAGAAGAAGCCTGATCTTCGAGAGCGCACCTGATCAGGTGCGCTCTCTCATAAAAGGTATCATCTCAAAAAACCGGGGAATGGGGTGCGTGGGCGTCAAAGCCGCCCACGCACCCCATTCTCCCCCACTTATTGAGAAGATACTAAAAAGATCAACCTGTCATGCACCTGCTTGTTGACGCTCACGAAGACCTAGCCTGGAACATTCTTGCCCTCGGGCGGGATTACACCTGTTCAGCGGTTGAAACGCGCCAGCACGAGAAGGGTACTCCGATTGTCGAGTATAACGGCAACACCTTGCTCGGCTGGCCTGACTACCAGCGCGCCCGCGCCGCGGTCGTCTTTGGCACGCTCTTTGCTGCCCCGATCCGCCGCCAGTTGGGCGATTGGGATACGCTGGTCTATTCCGACTCCGAGCAGGCTCACCGCCTCTACCGCGCCCAACTCGAAGCCTACCTCTCGCTTGCCGACCGCCACGCCGATAAATTCCGGCTGATCTATACAGTTGCTGATCTCAACGAGGTTGTGGCTCCCTGGGCCGACGAGGAGCGGACTCATCCGGTCGGCCTGGTGATGTTGATGGAAGGGGCGGAGGGGGTGCGAACTCCGGCCGAACTGGAGGAATGGTGGGGACTCGGCGTGCGCATCCTCGGCCCAGCCTGGGCTGGCACTCGCTATTGTGGCGGGACCCGAGAACCGGGTCCGTTGACCGAGGCGGGCCGTGCCCTCCTGAACGGGATGGCTGAGGCCGGCTTCACGCTCGATCTCAGTCACATGGATGAGCTAGCGGCGCGGCAGTCCCTCGACAGCTACCCGGGCGCGATCATCGCCAGCCACGCCAACGCGGCCGCCATCATCCCGGAGTACGAGGGCAACCGTCAGCTCTCCGATGCGATTATCAAAGGCATTCTCGAACGGGACGGCGTGATCGGCGTGGTGCCTTTCTGCAAGTTCCTGAACTATGGCTGGAAAAAAGGGAATGCGCGCGACGGACTGACCCTGGAAACGTTGGCGGCGCACATTGACCACATCTGCCAGTTGGCAGGCGACGCCCGTCACGTTGGTCTAGGCAGTGATTTCGACGGCGGCTTTGGCCTAGAGGCCGCCCCGGCAGATATGGATACAATTGCCGACTTGCAGAAACTTGATTCCATCCTGGCAGCCAGAGGTTACAAAGATACCGACGCTGACGCGATCCTGGGCGGGAACTGGCTGCGCTTGCTCAGAGAAACTTTACCATCATGAGAACTTCTAAAAAGGGAAAATCGCCTTCTCCCGATTCCACACCTGACGCGACGGTGCCTTCCCGTTTTCGGGTGCGCTTGGGATTGAGCGTGACCTTGTTCGGTTTTATCGTTTTTCTGGTTGGAGCGCGGCCTGGGCTTTTCTCTCTGGATCGCAGCCCAGTGGTCGGTTTCATCCAGATCGCCGTCTTCCTGGTCGGCTTGGCACTGATCTGCGTGGGCGGGTACATCAGCCTGATGGCCTTCTGGCAGAACGGCGAGCGCACGATTGCGGCTGACATCGGTCAGCGCCTGGTCGCCACAGGCTATGTGATTGCGGTCTTCTCTGGCATGGCAGACGTGTTCGGCCTGGGAACGCGGCCACCACCCGACTACGTACCATACTTCGGTCCTCTACAGGCGACTGGCGTCGAGATCGGCCAGGCGATCATCGTGGTGGGATTTTTGCTGCTTGTACCATGCGTCAGGGGGCGACATCAAAGTGCAAAAACTTCCGAATAATGAAACGCCCCAAAGCGGGCACTCACTCTCCCGTTGGCACCCAAATGTTGTTGACCTGCACTCCCCAGCCCTCCCCAATCCTGTAAACTTGGGGAGGAATGCCGCGTAGCAGCGAGACCAAATCGCGCTTGACATGAGATGGGGAAAGTTGTACAATAAATGCATACCTGTTGGTACAAGTTGGTATAAGTGAGCCTGGTAACACTCCTGCGATGATGCTTATGGAACAACACGCCAAACCACGCTATCAGATCGTTTTAGAGTCGATTTTGCACCAGATCGAATCTGGCGAACTAAAGCCAAACGACAGACTGCCTTCCGAGAGCGAGTTATGTGAAATCCACTCGGTTGGACGGAACACAGTCCGCCGGGCGCTCAGCGAGTTGGTCAACGACAGATACCTGAAAACCATCCCCGGGCTGGGCACGTTCGTAGAGGACAATCGCCTGACCAAGTCCGCTGAATACCTCATCGGGTTGACGCAGGAGATGCGACTGCATGAAAAAGAGGTCACCAGTCAGGTACTGGAGGCCAAGCTGATTAGTGCAGATCCTTACCTGGCCCGAAAGCTGCACATCCAGCTCGGTGCGGAGGTTGTCTTCTTGTATCGCGTGCGCGAGATGAATGGCGAACCGGTGGCGATTGAGCGTGCATACCTTCCCCACAGATTATGCCCCGATATTTTGAAATACGATTTTTCAAAGCAATCCCTCTATGAAACCCTTTCTACAATCTACGACAAGCGACCTTACCGCGCGGAGCAGGAAATTGAAGCCAGTCTCGCCACCTCAGATGTGGCTCGCCTGTTAAATCTGACCCTTCCCGCCGTTGTCCTGGTCTTTCATAGGGAGACTCGCCTGTCAAACGGTGAAGTGGTTGAGTATGTGGATTCTGAACTGCGCGCCGACCGGTTTCGCTTCTATACAAATCTGCGATCGCAGTCTGCGCCTGAGGAGTCCACCTTTCGCAGATTACCGGTGGATACTGCCCAGCGATAGATCGGGATGAGCATATTAGATGAGCATATTATCGGATGCTGAGTTGAAAGCTATGGTCGAGAAAGTCGTGCAGCGTACATTGCATGGCCAGGAAGTACGCCTTGAAAATCCGCTACAGCCGGTCTTGGAACAATCGTCCACGGTTGGCAAGTCGAAGACCGTTGCTTTGGGCGCGGATCATGGCGGATACAACATGAAAGAAATGCTTATCGCGCATCTGGTTGATGCTGGCTATCAGGTGATTGACTGCGGTACGAGGAGCACCGAATCAGTTGATTATCCCGACTTTGCGTTTGCCGTTGCAGAAAAAGTGAGCCTGGGTTATGCCTGGCGAGGCATCATCATTAATGGCGCAGGGATCGGAAGTTGCATCACTGCCAACAAGGTACCAGGTGTACGGGCGGCCATGTGTTACGATCATGCCACGGCGGTCAACAGCCGCGAACACAACGACGCCAACGTGCTCACGCTTGGAGCTGGCTTGATCGGTGAAAATTTGGCCCGCCAGATCGTGGACACCTGGCTTACGACCGAGTTTGGAGGGGGGCGCCACGCCCGGCGCGTAGATAAGATCATTGCCATTGAGAAAAAATATTTACGGCCTGGGTAGTCATATGCCAATTGATCCGAAAGCTGTAGAAAAAATTGTGGAAGTTGTAACTCGAGAGGTTCTGCTAGCCCTTGCGGAGCAAGAACAGCTTACAAAACTACCCCATGGTGAGCACTGCATTGGGGAATGCGTGGAAAGAATTTGTGTGAAGACTTGTTTTGACCATGTGGGTCATGTCATTGATGCGGGTGCGGAGCGGATCACCTCCACTTTGGGCGATATTCCCCAGGATCTGAACATTGCATCTATGATTGACCATACCTTGCTCAAGCCGGATGCGACGCCCGATCAGATTGCCCAGCTTTGCTATGAAGCCCGCAAATACGGTTTTGCTTCAGTTTGTATCAATCCTGGTCACGTCAAGCTGTGCGCGGACCTTTTGCGTGGTTCCGATGTCAAGGTATGTACTGTGATTGGTTTCCCCTTGGGGGCCACCTCCCCGGAGGCCAAAGTGTACGAGACCGAAACCGCCTTGCGTGATGGAGCGACCGAGATTGATATGGTGATCAATATCGGCGCTCTCAAAGGCGGCGACCATACCTGGGTGGCGAAGGATATCCAGGGCGTAGTGCAGACCGCCCATGCTGCCGGAGCGATCGTTAAAGTGATTATTGAAACCTCCCTGCTGACAGATGAAGAGAAGGTAACGGCCTGCCTATTGGCCAAGCAAGCCGGAGCGGATTACGTCAAGACTTCCACCGGTTTTGCGGGGGGAGGTGCTACCGTTGAAGATGTGGCCCTCATGCGGCGTGTCGTCGGGCCGGGGATGGGCGTCAAGGCCTCTGGCGGCGTGCGCACCTTTGAGGAAGCCAGGAGCATGGTCCAGGCCGGTGCAACCCGCATCGGCGCCAGCGCAGGTGTCAAAATCGTGCAGGGCGAGCAAGAGAAAGCAAACAAACTGGAAGGCGCGCTGGTTCCTGAGAAAGCGCATTAGAGAATTTGACTATGTTGATTGCCAGAGTAGTCGGCACAGCCATCTCCACTATCAAGGATCCGAAGATCAAGGGGAACAAACTGCTCATCCTGAAGCAGACTGACCAACTCGGCAACGAGATCGGCCAATCCTTTGTGGCGGTTGACCTGGTGGATGCCGGCGAGGGCGAATTGGTGTTGACCGGACACGGTTCCAGTGCCCGCCAGACCTTTCTGACCAAAGACTGCCCAGTGGACGCGGTTGTAATGGCCGTCATTGATCATCTGGAAGTGGATGGCGAAGTGGTCTTTCGCAAGGAGTGAACCTGGATGCTGATTGCCAAAGTCATCGGCACAACCGTCTCGACCATTAAAGACGAAAAACTGACTGGCCGCAAGCTGCTCATCTTGCGCCAGACGGACGAGACCGGTACGCCCTCCGGCAAGCCCTACGTGGCGGTTGACACGGTGGATGCCGGCATCGGCGATCTGGTACTGACCGCTCACGGTTCGAGCGGCCGCATGACCGATCTGACCCAGAACCGTCCCGTAGATGCAGTCATCATGGCAGTCATTGATCACCTCGAAGTAGGCGGTAAGGTCGTCTACCGCAAGACATGACTATGGCCACTTTGCTCCAGGCTTTTAACTGGTAAAGGACAGCGTCATGGCCCTGACTGATAAAGATTTGCTTTCTATCCAGGAGGCCCGCCAGATGGCCGAGCAGGCCTACCAAGCCCAACAGGTTTGGGCCAAGGCCTCGCAGGCCCAGGTTGACCGGGTTTGCGCCGCCATGGCTGATGCGGCCTTCCTGGCTTCGGAACGCCTGGGCCGCATGGCTGCCGAAGAGACCGGGTACGGCGTGCCAGAGCATAAAAAGTTGAAGAATGAGTTTGGTTCCCGGCACGTTTGGGAGAGCATCAAGGACATCAAGACAGTCGGGGTGATCAACTATGACGCAGAAAAAAGGATTTACGAGATTGCCTGGCCGATGGGGGTGGTCGCTGCCCTGATTCCAAGCACCAACCCGACTTCGACCGTAATGAACAAATGCCTGATCTCGGTCAAGGCGCGCGACGCCATCGTAGTCGCGCCCCACCCGGCGGCGGTCAAATGTTCCTTGGAGACAGTCAAGGTGATGAAGGACGCGGCGCAAAGCGCGGGCGCTCCGCCGGGACTGATCAATTGTCTGGCGCAGATCAGCCTGCCTGGCACTCAGGAACTGATGGCTCACAAATGGACGGCCGTCATCCTGGCAACCGGTGGCAGTGAGATGGTGCGCGTGGCTCACTCGATGGGCAAGCCGGCCTACGGTGTCGGCCCCGGCAACGTGCCGGTCTATGTGGACCGCTCCGCAGATTTGGAGCAGGCGGCCAAATACATCGTGGCGAGCAAGGCCTTCGATTACTCTGTGATCTGCGCTACGGAACAGGCTGTCGTGGCTGACCGCCCGGTTGCGCAGCGGCTGGCAAAACTCATGGAAGCCGAAGGTGCCTACTTTGTGGATGAGGCTCAGGCAGACGCGTTGCGAGCGATTCTATTTCACGCGGGCGGCACTATCATTAACCCGGCTACGGTCGGCAAGTCGCCGCAATATCTGGCCGCCATGGCTGGCATCCAGGTGCCTCAGCACGCGCGCATCCTAGTAGCGCGCTTGAACAAGGTTGGCAAGGAAGAGCCGCTCTCACGCGAGAAGATGACCACCGTCTTGGGCTGGTACGAGGCGGACGGTTGGGAAGCAGGGTGCGAGTGTTGTATTGAGCTGATCCAGTTCGGCGGACGCGGCCACAGTCTGGTAATCCATGCTACAGACGAGAAAGTCATCATGGCCTTCGGCCTGGAAAAGCCTGTTTTCCGCATCGCTGTCAACACCATGGGCACCCTTGGCGCCATCGGTCTGACTACCAAAATCATGCCCTCCCTGACGCTTGGTCCAGGCGGGATTGGCGGCGCGATCACGGGTGACAATGTGACCGTTTATCATTTATTCAATGTCAAGCGAATGGCATTTGAGGCAGTTCGGCCTCCTGAAAGGGCGTTGAGACCCGGCACGGTTCCGGCCGGACCGATCTACGGTCCCGACCCGATGCGGATAGCGACTGTGGTCGAGGAGGTAGTGAAGGAAATTCTAAAGGCTCCTGGTTAAGCGATATGCTTCTGCTTGCAGGAGGTGTCATCGCTTGTTCGATATACGTTCTAAATCGGTAGCACGATCAAAACTATCTAAAAGGAGAATCGAATGGCTCAAGATCTTGCATACATCGCATTAGGAATGGTCGAGACGCGCGGCCTGATCGGCGCCATCGAGGCGGCTGATGCCATGGTCAAGGCGGCCAACGTGGTCCTGATCGGTTCAGAATACGTTGGCGGCGGCTATGTGACCGTGATGGTGCGCGGCGACGTCGGCGCGGTCAAGGCGGCCACGGACGCCGGCGGCGCGGCAGCCAAGCGCGTTGGCGAACTGGTCTCGGTGCATGTCATCCCGCGCCCGCACGAGAACGTCGAGATGATTCTGCCGCAGAACACAAAGGGCAGCATCGGCGGTCGATCCGGCGGAGAGAAGAAATAGCCGCCCGAGAATTTCTCTCCCGGCCCGATCTGCTCCAGACCCTCGAACGCGCCGAGCAAGTCATCCGGTGGGTGGATGATTCCCAGCGCGGCCCCTCCCCGGCGCAACCGCTGGACCCGCGTCCAGACGGGCCGCTGCAAGTCGGGGTGGACCTGGGCACAGCCTATCTGGTGCTGGTCGTCCTCGATCAGAACCGCCAGCCGCTGGTTGGTGAGTACCAATTCGCCCAGGTGGTCCGGGATGGTCTGGTGGTGGACTTCGTCGGCGCGGTTGACCGGCTGACCGAAATGAAGCAGCGGGTCGAGCGCCGCCTGGGCCGGGAACTGGCCCATGCAGCCACTGGTTACCCGCCGGGCGTGCCTCAGGTCGAAGTCCGTGCCACGGGCAGCGTGCTGGATGC
>CAYZIQ010000030.1:7255-9287 GCA_964478375.1 uncultured Chloroflexus sp. | reverse complement strand
CGCCCGGTGATGGAAAAGGTTGCCAGCATTGTTGCCCGTCATATTGGGATTTACCGGGCCCAAAGCGGATATTCCGCAAATCACGTTGTGCTGGTGGGCGGCACGGCGAAATTCCCCGGCATCGCTGCGGTGGTGGAAGAGTACACCGGCTTGCCAACAAGAGTCCCTGACCGGCCGCTATTCGTCACTCCCTTAGGGATTGCCATGCACGATGAATTGTCGTAACTACGGCACTGAAAACGTATGGAGTTCTATGGCTGTTGAAGAATTTTCACTACGCTGTTACTGTTACCTGGATCGCATGCAGCCGCAGTATGCGGCTTTCGTTGGCACGGTGACCCAGGGCGACCTGCCGACCGAGGGCATGGCTGCCCTGTACATCGAAATGTCGCCTGGCAACGAAGTCTTCCGAACAGTGGATATCGCCGTCAAGTCCACGGAAGCCAAGCCGGGCGCACAGATCGTCGAACGCGAGTTCGGGATGTTCGAGGTGCACTCTCACAACCAGGCTGCTGTGCTGGAGTCTGGCCGCATCGTGTTGCAGCGCCTGGGCCTCAAGATCGAGGATCGGATTCGCCCGAAAGTCGCCTCGGTGCAGTTGATCACCAATGTTGACCCGTACCAGGCGCAGCTGCTCAACCGCTTTCGGCGCGGCAGCATGCTGGTGCCCGGTCAGACGCTCCTGGTGATCGAGTGTTTCCCGGCCGCCTACATCAACTATGCCTGCAACGAGGCGGAGAAGAAAGCCAGCATCAGCATCGTACACGTCAGCTCGGTCGGACGCTTCGGACGCATGTGGTTATCCGGTACCGAAGCGGAGACCATAACCGCCCGGGATGCAGCCATCCGGGCACTTGAAGACCTGGAAGGCATTGAAAGCGAGTTCTAGGAGATTCTCATGCCAAAGACTTTTTATACCGAACGCGATATTGTTGACCTCGTCAAGCAAGGGGTCAAATCGTTGATCGTGGACGATGACGTCGTGCTGACCGACCTGGCCTACGAGAAGGCGCGGCGCCTCGGGATGGAACTGCTCCGCGAAAGTGATCAGCCGCCGGGCGCCCCCGTTCGCCCTTACATTGCCAAAATCCCCTCGCCGGCTGCGAGCGGCGCTGTCAAGGCTACTGAAAGTGCTCCACCCAGCACGCCGGTCGCAGCACCTGCTCCCGGCTCAAGCGCGGCTGGCGGTGAGGATTTACAACAGCGTGTGTACAAAGCAGCTCAGGCACGGCTGGGCGATTCGGTTGACCCCAAGCTGCTGGATACCATCGTCCAGCGTGTGATCAAAAGCATCAGCACGAAGTAGGTTGCCTTCATGTTGTTTGGACGCGTGCGCGGCACGGCGATCTGCACGATCAAATATCCCGACCTTGCAGGGATGAAATTGCTGGTTGTGCAGCCCTTGGACAAACACCTCGAACCGGTTGGGCCGATGCAAGTGGCCGTGGACGTGGTCATGGCCGGCCCCGGCGACCTGTGCGTCATGGTCCGTTCGCGCGAGGCGGCCCTGGCGCTGCGCGAGCATAAATTCGTGCCCGTTGACCTGGCGCTGGTCGGCATCGTGGACGAACTGGTCGTCCGTCCGGACGGAGAATTCGATTTCACGATGAAGAAGGGCGACACCAAATATACTTAGCGCATGTCTAATGAGAAATTATGGTCTTAGGCAAAGTCACTGGAACCGTCGTCACCACCATCAGCCACCCCCACTACAAGAATCGCCGCTTGTTGGTTGTCCAACCGCTGACCCTGCCGGGCGATCCGCCAGATGGGGATTTCATCGCCTTGGATAACACCCACGCCGGCATCGGCGATACCGTGCTGGTCAACCGCGAGGGCAACGGCGCTCGCGACGCCCTCAATCTACCGGATGGATGTGTGATCTCTGTGATCGTCGGGATCGTCGATTCGCTGTATATTGAATCTCTGGAGCCATGATGCCAACTAAGCGAGTGCCCCTGATCGCCGGAAACTGGAAATTGAACAAAACATCCACCGAAGCTTACAAGCTGGTGGCAGAAATGCTGCCGGG
>CAYZIQ010000030.1:0-7155 GCA_964478375.1 uncultured Chloroflexus sp. | reverse complement strand
GAGAACGAAGCCGGAAGGGCTGCGGGGGTGGTCTCGCGGCAGGTGAGGGAGGCGCTTGTGGGCACAGACATCCTGGATGCCGGTCGAATCGTGATCGCCTATGAGCCGGTTTGGGCGATCGGTACGGGACGTGCTGCTACCGCTGAGGGGGCCAATACGCTCATCCGCAATGCGATTCGGCCAATACTGGCCAGCCTGTTCGGGGAAAATATTGCCCGAAGCGTGCGCGTCTTGTACGGTGGCTCGGTTGACCCGGGCAATGCCGGGGAGTTTTTCCGGCAATCCGAGATTGACGGCGCGCTGGTCGGAGGAGCTAGCCTGAACGCTCGTTCATTTGTCGCAATTGTCGAGGCGGCTCAGGCTTCTTATAAATAACAATTAGTCTTTGCGCACAGACGGTGGATGCGCCCGGGCGTATCGTCGCCGGAGAGCGTGGTCAGGTCAATGCAGGTGGCGGCGCGCAGCAGCCAAGCGTGGGGACGATGCCAGCAATCTGTAGGGCATTCAGCAGGAACCATCATAAAAATGTGCTGATTCACAGGAAAAATGCCGAATCGAAGTTTTTTCAATGGCTCCCTGTAGAAAGCAGATATAATCCCAGCTATGGATTTTCAACCCACGATCACGCAAGCGTTCAAGCGTCGCTTTTCGGCATCCCCTGTCTTCATCGTCCGCGCCCCGGGGCGGGTGAACATCATCGGCGAGCACACCGATTACAATGAAGGCTTCGTTCTGCCGATGGCAATTGACCGCGCGGTGGGAATCGCGCTGCGGCCACGTCGCGACCAAAAGGTGATCGTTCACTCACTCGATTTCGATGAAACCGCAGAGTTCTCTCTCCATGAGCTACACAAGGGAAAAGGGTGGCCCGA
This sequence comes from uncultured Chloroflexus sp., assembly GCA_964478375.1. GTDB lineage: Bacteria > Chloroflexota > Anaerolineae > Anaerolineales > Villigracilaceae > CG2-30-58-95. Next base: position 6,283 of record CAYZIQ010000030.1, on the reverse strand, counting down.
ATATATCAAGGGAGTGGCATGGTCGTTTGAGACCGAAGGTCACAGGCTTAAAGGTTGGGAGGGAGTGATGGCCGGTGACGTGCCAATTGGAGCAGGACTCTCATCCTCCGCCGCCACCGAATTGGCCGCGGCGCGGGCCTTCGCTTGCGTTTCGGACCTGGAGTGGGAGCCCGTCAAAATGGCCAGTCTGGGACTGAAAGCCGAAGTCGAGTGGGTAGGGTTGAATTGCGGGATCATGGATCAGATGATCTCCGCCGCAGCCCAAGCGGGCCACGCCCTCTTCCTAGACTGCCGCTCGCTTAACTTCGAGCAAATCCCTCTGCCAGATGGACTTTCAGTCGCCGTGTTGGATACAGCCACCCGTCGTGGCTTGGTGGGTTCGGCTTACAATGAGCGGCACGCCCAGTGTGAGGCCGCGGCGCGCCTCTTCGGCGTCCGTGCCCTGCGGGACGTGGACGTGCAGACTTTCGAGACGCGCGCCGACCAACTCGATCCGGTGATCCGCCGACGCGCCCGGCACGTCATCCGCGAGAACGAGCGCGTGAACCAAGCCGTTGCCGCGATGCGGCGCGGCGATGTAGAGAGTCTTGGCCAACTCCTGGATGCCAGTCACGCCAGCCTGCGCGATGATTTCGAGGTCTCCAGCCCGGCGTTAGACACTATGGTGAAGATCGCCCGTCAGGCTGTGGGCTGCTTCGGAGCACGCATGACCGGCGCAGGGTTTGGTGGCTGCGCGGTTGCTATTGTCAGCACGGAGGATACCCGGGAGTTCACTCGCGCCGTGAGACAGGAATATATGCGACAGACCGGCCTGACTCCCAATGTCTACATCAGCCAAGCGGCTGCGGGGGCGAGCCTGCTTTCTGCTTGACGCTTTAGAAAGGTTGTGCTAGTATCACGTCATTGAGTCTCATTGACCGGCTCTTGAACGAGGAGGATGCTCATGTCTAAGAAGCTTATTCTGGCCCTAGCAGCTATCGGGGCGTTGGCAGTATTCCTGGTCGCGTGCCAGCGATCCGCATCAACAGCCCTGTTACCTACGCCGACCGCAACCGGTAACCCGCCAGTTACCGATCCAATGCAGATGTTGAAGGCTTTCGCCACACAGACGGCCCTGGCAGGAACCGGCCTTCCAATCAACACGCCCACGCTGGGAACTGGTACACCCATTGCGGTCGGGACGGGCACCCCCCCCACTGAAGTCAGCCCAACGCCCACCTCCCTGCTCCCTCCAACGGGCGCTCCGGGAACGACAAGCACACCGGCCACGCAAATCGCCATCACGGTCACACCCCCGACCCGGCCAGCAACCTATACGCTTCACGAAGGCGAATATCCCTACTGCATCGCCCGTCGGTTCAACGTTGACCCAGAGGCTCTGCTTAGGTCCAACGGCCTGACTGAAGGACAGACGTACAGCCCCGGCCTGGTGCTCACCATCCCACAGACGCCCGGCTCTTTTCCACCCCCGCGTGCCCTAATCCAACATCCGGCTACCTATACGGTTCAAGCGAACGACACCATTTACAGCATCGCCTGCAAATACGGAGATGTGGACCCACTGGTAATCGCGGCAGTCAATAACCTAACCTCGCCGTACACGTTATCTACCGGTCAATCTTTGAACATCCCCTAGAAGCAAGTGCCCTACCATCACCCAGGCAGAGCCGCCTGGGTGTTTGTTTATAAGCCCAAGGAAACGAAATGCCATTCGAGCTGATGAAATCCGAAATTATCTATCCTGGCCGCGCCTTCATCATTCGCCGCGACCACATCCGCCTGCCCGACGGGCGGACGACGAAGTTCGACATCGTCGAGCACCATGGCTCGGTCGTCCTCATCCCGATTGACGAGAAAGGCAATCTGCTTTTCGTCCGCCAGTACCGACACGCGGCGGGGAAAGACATGCTCGAATTGCCTGCCGGCACCCTAGATGAAAACGAAGCGCCCGAAGCGTGCGCCCGGCGCGAGGTCCGGGAAGAGACGGGCATGGCCGCAGACCAGTTCCAGCTAATCGGCGGGTTTTATCTCGCTCCCGGTTACTCCACGGAATACATGTACGTCTACCTGGCGACGAGCCTGCGCTACGATCCCTTGCAAGCCGACGCGGATGAGTTCCTGAAAGTCGAAATCTTTCCTCTGGCAGAGGCTTTGAAAATGGCCGAAGGCGGAGAAATTCCGGATTCCAAGTCGCTGGCGGCATTGCTCCTGGCACGCCCCCACTTGGAACAGTTCTTGAAACGATAAAATCCGGCTCTCCGGGGGTATGGGTATCATGACAAGTCGCGGTTGAATTCGTGTTTTTAATAACTATCGCAGCCTTTGAGAGGAGTATAAACTTATGAATTGGCTGGATATACACCATAGGGCACAGTCTGTGCTCTATGACGCTCACCCTCCAGAAGGAGTATTTCATGAAACGCCAAAAAGTTACAATTGATGGGAATGAGGCAACCGCCTCAGTGGCCTATCGCACTAATGAGATCTGCGCAATTTACCCGATCACGCCATCCTCGAACATGGGCGAATTTGCTGACGAGTGGTCAGCGCTGAAACGCAAAAATATCTGGGGCACCACACCGTTGGTGGTCGAAATGCAATCCGAAGGCGGCGCTTCGGGCGCGGTACACGGCGCGCTGCAAACCGGTTCGCTGACAACCACGTTCACGGCCAGTCAGGGCTTGCTGCTGATGATCCCCAACATGTTCAAGATCGCTGGCGAATTGACCTCCACCGTCTTCCATGTGTCTGCCCGGACAGTGGCGACCCACGCCCTCTCGATTTTCGGTGACCACTCGGATGTGATGGCCGTGCGCCAATGCGGCTGGGGCATGATCCCTTCCGGATCGGTGCAGGAAGCCCACGATATGGCTGTGATCGCCCAGGCAGCTTCGCTGGAAGCGCGCGTGCCATTCGTACACTTTTTCGATGGATTCCGCACCTCACACGAAGTGACCAAAATCGAGCAACTCACGGATGACGATCTGCGCGCCATGATTAACGATGACCTCGTCCATGCCCACCGCGCCCGTGCCCTCTCTCCTGACCACCCAGTGCTACGTGGCTCGGCTCAGAATCCAGACGTGTTCTTCCAGGCGCGCGAGACGGTCAATCCCTTCTACATGAAAGCGCCCGACATCGTCCAGAAAGCCATGGACAAGTTCGCCAAACTGACCGGGCGTACCTACCATCTATTCGACTACGTGGGCGCACCGGATGCCGAGCGCGTGGTTATCATTATGGCCTCCGGCGGCGAGACGGCCGAGGCGACGGTCAAATACTTGGTTGAGCACGGCGAAAAAGTCGGCGTGATCCGCGTCCGTCTGTTCCGGCCGTTCTCGGTCGAGCACTTCGTGGCCGCCTTGCCCAAGACGGTCAAAACCATTGCCGTTCTCGACAGGACGAAAGAACCGGGAGCGGCTGGAGAGCCACTTTACCTGGATGTCGTTACCGCCCTCGCCGAAGCCAAAAAGGATAGAGCGTTCAAACTCGCCGACGTTCCAACCGTGATTGGCGGGCGCTACGGACTATCTTCCAAGGAATTTACGCCTGCCATGGTCAAGGCTGTGCTGGATGAACTGAAAAAAACCGAACCCAAGAGACACTTCGCGGTGGGCATCAACGACGATGTTACGCACACCAGCCTGGAATACGATCCGACCTTTTCGGTCGAATACCCAGAGACGGTGCGCTGCGTTTTCTTCGGCCTAGGAGCAGATGGCACTGTGGGCGCCAACAAGAACTCGATCAAGATCATTGGCGAGGAGACGGGGGACAACGCCCAGGGTTACTTCGTCTACGATTCGAAGAAGTCCGGCTCGATGACTATCTCACACCTGCGCTTCGGCCCCAAGCCGATCCATGCCCCCTATCTCATCACTCCCCATACCGCCAATTTCGTGGCCTGCCACCAGTTCACTTTCCTAGAGCGCTTCGACATCCTGAAGTATGCCCAACCCGGCTCGGTCTTCCTGCTGAACAGCCTGTACGGGCCGGAGGAGGTCTGGGATCACTTACAGCGCGAGGTGCAAGAAGATATCATCAAAAAGAAGCTCGAGTTCTACGTCATCAATGCCTACGAGGTGGCAGAGAAGACAGGCATGGGTGGGCGCATCAACACCATCATGCAGACTTGCTTCTTCGCCATCTCTGGCATCTTGCCGCGCGAGGAAGCCATCCAGCAGATCAAGAAAGCCATCAAGAAAACCTACGGCAAACGCGGCACAACTGTGGTCGAGAAGAACTACGAAGCAGTGGACCTCTCGCTGGCGCACTTGCACAAAGTCAAGGTGCCCAAGAAGGTTACCAGCAGTTTAACTCGCCGCGCGCCCGTCCCGGCCCAGGCTCCCCAGTTCGTCCGTGAGGTGCTCGGCCCGATGATCGCCTTCGAAGGCGACAGCGTACCGGTTTCAGCCCTACCAAAAGACGGCTCCTTCCCCACTGGCACCACCAAGTGGGAGAAGCGCAACATCGCTCTGGAGATCCCTGCCTGGGAACCTGACTTGTGCATCCAGTGTGGCAAATGCGTTTTCGTCTGCCCGCACGCGGTCATCCGGCACAAAGTTTACGACAAAAAATTCCTCGAAAAGGCGCCGGCGACCTTCAAGCACATGGAATCCAAGTTCAAGGAATTCTCCGGCATGGCCTATACCGTCCAAGTCGCGCCCGAGGACTGCACCGGCTGTGGTATGTGTATCGAAGCCTGCCCGGCCAAGGACAAGAGCCAAGCTGGCCGCAAGGCCATCAACATGGCTGCTCAACCGCCTTTGCGCGAGGCCGAAGCCGCCAATTGGGAATTCTTCACTTCCCTGCCCGAAGTGGAGCGGGCGCTCATCAACCCCGGCACGATCAAGAACTCGCAATTGCTCGAGCCTCTGTTCGAGTTCTCTGGAGCTTGCGCCGGCTGTGGTGAGACGCCCTATGTTAAGCTGGTTTCGCAGTTATTTGGCGACCGGGCTATCATCGCCAACGCCACCGGCTGCTCGTCCATCTACGGCGGCAACCTGCCCACCACGCCCTGGGCCTTCAATAAACAGGGACGCGGCCCGGCTTGGTCGAACTCATTGTTCGAAGACAATGCCGAATTCGGCCTGGGCTTCCGCCTGACGCTCGATAAACAAAACGAGTTCGCATGTGAGCTTCTACCACAGCTTGCCAAAGAGCTTGGCAACGACCTGATAAGCGGCTTGCTCAACGCCGACCAATCCACCGAAGCCGGCATCGCCGGCCAACGCGAGCGCGTCGAAATCCTGAAGAAAAAGCTGGCAAAATCCGATGACCCGCGCGCGAAGAATCTCGTCAGTGTTGCCGATGCCCTGGTCAAGAAAAGCGTCTGGATCATCGGCGGCGACGGTTGGGCCTACGATATCGGTTACGGCGGCCTGGATCACGTACTGGCTTCGGGCCGGAACGTCAATGTGCTCGTGCTGGATACTGAGGTGTACTCGAATACCGGCGGACAGGCTTCCAAGGCCACACCCCGCGCCGCAGTCGCCAAGTTTGCTGCCCAGGGCAAGGGACTGCCGAAGAAAGACCTAGGCTTGATCGCCATGTCCTACGGCTACGTCTACGTGGCGCGCGTTGCCATGGGTGCCAGCGACCAACACACGCTCAGGGCATTCCTCGAGGCCGAGGCTTACAATGGGCCGTCCCTGATCATCGCTTATAGTCACTGCATCTCTCACGGTATTGACATGGTCAAAGGCCTCGAACAGCAGAAACTGGCCGTCCTATCTGGCGCGTGGCCGCTTTACCGCTACGATCCACGCTTGGCTGCCCAAGGCAAGAATCCACTCATCGTTGACTACAAAGAACCCAGCATCCCTGTGGATCAATACATGTACAATGAAGCTCGCTACCGGATGCTGGTGCAAAGCGACGAACAGCGCGCCGAGCTTTTGCTCAAGGAAGCCCGCGAAGATGCCAAGAAACGCTGGCAGTTCTATTCGCAGATGGCCGCCATGCACTACGGCGAAGGGAAAGAATAACGGGTGGAAAGGAGCAAGATTGTGGCAGATCTTACGACGACCTACCTCGGCCTGAAACTGAAAAAATCCCCTTGTGGCTTCGGCCTCGCCACTTTCTGAAAAAGTGGAGACGGTGCGCCAACTGGAGAAATCGGGGATTGCCGCCGTTGTGATGTACTCGCTTTTCGAAGAACAGAGCATCCACGAAAGCTTGGAAATTGTGCCCAATCTGGTCCTGAGCACCTCGCAAGAATTACGCATGCCGCTGCGCTGGATCGCCCTTCTCTATGGCCACATCCAGGCCGACTTTGCCCTGA
>CAYZIQ010000029.1:1408-25473 GCA_964478375.1 uncultured Chloroflexus sp. | reverse complement strand
TCCTTGTCAAAATTACTCAGCCTGCCTGTTTGCAACCTTGCGCTGTAATACTAATCAGCCATTGCTAACACTCACTATATCCACACGTGTAACACTTCTTGCACCCCTCCTCATTGACCATCGTCGCCTCGCCGCACTCCGGGCACAGGTCGCCCATCTTGAGCGGCATTTGCCGGGGCATCTCGTCCAGCGACTCTTCGCCGAAATGTCCATTGCCAGACGTTTTCTTCTCCATTATGTCTGGATCGGTCTCGCCCTTCAGGTACTCGCTGAGCACCTGGCCGACCCCGTCCGGTAACGAGCGGACGCGGTGTGGGCCAAAGCCGAGCGAACGCCCGCCGCCGATGCCAGAGAGCTGTTTGACCACTTCTGCCAGCCGGTCGCGCGGGGCAATCGGCGAGGCCAGCCGCAAAACATACGATATCAGCCGCCCGATAGCCTCCGAGACAGCCGCTGTCTCCGAACCGGCCTTGGCGGTGTTGATGAACACCTCGAAGGGATGCCCACCGCCGTTCTCATTGACGGTGATAAACGCCTTGCCGAGTGGTGTCTCAACCCGGTATGTGCGCCCGACCAAAGCGCGCGGGCGCGGCTTCTTCGTTTCCTGCCAAGCGGCTAGTTGGGTGGCCAAGATGTCCGCAGAGACATCCCGACGAGCAGCCTCTCCTGCCGGAGAGCGGAAGTTCTCGACCACGATCCCCCCTTTCTTCCCGGCTGTAGCTTTGGTTTCCAACACCACTTTCTCGCGCGAGCCGGTCACATAAACGGTGATGCCCTTGCAGCCCAATTCCCAGGCCAGCATGTAAGCCCTGGCAACGTCATCCTGCGTAGCGGTGGCGGGAAAATTGATTGTTTTCGAGAGCGAGTTATCCACGAACGCCTGCATCGCAGCCTGCATACGGACGTGTTCTTCGGCGTTGATATCGGCCGAAACGACGAACGTGTGGCGGATGCTTTCGGGCAGCTCGGAAATATCCTGACAGGTGCCACGTTCCATCACGCGCTCGATGATCTTCCGACGGGCTTTGCCTCCTATGCCAGCCGCTGTCAGCGCGGCCTCGAAGCGTGGGCTGGTGTAGGTCAATTGCAAGTCCTTGCCCCGGTCGTTGACGTGGCGGACGTAAGCCAGGGCAAAGACCGGCTCGCAGCCATAGCCCTCGCATCCGGCCACCGTGGCGATTGTGCCGGTCGGCGCGACGGTGGTCTGGGCCGCATTGCGGATGTCGTGCCGACGAATGCCCTCGAGGATCTCTTCCCAATTCAAGGACGGGCGACCCCAGTCATGCTCGTACTTCACCAGCGACTGGGGCGGGGTCCACGTTATGTCTTCCTTATCGTAGATCGAGCTTTCGATGGCCGGGAATGGCCCGCGCTCCATGGCAAGCTCGATACTGGTTCGCATGGCATGATAGCGGACAAACTCCATCACCTGTGCCCCGAACTCCTGCCCTTCCTCAGAGCCATAGCGCACACCAATGTAGTACATCAAGTCCGCCAGGCCCATGACGCCCAGCCCGATTCGTCGGGCACGATGGGCAGCCTCCTTGAGCTGGGGCACGGCCGGGACGTAAGCGTTGGCGTCCACCACATCATCCAAGAAACGGGTCGAAAGCGCTACGCTGTGACGCAGAGAGTCCCAATCCACGCGGCCTTCCGGCGCACAGTGCTCAGCCAGGTTGACCGATCCCAGGCAGCAGTTCTCATAAGCACCTAATGCCTGCTCACCGCAAGGGTTTGTCGCCTCCAACGGGTACAAGTGCGGCACCGGGTTTGACCGGTTGATGGTGTCCAGGAACAACATACCCGGCTCGCCGTTGTGGTGAGCTTGTCTCACAATCTTGTCGAACAGTTCGCGCGCCCTCACCTTCCGATAAACGCGGATCGGTACGCCAGCCTGCTCGGCCTGTTCGAGCGTGCCACGAAAACCACGATATTCAGACGAATTTACGTCTGGGAAGCGTAACTCCCACTCAGCGTCGTCGCGCGCGGCGCGCATGAAAGCGTCGGTGATGCCAACCGAAATATTGAAATTGGTAATCTGATTCTCGTCGGTTTTGCAAGTGATGAAATCTTCGATATCGGGATGGTCAACGCGCAGAACGCCCATATTCGCACCACGCCTCACCCCACCTTGGGCAATCTCGCCGAAAGCATGATCGTAGACACGCAAGAAACCCACCGGACCCGTCGCCTGCCCGGCGGACGATCTGACGAGTGCCCCTTTGGGCCGCAGCCGTGAGAATGAGAAACCGTTCCCGCCGCCCGTTTGCTGAATCAAGGCCGCGTCGCGCAGCGATTGGAAGATACCGGCTGGGTCGCGACCCATGTCATCGGTAATTGGAAGAACGAAACAATTGTGAACAGCAATGTGAGCAGAGAGATAGGTATTCTCAGTTGTTTGAATATCATAGACAGGCATTTCACCCAAATGAGCAACATCATCCACCTCAACTGCACGAAGTGCGCTTTGATGTTTGCCACCCTGTTGATTGAGTGCTGCCAACTTTTCCTGTTTCTCGCGAGAAACGAAGCCTATCTGTTGTTCAAAAAGCACTCGGCTGGAATATAAGCCAATGTGCAATTTGTAATTGGGCAAACGGCCTTCTCGCGAATGATAATAGGCTATGATCTGAGAAGATATGCCAAATTGAAGGAGCAAAAGTTGTATACCTTCCAATAACTGGCTAGAGACAGAACTCAAACTAATGAAGCCGCTGTTCTCCACTGAACCATCGCACTGGAAAAGGGCCCGTAGGTAGGATGCTACCACAGATGCGGGGGAGCGGAACACATGCTCTGGCACACGGCTGGCAGCCTTACGCTCAGCCAACCCATATTGGTATAAGAGGTCATAGGGTTTCTTGCCATAAATCCGTATCCGGCGATATTGCACATCTTCGCTCTGCACCACCTGTTCACGAACCGATTGATGAACTTTGGCGAAAGGAGAATGCCGGATTTGCTCTTGAATCCAGTTGAATTCATCGTCGTTGATGGTTTCGAATTCAATGATCGGGCTGGTCGCCGTTGCCGGTTGGCCAACATAACCATCAGCTTGCAGCCAAGCCACAATAGCTGCCATTGCTTCATCAAACCCTTCAACTTTTTCAGCAGGGAATGGTTTTGGCCTGGAGTCTACTGTGAGGAGCCAACCACGTTCAATTTCACCGGCCTCATGCCACCCGAACCGTCCATGCTTCGAGGGAGGAGATGCCCATACAAGATGGTCAGGTGTCACATCAAGATGCACACCGCCAAGGACAGTAATTCGTATGACTGGCTTGACACCGTTGGAAACGGCCGCCAGAATTTTTCCACACCTGACAGGGCCTGAATTCACCGAGGCTACTCTGTAAGTAGAAACGGCTTCATCCGATTCGGGCGGTTGAAATGTAACTACATCATCCTTTGTTTGCCTCTCTACCAATTCCCCAATCGGAACCAATCCGCGCGCAGTAACTACCCGCGCGTGATACGGCTGACATGCAGCCAACTGCCCCAATGGGGTACCAGCCCCGGTGAAGGTGGGAGAATTGGGGAAGAATTTCTTGCTGGACAACAAGGCGTAATAATCACGCGCAACTGCCATCACATCTGCGCCCCAGGCCTCTTCAGACTTGGCAATATGGTAGGCCACCCTCCAGAACATCTCATCGGGTGTTTCGACTGGCTCGCCGTCCTCGCCACGGCGGACGTAGCGGCGCACCAACACCTGACACGCGTTCTCGGTCAGCGCCACGCGCGGCAGGTCATCTGGCACGGGCGGGGTGGGCAACAATCCTTGCTTGGATGTGACATTCTGGGTTGCCATTTACAATGTGCTCCTCTATGACTCTAAGGCCAATATTCTTAGAACTTACACAGACCAGGGTGGTTGGGGTGTGGTGAGCGAGCGAACCAGCCCACCACACCCCGAATCCTTTTCAACTGCGCAACTTCTAATTTTTCAGAAACTTGTTTTCTCAGAGTTCAGGAACCCGTCTTCTCAAAGAAAACGGGTTCCGTATTAGAAACTTTGCGTAGGGGCAGGCACAGCCACACTCATTCGCCGGAGTTGCCCCTACGCAAGATTACTTACCTTCTAAAAGAAGGTCTATCTCATTTCTCAACGCGTGCAGGTCGTGCAACCGCAGATAGACAATCGCATAACGAATGTAGGCAATGTGATCAAGCTCCTTCAGGCCATTGATAACCAAGTCGCCGACGACCCGCGAGGACACCTCAGCCTTCCCCTTCTTCTGAAGCTCGGATTCCACTCCACCTACCAGGCGTTCGATATCTTCAGCCGAGACCGGACGTTTGGCGCAGGCGATACGAATGCCGCGCTCGAGCTTGGACGGGTCGAATTCTTCGCGCGTCCCGTCTTGCTTGACGATCAGTGGTGTCGCCAGAACCGGACGTTCGTAGCTGCTGAAGCGCTGCTTGCAACTCTTACATTCCCTGCGGCGACGGATGCCACCATGACTATCATGCGTGGTATCAATGACTCTCGAATCATCGCTCTGGCAATATGGACAACGCATAAGTCATTTCTCCGTGACCATTAGAACAACTGTAGCCGCCATATATAGTGCGTTAGACACAAATGCCCCCTACATATTGGGAAGCAAGAATAATTTTAGCATACATGCGTGGCCAGGGCAAGGGAAAACCGAAAAGATTTCCTTACAATTTACTCACAGTCCGCAATCCAACGCCTTGGACCGCTCACCTCCCGCAGGTTTTCGCTGGAGCAGGCCAAAATCCGTTTCTTAATTCTCCATTCGGGGCGCATAACCTCTCCCCGCGCAACCTGCGGGAGGATTGATGGACACCGGGCCAGCCGGATTACAAATTCGCCAGAAATTCCAGCACAAGGTGGTTGAACTTGTCCGCGTGGCACTGGTGAGGTACATGCCCACAAGGGAAAAGGGGCTCGCCGCGCGCGTTCGGCAGGAGGCGTACCAGTTCGGGAAAGGAGGCCGGGGCGAGGGTCTGGTCGCGCGCCCCCCAGACGACCAACGTCGGCGCGGAAACGCGCGGCAGGTCTGGGGTCAAGTCGCGCATCGTGCGCGGGATGTTGTAGATGCCCGGCGCGGCGCGCTTGTAATCCAGCGCGGTCTGGATCCGCACGACTTCCGGCAAGATGTGGATGCCATCCCCGCCACCGCCAAAATGCAGACTGGTCACGTCAATCGCGACGCGGAACAGCCAGTACGGGGTACGTTCGATGAGCGAAGTGTTCAGCAATTGGCGGCGGAAGATGAGCTGCAAAAAAGACGAAAGCTGCCGCGTCGAGTAAAAGGGGTTGACGAGGATGAGCGCCTTGACATAACTCGGAAAACGCAACGCGTAATCGAGAGCCAAGTAGCCTCCCAAAGAATGACCGGTCAGCACCGCCGGTTCATGCAGGCTGAGTGTTTCCAGCCAAGCGGCCATGTGGAGAAAGACATTTTCGGCAGTGTAATCTTCAATGCGCAGCGGATGGTCGCTTTCGCCATGCCCCAGCAGGTCGAGGGCACAGGCATGGTAGCCAGCCTCGACCAGCGGCGGGGTAAGAAAATCCCAGTCATGCAGCGAGGCCGCCAGCCCGTGGATCATGATGACGGGTGCGCCTTCCCCCTGGCAGGCGTAATTCACCACCGAGGGAGCGGAGAAGGCAGAAAAATCAACGAAATCGCTGCCCCTCTCACGACGCTCGCGATTCACATAAACTTCAACCTGCATGGGATTGCTCGTAGCGTTTTGCCAGTTCACGCCGCAGCACCTTGCCAATGAAGGAGCGCGGAAAGTCATCCGCGAAGATAACCAGGCGCGGCACTAGCTCAGGGGGCAGGCGACGCTGACAGTAGGCGATCAGAGACTCGGCTGTCGGGTGCTCGCGCTGGGCGATGACGAAGGCAATCGGCTGCCCGGCCACGGCCACCACCGCGGCTTCCCTGACCTGCGGTACCTCGTAGAGTACCTCTTCAACGTCACGCGGGAAGGCCGGTCTCGACCGGCTCGACCCACCGGGCTTGCCCGGCTTGGTCGGATACCACATCTCGGCTTTGCGGGCAACGATGCGGAAGTAGCCATCGGCATCCATCTGTGCCACGTCGCCAGTCAGCAGCCAGCCGTCATCGGTCAGGGCGCGGGCAGTGGCTTCGGAGTCCTTCCAGTAGCCGAGCATGACCTGCGGCCCGCGCACTGCCAGCTCTCCGATCTGCCCGACCGGTACTTCCTTGCGGCCGCGTACCAGGTCCACCACACAAGCTTCGGTGGAGGGCAGCGGGATGCCGATGCTGCCCACCTTGCGCATCCCATCCAATGGATTGGCGTGCGTGACCGGCGAGGCCTCGGTCAAACCGTAGCCCTCCACTAGCCGTCCACGCGTCAGCTTCTCGAAGGCCTCCTGCACCTCCACCGGCAATGGCGCAGAGCCGCTGATGCAGGCCTTGATCGAGCCGACGCCATACCTGCGCACGCCGCGAAAACCGTTGATGGCAACGTACATGTTCGGCACACCGGGGAAGATGGTTGGACGGTAACGTTTGATCGCTTTCAGGATGTCCAGTACCTGGAACTGCGGCTTGAGAATCATTGTCGCGCCAAAGGCGACCGGCACGTTGAGGGCGGTGGTCAGGCCGTAGATATGCGAGAACGGCAAGACCGAGAGAGCGCGCTCCTTCCCCTCGCGAGCATTCGGCATCCACTGGCGCGTTTGCAGCGTGTTGGCCACCAGGCTGCGGTGGGTCAGCATGACGCCCTTCGCCTCGGCAGTTGTGCCGCCAGTATACTGGATGACTGCCAAGTCATCTGGAGAGACAGCCGCCGCCGGCGAGCGCGGACTTTGGCCTGCCAGCCAGCGACGCCAGCGCAGCGCGCCGTTGACGGTCAACCCGCGGTTGCGCCAGCGCGAGATTATCCGCTTGGGCAAGGAAAGGTAGTCTGCACCGTCGGTCAGGAGGATGTGGGGTAGGTTCGTTTTCGCCTGCACCTGGCGCGCCAGCCCGGCCCAGGCGGTCAGCGTGACCAACAGGTTGGCCTCGCTCTCGCGCACCTGGCGGACGAGTTCCTCCGGGTCAGTCATGGGAGGAATAAAGACGGCCACCGCGCCGGTCTTGAGCGTGCCGTAAAATCCGATCACCATCTGCGGGACATTGGGTAGCAGCAGCACTACGCGCGCACCTTTGTCCAATCCTAAGCCGAACAGGGCATTGGCAAAGCGGTTGACCTCGCGGTTCAAGCGCCGGTAGCTCATGCGACTGCCCTCGAAGAGGATCGCCGCATTGCGGGGAAAGCGACGCACAGCGGAGCGCAGCAGGTGATGAACTGGCACGCGCGGGATGCCGATGGTGTAAGGCACGCCCGCCTCGTAATGCGCCAGCCAGGGACGCTCGCGGCGCAGGGCGTCGCGGCCTCCGCCGGTCGTGACCGGCGCGGCCTCGCGCCAAGATTTTTGCGCCTCGCCGGCCAGGAAGCGCTCGATGGCGCGGTCCACGGCTTCGCGGCGTTCGAGCATGACCATGTGGCCGGAGGCGCTGATATCGGCCTCCTGTGCGCTGGGGATGGCGCGCGTCACCTCTTCGAACATCGGGCGCTCGAAGACGAGGTCGCGGTGGCCGCGGATGACCAGGGTCGGCACGCGCAGATTACGAAAAATCTCCCCGCCGTTCCAATTGACGAGCGTGTTGAAATACCAGGGCTTGAGCACGTGCGGCGGCGCCCACAGCCAGGGCCGGGTAAACGGCGCGACCAGTCGCAGCAGCCAGAGCGGAAGGTGCAGCGCAAAGCGGTAGAGCGGATTGAGCTTGTAAGCAGCCGCGGTGGCAATCAGCACCAGGCGTTCGACGCGTTCCGGCCATTTGGCAGCGAACTCTGCTGCCACCGACCCGCCAAAGGAGTGACCCAGCAGCACGATCTTGCCGCTGACCCCCAGCACATTGAGCGCCACGCGCACATCGTCGAGGATCTGCGCCATGCTGTATCTGCTGGACGGCTTGTCGGACTGACCATGGCCGCGCAGGTCGAACGCAATAACGCGGTTCTCCAGCGAGAACTTTTGCAACTGGTACATCCACTGGGTAGCGCGCCCCCCAAAGCCGTGCAAGAAGACCAACGTGCGCTGCGGCCTATCTGGCGAGATGTCAATCGTCGAGAGGCGCACCAGCGGCTGTGAGGAGATGTGCACTTCCCGACGGTAGAGTTCGAGATCAATATCCATGCAGAAAGTTTACATTAGCAGACCAAATATGTCAATTTTATGGGGAAAGGGAAAAGATTTGGTTCATGCAATTGTTTACAATGGAGCAAAAAGTGAAATCTATGTAGGTTGATCCCTGATTTCTGCTCTCGACGCCATCCAAATTCCCCCCAGTATCATCGCCGCCCCAACCAACTTCACCCAGGTTGGGGTTTCGCGCAAGATGAAATAGGCCAGGATGGTTGAGCCGATTGGCTCGCCAAGGGTGGTCACGGCGACCAAGGCAGCCGGCATGTAACGCAACGCCCAATTGTAGGTCGAATGCCCAATGAGCTGCGGCACGAGTGCCACCAGCAGCATCCAGGCGTAGGTCATTGGAGAGTAGCCGAGAGGAGTCTCACCAGCCGCGAACATGAAGACGATCAAAATGACGGCAGCCATGCTGTAGACGACGAAGATGTATGGCACGAGCGACATCTTCGCACGCAGCCTGCGCCCGATCAGCAGATACCCAGCCACCATCCATGCACCGGCCAGGGCCAGGAAGTTACCGAGGAACGCTTCTCCTTTGACGAATTCCGCCAAGGAGGGACAAATCAATCCATTTTGCCATACACACGCGTCGCTTAGGGCAATGACCGCGCCCCCGATCAACGCCAGCAGCATACCTACCAGCACCGGCCTGGTCAACTGCTCGCGCAGAACGACAGGGGCAAGCAGGGCCACCCACAGCGGCGAGGTGCTGACCAGCACGACAGAACTGGCAACAGTAGTGTATTCCAACGATGATATCCAGGTAGCGAAATGCAGAGCGAGAAATAGGCCAGAGAGCAGCCCGAGTAACAGCTCGCGGCGTGTAAGGTTGCGCAGTTCGGCAGGGTGACGTGTTAGTGCGATTGGCGCCAGGATCAGGCTGGCGAAGGTCAGGCGGAACGCGGCAATGACCAGCGAGGGCGCTTCACGTTGTGCCAGACGGATGAAGATGGATGCGGTCGAGACCGCCAGGATGGCCCCCAGGATGGCAAAGGGCAAGATCAGGCGGGCGCGTCTTTCATTCATGCCCTAATGCTACAGGCGATTACTCTTTTATGTCAATGCCAGTGAACTGGTTTGGCGATGTGCCAAATGACCTTGCCCTTGAGCGCGGCGCGGCTGATTGGCCCCAGTCGTCGGCTGTCCAAGCTGTCCTCGCTCGTGCCGCTGACGTAGATTACATCTTCCTCTGGCGAGATGCGATCAACAATCTTGATCAAGGTGCCGTATAACCCATGCTGGAAGACGATGATATCCCCCTGCCGCAAGCGACGCAAAAAGAAGGGGAGCGTGGTGATGACCACGTAATCCCCTCCCCTGTAAAGAGGTGACAGGCTCTCGCCTGTCACTTTGAGCAGCCTCAGCATGTGAGAAGAATGTGATAGTCACTTCGGAAGTGACTGTCACGTTTGTGAGTTAGAGGTTCGGGTAAACCATCTCGAGCGCCGGGGCGTAGGGGGCTTTGGCGCGTTTGACCGCGATGCCTTATAATAAAGACAAAACTTGTCAAGATTGACGGTAGAAACATAGACGGGATTCTTATACAAAACAGGTGAAATTTGGCAAACTTTGATGCATCTACAAGCTGAAAATGAGGTAGAATAAAAAACGTGGACGGCGCGCCCGTTAAGCGCTTCTTGAGGAGCCGTCCCACCTTTTCCAACCATAGGAGGAACGCATATGACTCATATCATTACAAGCCTGTGCCTGCGTGACAGTGGCTGCGTGGATGTCTGCCCGGTCGAGTGCATCGTCCCTGGCAAACCGCAGGAGCAATGGCCGTGGTATTACATTGACCCCGATACCTGCATTGACTGTGGAGCCTGCATCCCAGAATGCCCTTACGCGGCCATTTTCCCCGAGGATGAAGTTCCCTCGGCTTACACTGCCAAGGGCGGCGAATACGTCAGCAAAGTCGGCCTAACTGGTCACTACGAAGGCACTAACCATCATGGGAAACCGGTCGTGCTAGACTGTGTCAAACAATTACAGGCTGGCGAGACGCTCGACTTGACCGCCGATATCCAAGCCAATTACGAATATTTCAAGAGCGGCCCTGGCTATAGCGCCAAGGATTAGTCTTTTTCGTAGGTGCCCCTGGCTTCTCCAATAGGTTGGGGGCTTTTTTTCTCCAAGTGGATAATGGTGATGGTGAAAAGAGGTATTGGGCGGACAAAGCCTGCCCAATACCTCCTTTCCCTACCCAGATCGCGGAAATTCCTCGAAAACCATAACCAGACGCAAGCCGAGTTTGCAAAACCCGTGATAGACTCGTAGCCATGACCGCTTCTACTCGCACTGAACGTGACTCGCTCGGAGAGGTGCACGTCCCGGCGGAGGCTCTTTACGGTGCACAAACCCAACGAGCGGATGCCATCCTCCGCGCGGCGCAAGAGGTGGTCGAGGGGCAATGGCAGGCTGCTTTCGTCGTGAATCCCTTCCAGGCTGGCGCAGGGACCAGCCATAACATGAACGTCAATGAAGTGATTGCCAACCGCGCCACACAATTGTTGGGGGGTAAATTGGGGGAGTACCGCGTCCATCCCAACGATCACGTCAACATGGCACAATCCACCAACGATACCATCCCAACTGCCATCCGGCTGGGTTGTCTGTGGCGCTTGGACGAATTGCTTGCCGCGCTGGAGAATCTCGCCGAAGCGTTGAACACGAAAGCCGTCGAGTTCGATGACATCCTCAAGTCGGGGCGAACGCATTTACAGGATGCCGTGCCGGTGCGCCTGGGCCAGGAATTCGGGGCTTACGCAAAAGCCGTAGAACGTGACGCGGATCGAATCCGGCATTCCGCCGAGGGGCTGAGAAGGCTGGGAATCGGCGGTGCGGGCGTTCACCGAACGGGCGGTGCGCGGCCTGACAGCCAACCGGGAAAAAGCAGAAAGCTGGCTGGCGAAGAATGCCATCGTTGTGACAGCGCTCAATCCGCTGATCGGTTATGCCCAAGGGGCGGCGCTAGTAAAAGAAGCGAGCGTACGCGGTTTGACTATCCGCCAGGTGGCTGTGGAGAAGGCAAGGGCCGGGGCGCTCAAGCATCGCGGCGACGATCGTCCCGTGACTATCGAAGAGGTCGAGGCCGCGCTGGGCAATTTGCGGCGGTTGACTGAAGGCGGTATCATTGGATAAAGTCAGGAGCAAAAACCATGACCTTTGACCCGACTTTCCTGAGCAATTTCACCCTGATATTGACCGGTTTCAGCGGCGCCTTTATCGCCGCGCTATGGGTGGCGCTGGTGGTGTGGACCTATCGCGATATCAAAAGCCGCGCCCGCGACCGGCTGGTGCATATCCTCGCCGCGGCCTTGGTTGCGCTGCTTTCGCTGCCTGGTGTGCTGGTCTACCTGATCCTGCGCCCACAGCACACGCTGGAAGATGAATATCAAAAAACCCTCGAAGAGGAAGCCCTTTTGCAGGCCATCGAGGATCAGGCCGTCTGCCCCGGCTGCGAGCGGCGCATCAAAGACAACTGGCTGGTCTGCCCGAATTGCCAGACCAAGCTCAGGAAGCCCTGTCACCAGTGTGGCAAGCTGATGGATTTGCCTTGGAATATCTGCCCTTACTGCGGCGCGCCTGCACCGGGGATGAGGAAAGAAAATGTAACCATGGACGAAGCGCTGCGGGGCTTACAGCTAGAACCACCCGTAGAACAACAGGTAGAACCAACTGTTGAACCAGAAGAAGGCAAGCGAAAAAAAAGAACCAAGCGAAAGCAATAAAAACCACCGCGTCGCTGACTTGATCTTGAATGGCTCAGCCCTGATCATTGGTGTCATCCGTTTTGCCATTAGTTTCTTCACCACTGGCGGCATCGTTTGATGAAATTAGAATCCCTTACCCTCACTCACCTCTCCATGCCGCTCATCTCGCCCTTCGAGACCTCCTTCGGGCGGACGACCGACCGCGAGTGTATCCTCATCGCCCTCCAATCCGAAGGGCTGACCGGTTACGGCGAATGCGTAGCCGACCGCGATCCCGGTTACTCGTATGAAACGACCGGCACGGCCTGGCACATCCTCAAGGATTTCATCGCGCCGCTAATTCTTGGAGAGGATGTCGAAAACGCAGTAGATTTCAAGCGGCGCGTGGCGGGCATTCGCGGCCATTACCTTGCCAAGGCTGGGGTCGAGATGGCGTTATGGGACTTGCGCGGCAAGCGCGAAGGCAAATCCTTGCGCGAGTTGTTCGGCGGGCAGCGCGAAAAGGTCGCGGTGGGCGTCTCGGTCGGCTTGCAGGAATCGCCCGAAAATCTCGTTCAAGCCGTAGAGAAATATCTGGCGGTAGGCTATCGGCGGGTCAAGATCAAGATCAAGCCCGGCCGCGACGTGGACGACGCCTCCGCCGTCCGCAAAGCATTTCCGGATATCAAACTGCAAGTGGATGCCAACTCGGCGTATACCCTGGAGACTGCTCAGACGCTCCAGCCGCTAGACCAGTTAAATCTGCTGCTCATCGAGCAGCCGCTTTTCGAGGATGACATCTGGGAGCACCATAAGCTGCAGCAGAAGTTCCGCACGCCGCTCTGTCTGGATGAAAGTATCCTCTCAGCCCGTCACGCTCGCTATGCCATCGAGGTGGATGCCTGCCGCATCATCAACATCAAGGCCGGGCGTGTCGGCGGCCTGAGCGAGGCGATTGCCATCCACGACCTGTGCCGAGAACGCGGCCTGCCCGTCTGGTGCGGCGGGATGCTGGAGACAGGCGTCGGGCGCGCCTCTAACTTGGCGCTGGCCTCGCTGCCCGGCTTCAGTCTGCCCGGCGATATCTCCGCTTCCGAGCGCTATTACTCTCAAGATATCACTCGCGAGCGGTTCACGCTCAACCCGGACAGCACCATTGATGTTCCAGGCAGGCCTGGTCTGGGCGTGACGCTTGATCCGGCCGCGGTGAAGAAGTTTTCCAGAGCAGGAATGAAATTGGTAGCACAATAAGCTTCACCACTGGTTTTGCAGACATCATAGCACAGGTATAAATGTTGCTCAATAGGTCACTACGATCTTTTTCATGTCAGGCTTACCCGACCAGCAGATGAGCCAAGCCCTTATGCAACCTCTCCGTGCCTGCACGTTGATCGCCCTCATGATTTCGCTGGTCGGTTGCGGCTCACTGTGGGGGACGCCCGGCCCGCTCACCTACGCGCCGACCGTGATGGTCACCGCGCCGCCAGATGCGACGGAAACCTCCACGCCCTTCCAGCCGTTTGGCGTAACGCCATCCATTCTCCCAGCGCTGCCTCCAGCGGCGACCCTCCCACCTTTCACCTCATCCGCCCCTCCGCCTGGGGCGGCCTCGCTGTGGATCAGCCCGGCCGTGCCAGATGCCTTGCGGCAGCTTGTCCAAACATTCGGCCTTCCACTTGCAGCTCAAGCTGATACCGCGAGTGTGCGTTTGGAAATCGCAAATCCGCAATCGTCAATCGAAAATCCTCAATCAACCTGGATTTACGCCCTCGTCGCTCCCTTCCCGACCATGACGGACGGTGTGCGCACGGACGAACTGCGCCGCGCCTGGGCGGGCGAGCCAACCGGACCTTTTGCCGGCCGACCGTTATGGATGACAGAGTCCACGCTGGCTGCGTTCTCCGCGCAATGGGGCGAACCAGGCCCCGGGTCCGTGCGCACCGCACCCGCAGGCCAGTTGCTGGACGCGGCTTGGGGTGGGCAGCCCGCTTGGGGCATCGTCCCCTTCGAATCCCTCGAACCGCGCTGGAAAGTATTGACGGTAGACGGCCAGTCCCCTATTCACAAAGATTTCGATCCGGCAAATTATCCACTGATCACCAATTTTTCCTTTCAGCCTTCATCCTTCACCCTTCCGCCTTCTAACCGCGATCCCTCCAAGCTGACCACGCTCATCATGACCGGCGTCACTGCCCTGGTGCGGGCGACGGCTTTCCGTATGGAGCAACACGGCGTGACCTATCCGGCGCGGGACATCGGTGACCTCCTGCGCAGCGCCGACCTGACGCACATCAGCAACGAGGTGCCTTTCGCCGAGGGCTGTCCCTACCCGGATCCGAACCAGCCGACGCTCATCTTTTGCAGCGACCCGCGCTACATTGCCTTGCTGGAGGATGTCGGCACGGACATCGTCGAGTTGACCGGCAACCACTTCCAGGATTATGGCTCGGAAGCGACGTTGTATACGCTGGAGATGTACAAGCAGCGCGGTTGGCAATATTATGGCGGCGGAGCGGATTTGCAGGATGCAACCAAGGCCATCACGCTGGAGCACAACGGTAACAAGCTGGCCTTTATCGGCTGCAACCCGGTCGGTCCGCCCGGCGCCTGGGCGACCGAGTCGCGCCCCGGCGCGGCGCCCTGCAACTACGACTGGATGCACATGGAGATCGCCCGCTTGCGTTCGGAGGGCTACCTTCCTATCGTGACCTTCCAATATTTCGAATATTACACGCCAATTCCTACCGATAAGCAGCAAAGCGATTTTCGCGGCATGGCGGATGCCGGCGCGGTGATCATCAATGGAAGCCAGGCGCACCTACCGCAGGCGATGGAATTCTACGACGGCGCGTTCATCCATTACGGGCTGGGCAACCTGTTCTTCGATCAGATGGACACACCTGTGACTGGCACGCGCCGCGAGTTCATTGACCGGCACATCTTCTACGATGGCAAGTACATCAGCACCGAATTGCTGACTGCCATGCTGGAGGATTACGCCCGTCCGCGCCCGATGACAGAGTCCGAGCGAACGCAGTTCTTGCAGGATATTTTCTCGGCCAGCGGCTGGTGATTCGCGCTGAGCGGAGGCTCCGGGCGAAGCTGAGGAGCCGCAGTCGAAGCGCACGTTTGGTTGAAATGCCCTTCGCCTTCCACCTCGCATTCGCTCGGTGTCCGCTCAGGAAGGACTCGTTTTTTTGTTTGGAATTCACATTTAACTGGAGATTGATATGAGAATCTATGATATCTCTCTCACGATTTCCCCCACCCTGCCCGTCTGGCCAGGCGATCCCTCGGTAGAACTCAAGCAAGTCACCTTCATCCCCAAAGGCGATAGCTGCAACATCTCACACGTTGCCATGAGCGTCCACACCGGCACGCACGTGGATGCGCCGTACCATTTCCTGAACGATGGCAAGACAGTGGAGACTCTGCCGCTAGAGTCCCTGATCGGCCCAGCCTATGTGATCCAAGTTCCCGACTCTGTGGATCGGTTGACTGCCAAGGTTCTCGCCCAAGCCGAAATCCCCGCCGAGGCAGAGCGCATCCTGTTCAAGACGCGCAACTCGGCCATCTGGGAGCGCGAACAAACCTTCCAGAGGGATTTCGTCGCGATCACCGCCGACGGCGCGGGATGGCTGGTCGAGCGCAAGCTGCGACTGATCGGCATGGATTACCTGTCCGTTGCGCCGTTTGGGGAGGCGACGGCCACGCACCAGACGCTGCTACGAAAGGGAATTGTGCTGCTCGAAGGGGTAAACCTGTCCGAGGTCCGGCCGGGACGCTACGAGCTGGTTTGCCTGCCCTTGAAATTATCCAAATCTGACGGCGCGCCGGCGCGCGTCGTCTTGATCGGGTAATGGGGTAAGGAACCCGTTTCCTCAAAGGAAACGGGGTCCTGCGGTTTGGTCTAGTACCGGCGCTGCCCGCCGCCACGGTCGCGGCGGTTGCGGTTTCGGTCATAGCCGCCGTATCCACCGCGGCGGTCACCGTAGCCGCGTTCCTCGCGCGGCCGCGCCATGTTGACTTTGAGGGCGCGGTCAGCCAGGCTGTAGCCATTGAACATGCTGATGGCCTTCTCGGCCTCGCTCTGGCTGCTCATTTCCACGAACGCAAAGCCCTTGGAGCTGCCGGTGTCGCGATCTTTGATCAATGCCACTGACTCGACCGTGCCCGCCTGGGCAAACAGGGTACGAAGCTCGTCCTCGGTGGTGGCGTAGGACAGGTTTCCAACGTACAACTTCTTTTCCATTTCCTTTTCTCCTTGAAAGGTATCCGGCAGTCGGGCGAAAAAGCCGCCAGCCTTACGATCAGGTCTGGCGGCAAATCCACACACGCAAATCCTCCTGCAAGTGTGCTTATTCTATCACACATCCTGATATTGCGAGACTGGCAACGTGTAACCGCCATCCATGAGAATGACCTGGCCGCGGATCATGGAAGCGGCAGGTGTACACAGAAAAGCCACCACGTTAGCCACATCTTCGGGCGTGACCAGCCTGCCGGCGGGCGTAGCGGCAATGGCGCGCTCGATGACACCCGCTTCTTTCATGGCGTCGAAATGCTCGAGGGCGTCTGTCTCCACAACGCCCGGCGAGACCGCGTTGACGACGATGTTCTGCGCGGCAAGCTCGACGGCCAGGTAGCGGGTGAGCGCTTCCAGGGCGGCCTTGCTCGCCCCGACGACGGCGTACTCCGGCAAGACGCGACTGGACCCTGGGCTGGTGATGCTGACGATGTACCCGCCGCCGCGTTTCGCCATCAACGGGGCGCATTTCTGCGCGCTGAATAGCAGCGAACGGGCGTTGATGTTCATCGTCCAGTCCCATCCTTTGGGTTTTTGCTGCATGACCGGACGGTTGTAGCCTGATGCCGCGTTGTGGACGAAAATATCCAGCCCGCCGAAGGTCTTCTCGACCTCACTGAAGAGTCTCTCTATATCCGGGATGTCGCCCACGTCAGCCTTGACGACCAGAGTGCGGCGGCCCAGTTTCTCGATCTCCGCAGCGGTTTCCTCGGCGGGGGCGCGGTTGCGGAAAAAGTTGACGACCACGTCCGCGCCGTTGCGAGCAAAATGCAGGGCAATGGCGCGCCCGATGCCCCGCCCGGAGCCGGTGATCAGCGCAATTTTATTGGCGAAAGGAAGAATTGGCTCCAATTTCTACCTGCGATTCCCCCTCACCCCTGCACCCTCTCCCCAAATCGGGAGAAGGGAGGGAGTGGGGGCAAATTAATCGGATATATCCGGTACGATTATATCACGCGGTCGGTGTGATAAAATGGCCTGCGGTATGAAGAAATTTCTCAGCAGCCGAACATCCATATTGATTTTGGGGGCTGTAGCGCTCCTGGCGCTCCTCTATTTGGCTGCCAGCCTCAGAAGCATCGAGTTCGAGCCTGCTCAAACTTTTCAGATCGAACAATCATCTACGGATACTCCTGCTGCGCTCATGCTGCCCGATGTGCCTCTCTGGCAGCAGGTATTATTTTGGGTGATCACACTTTTCGTCATCATGTCCATTTTTGTGGTGTTCTCGCCCAAAGAACGGAAAAAACTAGCCAAGCGCCTCGGAAATCTGGCTCTCGTGCTTCTGGTGTTGATCTACCTGGGTTACAGGTATGGCTCCACTGTTCTGCAGTCCACGCCCGAATCGGGCGAACCTGGGCAGATCGAAGCAGTGTCGCCGCCGTCTGCAGCATCTGACGGGAATCTGGCCGAGCAGCCCGCTCCTCCGGCGATTCCTCCCGCCGCTTCATTTGCTGTCACCCTCTTGATCGTCTTCGGCGTCATGGTCTTATCCTGGTGGTTGATCACGAGAAAGCAGACGCGGCGCGTCCCCCCACCATTGGAAGAGATCGCCGAGATTGCACGCACAGCCCTGGGTGACCTGACCGCCGGCAAGGATTGGGGCGACACGATCATCAATTGTTACGTGCGCATGAACGCCTCGGTCGGCGAGCGGCGCGGTTGCCGGCGTAAAAGGGGCACGACGCCGGCCGAGTTTGCGGACGAGCTGGAGCGCGCCGGCCTGCCGGGGTATACAACCCGGCGGTTGACCCAGCTCTTCGAGCGGGTTCGTTATGGGGCCAAGAAATCCAGTAAAGAGGATATCCACGAGGCTATCGCTTGCCTGACGGACATTCTCCACGCCTGCGGGGAGGCGTTATGAAGCGGCAGCAGGCGCTCTGGCTAGCACTTGGATTCTCCGCGGCCGTTGTGTCGGCAGTCCTCTTGCGCTCCTTCGTTCAAACCTATATCATCCTGCCCTTCACTGAGTTCTTGTGGAAGCTGGTCGTCCTCTATCATCTCTTCCCGCAAGTAGATTACTGGTTCCTCCTGTTGATCACGATGGTTCTGGTCACGGTTGCCGGCCTATCTACCTCGCGCCCTTCCGGCGAGAAGAAGGGTAAACGTGAACACTCTAAGGGGGGAAATGTGGAAAGGATCGCCTTCTGGATCGAGCGCAGCAAACGCAGCGCCTACTCGAAGTGGCATGTGGCGCGCATGTTGGCCGAGACCGGGCTGAAGATCCTGGAATTTCGCGAGCGCCGCCGCATTCCGGATCGGAAGCTGGAGGGCAAAGACTGGCATCCGCCGGCCGGCATCCAGGCATTTCTCCAGGCTGCCCTAAAGACCACTTACGTTGAGTATTCCCACCGCAGTTCGTTCTTTCCACGCCCGAAAACCCCCCTCGACCAGGATGTTCAGTCTGTGGTCGAGTTCCTGGAATCCCAATTGGAGGACGGTTATGAGCATCCGCATCCCTGAAGTTTCGTCGCTGGGCAAACAGGTCATCGCCGAAGTCGAGGAGGCTGTCGTTGGCAAGCACAGCCTACTGGAAATGGTCATGGCGGCGGTGCTGGCCGGCGGTCACCTCCTGCTGGAAGACTATCCCGGGCTGGGCAAGACCCTGATCGCCAAATCCTTTGCCGCCGTTCTGGGCCTGGACTTCAAACGCATCCAGTTCACGCCGGATCTCCTTCCGGGTGACATCACCGGAGGCTACGTCTTCAACCCCCGTAGTTCGGGGGTCAACCGGGCGGAGAATCGCTTCGAGCTGATCAAGGGGCCAATCTTTGCCAACATCATCCTGGCCGACGAGATCAACCGCGCTTCGCCCAAGACGCAGTCCGCTTTGCTGGAGGCGATGCAGGAAGGACAGGTAACGCTGGAGGGCGAGACGCTCCCCTTACCTGACCCATTCCTGGTGCTGGCAACCCAGAACCCAATCGAATACGAGGGCACCTTTCCGCTGCCCGAGGCGCAACTGGATCGTTTCATGCTCAAGCTCAAGGTTGGCTATCCAAGCGTCGAAGAGGAAAAGGAAATCCTCCAGCGCCGTTACCAGCGGAAACAAGAGGATGTCGCCCTCAAGCGCGTCGCCAAACCGAGTCAGATCCTCCAGATGCGTCAGGCGGTCGAGACTGTCCACGTCGAAGAGGACCTAGAAACGTACATCGCCGAGATCATCCATGAGACGCGCCGCGACCGCCACGTGGCCGTCGGCGCCAGTCCGCGCGGCTCGCTGGCCTTCCTGAAAATGGCGCGCGCCCATGCCGCGCTCGATGGGCGCGATTACATCCTGCCGGACGACATCAAGCGTTTCGCTGTTCCCATTTTGAGTCACCGCCTGATCCTCCAGCCCGAATACTGGCTGAACCGTCAGATCGCTGATGACATCATCGCCGACGTGTTTGCGAAGGTGGCTGTTCCAGTCGTGAACGGAGCCTGATGCAGCGGACGTTCCTGACCGGCCTCCTGGCGCTCGTCCTGGTCATCGCTGGGCTGGTGACACTGCAGCCGGCGCTCCTGACCCTGGCCTTGCCATTGTTTTTGTATCTCCTCATCGGTCTGTGGCGTGGACCTGAGTCGCTGCGCTTGGAAGTGGAGCGCAAGATCAACGTCGAGCGCGTTCCCGTGGACACAGACGTCACCGTCAAGCTGACCGTGACCAACACCGGTCGAAGCCTGGAAGAGGCGCTGGTCGAAGACCTCCTGCCAGCCGGTTTGCAGGTCGTGGATGGTTCGGCGACGCACCTGGTCTCGCTAGCCGCCGGCCAAACCCTCACCTGGACATATACCCTGCGAGGCAAGCGCGGCTATTATGCGCTGACGGATGTGCGCGTCACCGGGCGCGATCATTTTGGCTTGGTTTCTTCCCAGCAGGTATTCCATACTGAAAATCAATTGTTCATCCTGCCGCCGGTGCTGCGTCTGCGGCGGGTGGTCATCCAGCCGCGGCGGACGCGCGTCTATTCCGGGGTCATCCCGGCGCGGCAGGGCGGCACCGGCGTCGAGTTCTTCGGCGTGCGCGAGTACCAGCTCGGCGATTCGCCGCGCCGCATCAACTGGCGTGCCACAGCCCGGCATCCAATGTCAACTTACACCAACGATTTTGAGCAGGAACGGGTGGCGGATGTCGGCATCATCCTGGATGGGCGCAGGCGGACGAACGAGTTCAACGGCGGCCGGTCGCTCTTCGAGCACGCGGTCCTGGCGACGGCTGCACTGGCGGATGCGCTGCTGGCAGCCGGCAACCGCGTTGGGCTGCTGTTCTTCGGTGAGCAGGCCAACTGGACGATCCCGGGTTACGGCAAGGTTCAGCGGGAGCGCATCCTGCACGATCTGGCCCACGCTACACCGGGCGACGTTCTGGCCTTCTCTCAACTGATCATTCCCAGGCACCTTTTCCCCTCGCGCTCGCAACTGGTGCTGGTCAGCCCGCTCGACCCCGACGATCTGGATGCCCTGACCGAGGTCCGTTCGCGGGGCTACAACCTGCTGGTCGTCAGCCCGGACCCGGTCAAATTCGAGCTGGCCGGCCTGCCGCGGCGCGAGTCGGTATCCCTGGCAGGACGCATCGTGCAGATGCAGCGGCAAGTCCTGTTGGGCCACCTGCGCCACATCGGCATCCAGGTGGTGGATTGGGACGTTTCGCAGCCTTTCGAGCAAGCGACGCGCAGCGGCCTCGAACGGCCCCCGGCCTGGCTGCAGGCCATCAACAGCAGGGGGGCGCACCCATGACTCGTCCCTTGCTGTTCTTGTGCACTGCGCTTGCCATCGCCTCCCTCCTCGCGTCTTTCAGCCTCGCTGGTTACTCTCTGCCTGCGTTGATCTTGCTCCCCTTTGGCCTCTTGTGGATATTGGCGCTGCTCCGCCGCTGGGAATGGGCTTCTGCAATTGGACTGTTCGCCGTCTACGGATTTGCCGCCGCCGGATTCTGGCTGCACCTCTCGACCCCTCTCCTGCTCGCCGCCTCCCTTGCCGGACTCCTGGCCTGGGACCTGGCCGCCTTCTCGCAGCGTCTGCGCCTCGCCGCGCCGGAGGACGATGTGACCGGCCTCGAGCGCAAGCATTTCCTGCATTTATTCGGCCTCACGCTGGCGGGATTGGCCTTGTGCCTCGCCGCGCTGGTTTTACCGGCCAAGGTCTCCTTCGGCTGGGCGCTCTTGCTGGTTTTGGTGGGTGTGTGGGGCGCGGGGAGGGTGGTGAATTGGCTGGTGAGAAATGACAGCAGATAGGTATCGGACAAGCGGATACCTAGCACACTTATCCGCTCATCCGTTCGGGATTTGTTGATGGATTTGCAGCGGCGCGTGAGTTGGTGGAGAGGCCAGAATGCCAGAACAAAAGAAGAAGACGGAAGGCTTGCCCTAAGCTTGCCGAAAGGATGGAGGCAGATGGGGGACAGGAGGTAGAAACGTGAGTGCGCGCACGAAATGAGAGGAACTTTGCAATTGTGGTATCATCAATTCAGGTAAGCGAGGTGCAACATGGTTACTGTTGAATTTAAGACAAAAGTCAAAAACGGTGCGATTGAAATTCCAATGCGATACCGCAAGGATTTCAAAGACCGTGTGCGTGTCATTCTCGTGGCAGATGATGGAAAAACAGCCCCTTCCACATTACTGGATGAACTGCTTGCCCATCCCCTGAATGTGAAGGGATTCCGCCCTTTGACGCGGGAAGAAGCGCATGCCCGACAATAGCGCATTCTTCATTTGCTGTCTGACAGCGATTCTAGCCACGCCTCCGTCTCGCGCGGGGACTGGAAGTGGTACATCGCCAAGTGCGGGTACGCGTCCGAGGCGTAGAGCGCGGCGTAGTTTTTCCGACGCCGGCCATAGGTCCGCAGCACCCACAGGAAAAGAGAATCTTTGCTGAAGAACTGCGGCCAGAGTCGCTCGTAGTTCGTCCCCCATAAAATTTCGCGCTGGAGGGCGCGCTGCCAGGTGCGCCACCACAGTCGCCACAGGATCAACGGCAGGGGATAATCCAGCCAGATGACCGCCTGGGCGCGCGCCCAGATGAGGTCACGGCAGAAGCTGTAATTCCCGTCCGTGACCCAGGCCGGGCCGCGCGTGAGTTCCTCGACCCTCTCCCGCATTTCGTCCCAGTCCGATTCGATCCAATCCGGCTGCCAGAAGAGGGCGTCCAGCTCGACGTGCGGGATGTGCAGGCGGTGGGCGAGGGCTTCGGCCAGCGTGCTCTTGCCCGAGCCAGTCGTGCCGACCACGGCGATGCGGCGGTAGGGGAAGGTTTCCATCGTTCCTCTCGAAGCGGCGAAATTATAGCAGAGCACTGCATTCTATGATACGATTCACGCATCACGAACCACGAGGCCCCTATGTTCGATCTTCCCGATGACCAAATTATCCCATCTTCCAAAGAACACATTTTCTGGACCTGGTCGGCGCAGGCCAAGGTCAACCCAATCCCGGTGAAAAGCGCGAAGGGCGTCTACTTCTGGGATACAGACGGCAAGCGCTACCTGGACTTCAACTCGATGACCATGTGCGTCAACATCGGGCACGGCGACGAGCGCGTCATCGAGGCGATGGTGAACCAGGCGCGCCAACTGCCCTACGCCGCGCCCGGCATGACGACCAAAGTGCGCGCCCTGGCCAGCAAACTGGTGGCCGAGATTTCGCCCGGCGGCGCATTGACCAAGGTGCTCTTCACCCTCGGCGGGGCGGACGCCAACGAGAACGCGGTTAAACTGGCGCGCGGCTACACGGGCAAGTTCAAGATTCTCACCCGCTACCGCTCCTACCACGGCGCGACCGCCGGCGCGATGGCGCTGACCGGCGACCCGCGCCGCGTGGCCTGGGAGCCGGGCCTGATGCCAGGCGTTGTCCACTTCCTCGACCCGTACCGCTACCGCTCCACCTTCCACCGCGCCAACCTGGACATTTCCGAAGCCGACTTCTGCCAGGATTATCTCAACCACCTCGAAGAGATCATCCGCTACGAAGGGCCAGAGACGATTGCAGCGATTTTGATGGAGACGGTGACTGGCACCAACGGCATCATCATCCCGCCCGAAGGCTACCTGCAGGGCGTGCGGACGCTGTGCGACAAATACGGCATCGTGCTGATCGCTGACGAGGTGATGTCCGGCTTTGGGCGCACCGGCAAGTGGTTCGCGGTGGATCATTGGAACGTCGTCCCCGACATCATGACGATGGCAAAAGGTCTCACCTCCGCGTATGTGCCCCTTGGCGCGGTGGCGATGAAGCCGGAGATCGCAGCCGCGTTCAACGAGCGCACCTTCGAGTCTGGGCTGACCTACACCTCGCACCCGATCTCGCTGGCAGCGGCGATTGCCAACATCCAGGTGATGCGGGAGGATAAGCTCGTCGAGCACGCGGCGGAGATGGGTCCGGTGCTGAACCGCATGTTGAAGGATTTGGGCGAGGCACATCCCTCGGTGGGAGAGGTGCGCAATATCGGTCTATTCGGCATCATTGAGCTGGTCAAGGACAGAAAGACAAAGGAGCCGATGGCTCCCTGGAACGGCTCCTCGCCGGAGATGGTTACCTTCCGCAAGGTCTGCCTGGATCACGGCCTGTTCCTCTATACCCACTGGCACACCGCCCTGATCATCCCGCCGCTGATCATCACTGAGGAGCAGTTGAAGGAAGGGTTCGACGTGCTGGATGAGGCGCTGGAGATAACGGATCAAGTTGCGAAGTAAGAAGCGAGAAAAAAGTCGTACACAAGCTATGCGCTGCTTTTATCCTTCATCTGCGGAAAAATTCATGATCTGCATCAGCCGCATATGGAGCTAGCGCACATCGGCTGAAAGCGTTGATTGGACGGTACTATTAATGGCTGGAAAGTGCCTTCTCAACTTCTCTCTGAAAACTTTCTTTGTCGAGCACAAAAGACTTGA
>CAYZIQ010000029.1:0-1308 GCA_964478375.1 uncultured Chloroflexus sp. | reverse complement strand
AGTGCCTTCTCAACTTCTCTCTGAAAACTTTCTTTGTCGAGCACAAAAGACTTGATCGGTCGGGTATTCACGACGAACCCCTCGAAACACCCACGCTTGCTGACCTCCTCTGGCTCTTCTGACCGATCTATCCATCGGACTGAGAGGCCGGGCGCAATCTCTTGAATTGCTTGTTCCCCCTTTTTCAGGAAAGCGTAAGCAAAAGGACAAAACGACGGGCCATAGATGATTACTGTCCTGCCCCGATCCTCTGCTTGGGGCATATATTCAACCGCTTTCCTTTCGATTGGCCGATAGATAAAACCTTGCTCAAGAGGAGCGTACAAGAAGTTTGGGTCCTCCCCCACCTGTTTGAACCCCATCTTGATAAAGAAACTGCATGCTGGATATTGTCCGGGTTTCTCCCCTGGGAAAGTCTTTATTACCAGCGCTCTTGCTGGCTTATTGTCAAACCAAACCTTGGGTCTTTTCATTTCTTCCACCAAAGTGGATAACAGTCGTGTTGCAATCCCTTTTCGCCAGTACTCCTGCTCGGGCACATAGATACAGTGGATGTAGACAGCCCTCTCTTCAGGAACGGGTTCGTACTGGATGAGGCCGACGGCCACAGGCCCCACGTAGGCGAGTTTAGCACAAACTCCCCACCTTTGAAGCATGTCCGCCGCCCATCTCCTCTTTAGCTCTATGCCGATTACGAATGCTGGGTCATCCCTTCTTGTGACCGGCACGCATATTCGACACAGATCCTCTGCGCTTTCTTCTGATAAGTCTCTTACCTTGATCTCATCCATCCGCTTTCAGCCTAGCCACGTCAGCAGGCCGATGAGGGCCGCCGGGATCAGGTGACCGATCCCGCTCCAATCCCCGCCAGCCATCTCGCCGATCCCGAATAGCAGCAAGACAGCGGTCGCCAATCCCAGGAGGATCAGAGCGGCGATTTTCAATCCTTTCCCGGATTGCATTTTTACTCCTTCTTCAAGACCGCATAGAGGCTCGCCAGGCAATCCTGGCCTTTCCTCAAAGCGGAGCAGAGCAGCAAGTCTCCCAGGTCATTGAAGGCGAAATCGAAACGCATGACCGGTTGTACGATCACCTGCGGCGCTTCGCATTGGCCTCCCCCGCTGCGTTCATAGGTCTCCACACCTTTGAGGAAATCCACCGCCAACTCTTTCGTTTCGTGATTTACGGCACCACTTGCCTCGACCGCCTCAAAGACGTAACGCGTAATGACGCAGTAATCCGGCGGCGTGCCAAAGATTTCGACGTAAATGTTCGCGGCGGTGACCAGCCCATCATCATTGATGGTGA
>CAYZIQ010000028.1:18637-25897 GCA_964478375.1 uncultured Chloroflexus sp. | reverse complement strand
GATAAAAGCTTTATTAGACACAAATAAGATGCTTGCCTGATAAGTTCTACGACTGCGACGGTGATTGGTTTCTTGATAAACGAAGTCTTCTTTCACCTCCTTGAATTGGGTATAATTTGCCCATTCCTTACCTTACTGGAGTCGTTATGCCCCTCAAATTCACCGGTGCGCAAATTCGCCAAGCCTATCTTGACTTTTTCGTCGAACACAGACATACGATCGTGCCATCCGCCTCGCTCGTCCCGGGCGGGGATGCGACCTTGCTCTTTACCAACGCTGGCATGGTGCAGTTCAAGGACGTTTTCCTCGGCACGGATAAGTGCCCCTATACACGCGCCGTAGATTCGCAGAAGTGCATGCGTGTGGCGGGCAAGCACAATGACCTCGAAGACGTGGGCCGCGACGACAGCCATCACACCTTTTTCGAAATGCTCGGTAACTGGTCGTTCGGCGACTATTACAAGAAAGAGGCCATCGAGTGGGCCTGGCAGTTGCTGACCGATGTTTGGGGTTTGCCCAAGGAGCGTCTCTATGCCACCGTCTTCCAGGACGAAAAGGGCGAGATTCCCGTTGACGAAGAAGCCGCCGCCAACTGGCTCCGCCAAGCCGGATTCGTTCCATCCCATCTCTTCTACCTGGGCCGCAAAGACAACTTTTGGGAAATGGCTGATACTGGCCCCTGCGGCCCTTGTTCCGAGATCCACTTCGATCTGCGTCCTGAGGAAGGAGGGCCGGTGACTACCGAGACGCTGGACAGTGACCGGTTTGTCGAACTCTGGAACTTGGTTTTTATTCAATACAACCGCACTGGCCCGAACACGCTCGACCCGCTGCCTGCCACCCACGTGGACACCGGTATGGGCTTCGAGCGGCTCGTTTCGATCTTGCAGGACGTCGACTCGAACTATAAGACCGACCTGTTCGCACCTGCGCTGGCTACCCTGCGCTCATTGACCGGCCATGACGAGACCCAGATGTACGCGGACTTCACGCCTTACCGCGTCATCGCGGACCACGCGCGCGCGGCTGCTTTCCTGATCGCGGATGGAGTGGTGCCGGGCAACACTGGCCGCAACTACGTCTGCCGCATGATCATCCGCCGCGCGGCACGCTTCGGGACGAAGCTCGGCTTGCACGATCCCTTCCTGGCGAAGGTGGCCGAAGCCTTTATCCAAACCTATCGCGATTTCTACCCTGAGCTGGAGAAGAGCCGCGCCGCGATCCTGGATAACCTGACAAGGGAAGAGATCCGCTTTGCGCGGACAGTGGAAACAGGTACTGCCCACCTCGAGCATCTGCTCGACGAGCTTCGCCAGCAAAAGAAAACTGTTCTCGATGGAAACAAAGCCTTCGACTTGTATGCCACTTATGGCTTGCCTTTCGAGATCACCCGCGACATCGCCCGCGAGCAAAATCTGGATGTGGATGAAGCAGGTTTCCGCGCCGCGATGGACGAGCATCGTCTCGCCTCGGGTGGCGGAAAGGCGCTGGGCGCACTGGGCGGTGAGGATGCTGAGTTCTTCAACAGCATTTTGAAGGCATTGCAGAAAAAAAAGAAACTCGACGTTGGCGGCGTCGAATACGATCCTTACACAAGTCCGCGCAGTGAAGGAAAAGTGCTGGCGCTGCTGGTTAATGGCGAGCCGGTTCAGTCCGCTTCCTTCGGCGATATGGTTGAAGTTATCCTGCCGAAAACCGGTTTCTATATCGAATCCGGCGGTCAGGTGAGTGATACGGGTTACATACACTCCCTCATCCCCTTCCCCTCTCCCGATTTCGGGAGAGGGGTGAGGGGTGAGGGAGGTTGGGAAATCGAAATCACCGACGTGCGCCGGCCGGCCGCGGGCATGATCGTCCACATTGGCGAAGTCGTTTCGGGCAATCCCATGGTTGGCGATCATTGTGTCGCTGAGGTGGACATGGTACGCCGCCACGACGTCATGCGCAACCATACCGCGACACACCTGCTGCACGCCGCGCTGCATCGCGTGCTGGGAGAGCACGCCCGCCAGGCCGGGTCGCTGGTCGCCCCCGACCATCTGCGCTTCGACTTCAACCATCCCGAGGCCATGACACCGGAGCAGTTGGAGCGCGTCGAAAAGATCGTCAACGACGCGGTGGCTGCGGATATGCCTGTGAAGCCTGTCGAGAAATCCCGAGAGCAGGCGATTGCCGAGGGCGCCATGGCGCTTTTCGGTGAGAAGTATGGCGATACGGTGCGGACGATCTCGATTCTGGAGTCCGACAGCTTGCTGTCGGCTGCTGGGAGCAAGCTCCCAGAATCCAAGCTGTATTCCTACGAGTTATGCGGCGGCACGCACCTCGAGCGCACTGGCGATGTGGGCGCATTCATCATCACCGGCGAGGGGAGCGCGGCGGCCGGCGTGCGCCGCATCGAGGCCGTGACCGGGCGCGGCGCGTATGATTTGATTGCGAAAAGATTCAGGATGCTCAAGCAAACAGCCGGTGCGCTTAAGTCTGCCGTGGACGAAGTCCCTGTGCGCGTGGACGCGTTGCAGGATGAACTGGCCGCGGCGCGCAAGCAGGTCGTTGCCCTGAAAACCAATTTGGCTTTCTCCACTTTCAACCTACAACTTGCCAACGTGCAAACGTGCAACAACGTTCATCTGCTAGCGATGGAACTCCCAGGCGCGGACAGGGATACCCTCGGCAAACTGGCTGACAGGTTCCGCGAGAAATATCCCCAAAAGGGTGTGTGTGTGATCGCCGCCGTCTCCGAGGAACAGGTTGTCGTCATGGCAACCGTGACACAGGATTTGATCAAAAAGGGTATCAAAGCCGGGGATTTGGTAGGGTACATCTCGCGCCAGCTTGGGGCGGGCGGCGGCGGCGCGCCGCACCTGGCCTTCGGCGGCGGGAAAGATGCGAGCAAACTGCCCAAGGCACTGGCGAGTGTCCGTGCCTGGGTAGAAGGGAAGATAAAATAGCTTCGTAAGTTGTTGATGGCTGTTAAGCCGGCGGGAAGCCATAAGTCATCAGACTTCCGAAATCTCCCAGACTTCGGAAGTCTTTCGTTTCGCCGTATCGAATCAGCCTGAACCTGGTTAATACCTATGACACAAATAATCCTGCGAAGAGGAGATTCTGCATGACCGATGTGTTTCTCTGGACTCTGGTGGGTTTCTTTGCGGGCAGCATCCCATTTTCCCTCATCGTGGGCAGGCTTATAGCCAAAGTTGACATCCGTACCATTGCCGACGGCAACCCCGGCGGGATGAACGCCATAAGAGCTGGTGGGGTAAAGGCCGGCGTTCCAGCCGTTATCCTCGATGTTGGGAAGGGCTTCTTGCCGGTCTTCTGCGCGGCGAAGTATGGTGCGACAGGCTGGGAACTTGTCCCTATCGGCCTGGCTCCCATCCTTGGGCACGCTTTCTCGCCTCTGTTGCGCTTTCGCGGTGGTAAAGCGCTGGCCGCTACAGGCGGAGTCTGGCTGGCGCTTGTTGGCCCGGTGGTGCTGCTCGTCTATGGCGCTTTGGCGCTCCCGTTCACTATTTTTCAGTCCGAGGACGCCTGGTCGGCCAATGCCGGGATGGTCGCGCTGCTCGTTTATGCATTCTGGTTTGGCGAATCCTGGCTGATTGCTTTTGCTGTGCTGAACACGGCTATTGTCATCTGGACGCACCGTCGTGATCTGGTTCGCAGGCCGCATTTACGCCCCTGGGCAGCAGACTGGCTCACTCGGAGGAGCGCGTGAGCGGACTCTGGCATACGCATTATTTAGGCATTCTCATCTTCCTGTCCCTAGGCTTGCTTACCGCGCTTGCTAACGCCCTGTCCATTCGCCGTTTCGACCAGTACCCTGCGGCAAAAGCTTTTCCGCGCGTGTCGGTGCTCGTCCCGGCCCGTAACGAGGCACGCAACATCGAGGCCTGTGTCCGCTCGCTTCTCAGCCAGGATTATCCTGATTTCGAGATCATTGTCCTGGACGACCACTCGACGGATGGGACGAGACTGGCTTTGGCCCGGCTGGAGGCTGAAGGAGGTGTGCTCAGGCTGCGGGTCCTTGAGGGCCGCCCGCTGCCCGAAGGTTGGTTGGGCAAGCATTGGGCCTGTCACCAGTTGTATCAGGCCGCGACCGGCGACCTGCTCTTGTTCACCGACGCGGATACCCGTCACCAGTCGAACATGCTGCGCGATAGCGTCGCCGCGCTGTTCGCCGAGCGCGCCGACTTGGTCACGGCTTTCCCGCGCGAGGAAGTGGTCACCTGGGGCGAGCGGCTGTTGGTGCCGGTCATCAGCTTCGGCATCTTCACCTTCTTGCCTGTTCGCCTGATCCAGAAACTGCGCTGGGCCGGCCTTTCGATCACGATTGGCCAATTCATGCTTTTCAGACGTGCAGCGTTCGAGGCCGTTGGCGGTTACGAAGCGGTGCGCAGCCAGGTAGTGGACGACGTATGCCTGGGCCGCCTGATCATTGCGCACGGCTTCCGCTGGCAGATGCTGGACGGCACCGAACACGTCACCTGCCGCATGTACCGTGGTTTCAGCGACGCTGTGGAAGGTTTCAGCAAGAACGTTTTTGCCGTTTTCGATTATCGTATCTTTCCTTTTCTATCCGCCCTGTTAATAGTTGGCACAGCTTTCCTCGAGCCGCCGTTGGCGTTGTTCTCTCGATGGATGAATGTGCCTCTGATGGCATTCCCGCCAACGTATGCGACCGTCGCGGTCATCCAGGCCTTCATGCTTTGGCAGATCGCCTACCGGCGTTTCAAGTTCCCGGCTTCGTTGGTTTTCTTCTATCCACTCAGCCTGGCGCTATTTATCTTGATCGCGCTGCGTTCGATGGCGCTTTCGTTGACCGGCAATGCCACATGGAAGGATCGTGTTTTGGATCGCGCCGCCGTGCGCTGGTTTTAATCGAGAAAGGCCCCAGCTTTCTCCGAGAAAACGGGGGCCTGAACAGGTTCCTGAACCGTTATAATCGGGGGAGATGAAAACCCAGGTCGTCCATCTCGAATTGCATGATGACGTCGTTTCCGCCCGTGACAAGATGTCGTGGGCGAAGACGGCGCGCATCCTGCTCGTCTGGCCGAGGCGCAAGCGCATCCTGGCGCGGACCCTCGACCTGCGCCTGCTCCAACGACATGCTGCCAGCCTGGGCGCGCAGCTCGGATTGGTGACGCGCTCGGCCGAGGTCCGCCGCGCCGCGGACGAGCTGGGCATCCCATTCTTTGCGACCATCTTGGAGGCACAAAGCAAGCCCTGGCGAAAGCGGAATCCACGTCCGAAGCCCATTCGACGTAGCCCACGCCCTAACTTGCACCAACTCCGCGCCGAGGCTTATCCGCCGGAGTCTGCTTGGCAGAGACACTCTGCCGCGCGGCTCACGTTCTTTACGCTGGGCGTACTGGCAGTTTTGGCCGTCGTTTTGCTTTTCGTCCCCTCTGCTACGATCTCTCTTGATCCGGTGTTGCAAGTGCAGGAATTGGCGTTGCGGGTCAACGCCAGCCCGAGCCTGTCTTCGATCAACGTGGCCGGCAGCCTACCTGCTCGTGAGATTTCGATCCTCGTGGAAGGCGATCAATCTGTTCCTGTGACGGGCCAGGCTTCAGTGCCCGATAAACCGGCTCAAGGTGTGGCTCACTTCCGCAACTTGACCACTTCCGTTGTCGGCGTCCCAGCCGGGACAGTGATCTGCACGACGACAGAGCCAGTCGTCAAATTTCTCACCATGCAGGATGGCGTGCTGGAGGCCGGCGTTGACAAGACGCTCGACATTCCCATTCGAGCGGTCGAGCCCGGCCCGGGCGGAAACCTGACGGCCGCTACTTTGATTGCCATCGAAGGCAGCCTTGGCACTGAGCTGGCGGTTACCAATCCCGAACCGACCAGCGGCGGGACGGAGCGCACCGTCGCCGTGCCCACCGCGGACGACCGCGCTCGACTCAACGCTGCACTTCTGGCCGAACTGCGCCAGC
Organism: uncultured Chloroflexus sp.; assembly: GCA_964478375.1. Classification (GTDB taxonomy): domain Bacteria; phylum Chloroflexota; class Anaerolineae; order Anaerolineales; family Villigracilaceae; genus CG2-30-58-95. Next base: position 19,958 of record CAYZIQ010000028.1, on the reverse strand, counting down.
AAGCGCTGGATCAGCTTTCCAATCAGATATCGGCTGGCGATTTGCTTTTTCCAGATACGCTGGTTGTCGCCAGAATATTGGATGAAATTTATCGACCGGTGGAGGGCCAACCAGGCGAGACATTGACACTCACCATGAAAGGGAAATTTTCTATCCAATATGCCCAGGCTTCCGACCTCAACGCGCTGGCTGCGGCTGCGCTGGCTGCCGGTCTCACGATGGATAAGCTCCCCGTCACCGATACGGTGACCGTCGAAATTGTGGAGCCGCCAATTTCACAGGCTGGCGGTGCAACAACCTTTTCCTTCCATGCCAGCCAGATGTTGAAACCGAATATCAACTTGTCCAGCGTGGCGCGCGCCGTGCAGGGTCTATCACCCAGCGAGGCAATCCAGCGGTTGGGTGCCATGTTTCCTCTTGTCTCGCCGCCGCAGATCGAACTCATCCCATCCTGGTGGCCGTGGCTGCCGTTGCTGCAATTCCGCATCACGATCAAAGTGTAATCCTTTGTGTTGCTTCGTGTCGTAGATTCAACTCACAAGTGAAAAATTCCAGATGAGAATCCTCGCCGTTGACCCCGGTTCCAAACGCCTCGGCCTGGCCATCAGCGACCCAACTGGCACGATCGCCAACCCGCTAATGGTTATCCCACACATCTCGCGCCTTCTCGATGCAGCCGCCGTCGCTGAACAGGCTGCTGCCCACGAAGCCGATTTGATCGTCGTCGGCCAATCATTGGACGAGCAAGGCCGACCGACTTTCGAAGGACGGCGCGCGGTCCGTTTTGCCTCTGTCCTGCGTACGCAGACCAGCCTGCCGGTAGTTCTTTGGGACGAAGCCTTCACGACGCAAGATGCCCGCGCCGCGCGCCTCGCGTTGGGCGTCTCGCGTCAGAAGCGATCTGGTCACCTTGACGACCTGGCGGCAACTATCCTCTTACAATCCTACCTCGACGCACATCACTCCTCACTCACATCCCCTCACTCATGAAACGCCGTTCTTCTTGTCTCCCAATACTCCTCCTGTTCATCCTTGCCGTTGGCCTTCTCGCGGTCATCGTATTCATGCCGGCGCTGGCAGCGCAATCTTTCGGTCCGCCCACACCGTATCTGAATGCCTGGCAGCGCTTCAGTTACTCGGCCTCGCTCTTGTGGAATGCCGGTGATTTGACCGTTCCGTGCAATCCGGGTGGCCCGGAGCAGAATTTTGTCATCGAGACGGGCGAGTCAGTTTTTACCATTTCAACCCACCTGCAGGCCGCCGGGCTGATTCGCGATGCCTCCACTTTCCGCGTCTATCTCGTCTGGACGGGGCTGGATAC
>CAYZIQ010000028.1:0-18537 GCA_964478375.1 uncultured Chloroflexus sp. | reverse complement strand
TGCCGCGTAGCACCACGGCCGAACAGTTGGTGTCGGTTCTGCTTCAGGGTTTTACCTCCCACCTGACGCAGCAAGAAATCAGGGATGGGATTGCCCGTCAGGGATTGAGTCTGTATCAGGGCGTTATCCTGGCCTCGATAGTCCAGCGCGAAGCGATCCAGGCAGATGAACAGCCGGTCATCGCTTCGGTCTTCCTGAATCGGATTGCTATTGGCATGAAATTGGATAGCGATCCTACAGTGCAATATGCTCTGGGCTTCAACGCGGCCCAGGGCACGTGGTGGACAAATCCGCTCAGTTTGGAGGATTTGCAGGTCCAATCCCCATACAACACTTATCTCAACCCCGGTTTCCCACCTACGCCGATCAGCAATCCTGGTTTTGGCGCGTTACAGGCAATCGCGAACCCGGCGCAGACACCTTATTACTACTTCCGCGCCCGCTGCGACGGCTCTGGTTATCATACCTTTGCCGAGACGTTCGAACAGCAAATGCAGAATGCCTGTCCGTGAGGACCTTAGGTGATGCTGGTATTCTCCAGGATGTGCTTCTCTAGCCGGTCAATGACTTCCTTCTGATGTGCAATGACGGCCCGCACCAGATCGCCGATGGAGACCACCCCGACCAGTTTTCTCCCCTCCATGACTGGCAGGTGTCGCACGCGTTTTTCGGTCATCAGGTCGAGCGCCTGTTCGCATGGGATATCTGGAGTAACATAGAAAATGTGTGATGACATGACCTCCCGAACTGCCAGCTCCTTCGAGGATTTACCTTTCAGGATCACTTTGCGGGCGTAGTCTCGTTCGGAGAAAATGCCGACCAGTTTGCTGCTGTCCATGACAAGCAACGCCCCGATTTCCTTGTCGGCCATCAGTTGGAGGGCTTCGAAGACTGATTTATCCGGTGTCGTTGACCAAATGTCGCCCCCTTTTTCCTTCAAAACTTGTTTGACGGTTTTCACGATCTCGCCTCCTGGAGTGGTTTATTATTGCCATGATGGTACCACATCGAAGAGAAGGGGAAATGGGGGGTGTGCGGGCGGCGAAGCCGCCCGCACACCCCCCATCCCCCATTTATTGAGATGATGCCCGTGGCAGTTGCAATGCGTTAATTATACAACTGAAATGTGACTGGTTTCACTACGAAAGTAAAATTATACAGCCCTCATCAGCCAAAGTGCCATGGCACATGTGCATCCAGCCGGCTCAGACCAGCGGTCTCTGCCATCTGGAGGGCGGACTGGTATTCCAAAGCGGTGATAGGGCGGTTGATCTCCGGGAATTGTACGGCGTTGTACGCCGGGCGATATTGAGCCATTAAGTTCAGATAGGTATTTTTGGAAATTTCACCTGCCAGAAAGCGGATGATTTCCTCACTGCCCGCCAACCCGTTCGGCAGCACGAGATGCCTCACCAGCAGGCCGCGCATGGCGAGACCTTGCTCGTCGAGCTGCAAATCGCCGACCTGGCGGTGCATTTCCTTTACAGCTACCTGGTTGATCTGGGGATAATTTCGGATCTTCGAATATTTCAGGCCAACCTGCGCGCTGGCGTATTTCATGTCCGGCATGTAAATGTCCACCACATCCTCCAACAGATGGAGAGCTGTCAGCGAGTCATAGCCGCCTGTATTGTAGACCAATGGCAGTCGCAGCCCTCCCTGAGCAGCGACAAGAACCGCAGCCAGTATTTGCGCGACGACATGACTGGGCGAGACCAGGTTGATATTGTGGCAGCCGCGCTCCTGCAACTCCAGCATGACCGCAGCCAGTTCTTCTGGGCTTACATCCTCTCCTGCATCGGTTTGGCTGATATCGAAGTTTTGGCAGTATTGGCAGCGCAGATTGCAGCGAGTGAAGAAAATCGTCCCTGAGCCGCGCCAGCCGCGCAGTGGATCCTCTTCGCCGTGGTGCGGTGCGAAACTGCTCAACCTGGCCTTTTCCCCTGTCCGGCAAGGGCCGAGCTTCTCCCCGCGACGGTTTACCCGGCACTCCCAGCCGCACAGGTCACAGCGCTCGAGATGGGCAGCGGCTTCTCTGACACGGCGCTCGAGTTCGCCGCTGCGGAGCAATTTCAGGTAGGCAGGCTCGAAGCTGGTCATTTCAGGGTGATAATTGGATCATCTCCTGCCAAGCGGATAGTGCAGGTTTCGGCGTGCCATCGTTTTGGCGCAGGGATATGTTGAGAAACGCCGGGTTGATCTGTCCGGCTGGATCGTGTGGGAACGACCACAGGGCAAGCGACAAATCCAGGCCAGTGGTCAGTTCGAAGAAGCGCTGGACGAAGGCGGCCTGTTCTTCATCGCTGCCGCCGAAGGGGGAATTGGGTGCAGGTCCCAAAGGCTCGGAGGGCCAGCCAATCTCTGTAAAAGCCACCGGCAGGGAGGTATGTTTGGCGATTTCCGAATAGTAGTTAGCGGGAAGATCGGTGGGAGAGGCGTAGAGCAAGAAGGGGTAGGTTGTAAAAGCAGCCAGGTCGAGGCGGCCCACGAAGCGCTCCAGCAAATCCCATTGAGTCGGCTTCTGTCCATCCCCTGAGAAGAATTGACCGCCGCGCAGCCTCTCGTATTGGAAGATCGTGAATACTTTTGTCGTTGGTGAGACAGCTTTGACGGCATCGTATGTCTCGGCGTAGAGACTTACGAAGCGATCGAAATCGGATGGGCCGCGCTCGTAATAGCTGTTGACCTCCACGCCCAGAGCCAGGTATTGGGGCGAATATTGCCTGGCGATCTCCACGGCCGCCTGTTGGAATTTGGCCCGCTCGCCGGAGTCGGCTAACGAAAGCAGCAGCTCCAGCCCATCGTCCGGGTCGTCGCGAAAGAAGTTGAGGGCGACCAGCGGCGTGAAGTGATAGCGCGGCACCAGCTCGAAAACGGTGCGGACGACGGCCGGCACCTGGCCGGCCGTTTCGGGCGAAACCGCCCAGGCTGTATAGACGCCGAGCATTTCGCCGGTCTCGGGCAGGGTCTCGTACAGGTTAATCCAGTCCGCAGCCGACGAGTTTGGGAAATGGCGCGGGATGAGTCCGGCAACGCCAAATTTCGGGGCGTTGGCTGTTGGTTGAGGGTTGGTGCTCGTGGCTTGCTGCGTGGAGGGCGAAGTCGCAACTCCACAACCTAACGCGGCCAACAGAAAGGCCGCTGCGGGCAGCAAGGTCCTTAACTTCATTTACGGCTCCAGCCGGGAGCTAACGTAAATATCCGCCTCAAGCATCTGGCTCAAGTCCGCTGAGTAATAATGATGGACGAAGTACAGCGTCTTCCCATCGCCGCTCAAGGTGGGTTCTCCGGCAAAAGTGGAGATGATCTCCTCGGCCGCTCCCCACGTCCCATCCGGCTGGCGAAGTGAACGGAATATCGCCGGCCCGGGGCGTCCTTTCGTGCTTTGCCCGTTGAACCACAATTCCTGCCCGTCTGCGCTGACGAAAGGCCAGCCCTCGTCGTGGGTGGTATTCACCAGCGGGCCGAGGTTAACCGGCTCCCCCCAGCCGTTGGGGGTTTCGTGTGAGACCCACAGGTCCAGGCCGCCGTAACCGCCGGCGCGCGGGGAGTGGAAGTACAGTTCTTTGCCGTCGGCGGTGATGTGCAGTTCGCCCACCTCGTACTCGCTTTGTTTGAGTTCACCGCCAGCAAAGCGCCAGTTCTGCCAGAGACCATCTTGGAATTCGGCGCGGAACCATTGGATGCCGGTATAGCCTTCCCTGGCGGTACAGAAATACATGAGATCGCCCAGCACGAACTCGCAGCCATCCAGCGCTAGCTTGCCAGGATTTGTCAGCCAGACGCGCTGCGGCTCGCTCCATGTTTCGCCGCTGCAGTGTGTGACCCAGATGCCGGTTACGCCGTCGAGGAGCTGTTTTTCGGCTGGGATGCTGACATCCGGGGTGAAGAAGAAGTACAGAGTTCCGCCGTCGGGCGTGACGAAGGGGCTGTCTTCGCCTCCGGCGGTATTGACGGGGTAGGGGAGTGGCTCAGGCTGGTTCCAGCCCGCGACGATGCTCGGCGGCCAGAAATCTTCGGCTGGTGTGATCTTGGGGTCTATGATCAATGTATTGCGATCCACAACGGTCGGCGTTGAGGTAGGGGGGAGGGCGACCTGTTCGCAGGCAACTGTGAGGCTGATCAGGATCAGAGGTAAGGAAGTTATTTTCTTCATGGTGAAACTTCGACGAAAATGGGCGTCGCTCCCAATTCGAAGGTCGCGAGACCTCCGGAGGCCTGGATGGTTTGAGTCTCTGGCCCGGATCGGCCGATTTCGATAGAGGTGAAGGTCAACAGGGCGGAGGCAGCGTCGAAGGGCAGGCTGACGGTTATGGAGGGAGGCGTTTCGCCGGGCAGATAGAGTTTCCCATCGTCGTACCACAACACCCATACAGGGCCGGTAGATGTCTCGAAGCGGTAGACCCAGATCCCGGTCACCGAGGCTTGCCCTGAAAGAATCGAAGGGTCTTGTTTCGTGACCGAGGTGAACGCGCCGATCTTTGCGTTGACCAGTTGCAGGGCGTACCAGGCGGGACGCCGGTCTCCGGCGCGGCGGGCTTTGCTCCAGTCGTGGCCGGTGAAGGGCAGGTCCCCGCCGGGTTTTTGGTTGGTGATGGTGGTGTCGGTCAGGCCCATGAACATGGACGCGCCGAGCATGGGAACGGAGGCTTTGTCTGCCACGGCGAGACCGGTCTTCCAGTCTTCCATGTTGCCGACGTTGATGCCGAGGAGACCTTCTCCGGCGGAGACGACGATCTTTCGCATTAGACCGATTGCCGTCTCACCGTAGAGCCAGGCCCGGGCGGAGTCGTGCTGCGGATCGGACGGGTCGGCCACGGACCTGAGCGCGGCCACGACCGCGTCGCGCGTCTCCAGCGTGGCCGGGGCGAACGGTGTGGGCGGGACGAGGCCACCGTACCCGACGAGCGCCGACATGGGGAAGGCGTCGCCGATCCAGATTGGTTTCTCGCCGCAGCCGTTGGCATTCAATTCGCCGCGAATCCATTGGGCAGTCAACGGAATTTCGGTGTAATTGGCAAGGGAGTGGAAATCTACGATGTCGTAGGAATCGCAGGCGGCCAGGATGGTGCGGATCTCGGGGATGCTCTTGCGCATGAAATCCGCATCCACCGACAATCGCTGCTGGATTTCCTCCGGCGAAGGGTTGCCGTCAAAGATGTCGGCCATCAGCAGTGCCGCCAACAGGACGCGCGCCTCGGGGTCGGCAGCCTTGATGGCGGGATAGGCGATTTCGAGCAGGCGGACGTATTCGTCCGCGCTGCCCGGCCAGTAGCCGGTGAACTCGCGCTCGATACCGTAGTCGCGGACGGGGTAGAGCAGGCTGGGCATGTCGTCCACGCCATCGTGATCGTAGCGTTCGACGACGGCGGTCACGTAGGCGGCGTATTCATCCAGGTACTCTTCTTTGGGAAAGGTATCCCCCTGGTTTCCGAGCGCTGGCAGGATGGAGGATGCCCAGGGTGAGAGGGCGGTCAGGTTCATTTGCAGTCCGGTGAACCCAGCCTGTTGGTATTCCAGCACTAGCGCGTCGAGCGGACCCCACTGGTATTTGCCTGGTTCCGGTTCGATGTTGCCCCAGATGACAAAGGCATCCTGAAGTTTAGAATATGTAATCCCGGCTTCCGCGTACGTCAGTGCGACGCCCAGGATGCCGTATTCGACCGAGATGGTAAAGTTGGGATTAGAGACAGGGGCCGGGGCAGAGGGCGGAGGGGATGATGGCGTGGTGGTTGCCGGTCGGCTGCAGGTGAGGATCGCCAGCAGGAGCGCGATGGCAGCCAATAGGATTCGCTTCAAGGCGCGCCTCTGCCCGCCAGAATCAAGATCGCTGCGAAGAGGCAAATCCCGCCCAGTCCGAGGATCAATCCAACGATGGCTGTCGCTTTCGAGCGATTCTTGCCGAAGAGGCCAGTCGCCCCCAGTACTGCGCCGAGAAAGCCCAGGAAGGCACTACTCCCACCGCAAATGAACAGCGGCGTGCCGACGAGCTGGACCCATTGCTGCGCGACGCCTGTCAGCGCGCACAAGCCGATGCCAAAGACGAGGGCCAGGGAAAGAATGCTCAACACCAGGCTGGCAGTACCCAGCGTGTTTGATTGTTGCGGGGAAGGGGAGTCTGACATGGGCATGTCTCCTATGTTTGATGTAAGGGTGAGACACGATCTCGCCCTACATCCATTTCCTTGATTGCTACATGAGCGATTCGGGCGGCGGTGTGGCAGCAGTTGTGCTCTCTTTACGCCTGGTTTTGATGAAAGACGAGCCTATCCACGCTGCCAGTCCTATTGCTGCCAGAATGCCTGCCTGAAGGGTTATTTGTCCTGACAGGCTGCGCAGGAGGTAGCTTGCCAGATCGTGGCCGATGCTGACGACATCTGTTGGGAGGTATGGCGGAATGCGAGAAGTGACATAGTTATTCCAGGCCCAGTTCAGAGCGGGCAGGATCGTAATTCCCGGGGCAAGGGCGATGGCCCCCGCGAAAAAGAAGGGAATACCCCACCAGCGCAGCCAGCCTTTGAGCGAACGAACGCCGAAAAGGGTCACTAGCAAGAGCAGGCCTAGTGGCAGCAGAGGGCTGAGGCGCAATCCCAGACGGACGGTACGGAGGACCGTGAGGGGATCGTTCCCCAATGGGCCGCTGCCGCTGACTGGAGCGGATGGTGTGGAAGGCTTGATAATCATGGTTTCATCGGGCATATCCGTGACCAGCGCATTCACTTGGGTCTGGAGTTCAGGCAGCATCACGGCGAGGGCTTCTTCGGGCGGCTTGCATATCACCATCCCTTGCTCGCCGCCAAGCTTGCCAGCTGACATTTGAGCCAGCTGTTCTTCTGTGCAGGGCGGCTGAGCAGCGATCAGTTGACGGATGGCGTCCTTCCCTGCCTGTCCGGCGAGACGTTCCTTCAGCTTCACCAGTGAAACGCTGACGCGGTTCGTTTTTCCATCGAGATAAGCGAAGAGCTGGTCGAGAGTGTTTTCTGTGATTGTTTGGAGTTCATCGGGCGGCATGAGAATTTTGATGATGGCCTCCCAATCCGAGGCCTTGAGATTTTGCATGAAAGGCGGCATTCCTCCTTCTTGGCCGCCTCCCTGGCTGCCGAGTTGACCGAAGCAGGGGGTTATCTGCTGTATCTCGGTCTCGGTCGGAGGACGTTTATTGTTATACAACTCATCGTAAGCTTGCTCACCGATGGCTTGTTTCACACAAGCCTGCACATCCGGTGGGGCTGTGAGCAGAGGGTTTTCGCTTGTCCCCTGGCTGGCAGGGGTCTCTATGCTTGGAAAGCCTAGGCGGGCGAAGCAGGATGCCATCTGCGTCATTTCTGGATCGGTTGGAGGACGCTTGTTACTGGATATTTCGTTATAGACATCCTCGCCCAGCGCATCCCGCGTGCAAGTTTGTAATTCTGGAGAGGCATAGCTGAATGGGTTAATGTCCGAAGGAATCTTCGGCATGCACGGCGTCAGACTGATGAACTCGGCTTCGGTCGGGTGTCGTTCATCATGCGCAAGGGTCTGATAGAATTCATCGCCCAGGGCTTGTTTATAACACCCCACCAGTTCGGAGGGACCGAGCAAAAGCATATTCTGTTTCATGGCAGGCTGTTCAGGCTGCTGGCCGTATTGATCGCGGCAGGACTGGGTGTTCTGCAAATCCGCCTCAGTCGGCTGCTCCTGGCCGCTGGCAAGAGCGACATAGCGTTCCTGGCCCAGCTTTTGAATGTAACATGCCCTTAGTTCGTCCGGTATGTCCTCACACAGCAGTGGATTCTCGGCGCACGGGTTGTAGGATATGCTCGTTGTCAATAGATTGCCAACGATCCCGGGCAGGCGTTCGTAGATTTGCTGGTCAGCCAAAGCGCTCTTGTACAGGTCGGCGTCGAACAGTTTACGTTCGATGTTGAACAGCAAGATGACTAGAACGGCTGTGATCACGAACAGGATGGCAAAGATGACAGCAATGGTTTTCGATAGGAAAGTCAGAAACTTACGCATGGCATTTACCTCCGTTCTATGCAGCGGGTCATCACGGAACCTTTCTTCTTTACAACCCTCGCAGCCATTTGAGGATGCTTACGAGGCCAGGAGATACTGTCTCAGCCTCCCCTGTTTCTCTTGCTCGCGATTTCGATGTAATCTTGTTTCACAGTTTTCCTCAGCGAGCCTCCCAGCAGGGTGATGAGTTCTGTCGCCAACTGCGCCTTGCGCTCGGCGTCCGAACGGCTCCAGGTGCGGCTCTTGATCTCCAGGTAATCCACCGGCTTTGGGGTCTCGAAGTGATCGAGGTTGACGTAGAACTCCGTCTCTTTGAAATTCACCAGCCAGCGCAGGCGTATCTTATCAACCGGAACGACGGAAGTAGGTTTGAAATACTCACGATAGAAACGCAGGCTGTTGGTCGCAGGCGCCAGGTAGCGGCTGCGCGATAGAAGCACATCGTGCCTGAAACTGCCCTCGCGCGCTGGGCCAATCAGGGTCAGGCGGGCGCGAACGTTGACGATCTCGCCCTTTGGCCCGACAGACTCGTCTTCGCGGTACCTCAGGCGGCCCTGGGATGGATCGCTGAAGGTGAAGTAATTATCGTGCTGGTGGTAATGCCGCTGATAGACGATCTTGATCTCGTCCCGACGGAGCGCCTCCTGGACCGCAGCCGGGTCATCCAATTTGACCTTTACCTGCACCTCGAAGGATTCCTCCTCTATCGAGCCGCCCAAAACGACCAGCTTCGACAGCACGGATTGTTCTCGCTCGATGAGAAAGGCGTCAATGCGATGGGCGTATTCCTGCGCCTGTGCCAGCAAATCGGCCTCGTTCAGTGTTAATAGTTGACGGTCCCGCATCAGCCATTGGCCGTTGACCATCACGTCGCTCACGTCGCTGGCTTTGCCAGCATAAACGAGCTGCGCGTAGGGGTTGTGTGCGTCGCGGCGGAAGCGCGGCGCGTTGTGTGCAGGCGTCAGGTCCACCAGAATCAGGTCAGCGCGCTTGCCTGTTTCGAGCGAGCCGGTCAGAGCTCCGAGATGGAGCGCACGCGCGCCCAGGCGGGTGGCCATTGTCAACGCGGTCGTGGCAGGAACGGTGGTCGGGTCGCCGCTGAAGACTTTCGCCACGAAAGCTGCCAACCGGATTTCCTCAAACATATCCAGATCGTTGTTGGACGCTGCGCCGTCTGTGCCGATGCCAACATTCAGTCCAAGCTCAATCATCTTCGGCACGGGCGCGATGCCAGAAGCGAGTTTTAGGTTCGAGGAAGGATTATGCGCCACACCTGCGCCGGCGTGCAGCAGTGTGCGTATCTCGCCCTCGTCCACGTGGACGCAGTGTGCGGCCAGCACCTTGGCGTCGAACAGGCCGTGCTTGCGGACGTATGGAACGATCGGCATTCCGTTTTCCTTGCGCATGTTCTCGACTTCCAAAGCTGTTTCGGCAAGGTGCGTGTGCAGCGGCACGTCGAATTCGGCTGCCAGTTGGGCTGTGGCGAGCAAGATTTCGGGCGTACAGGTATAGGGGGCGTGCGGCGCGACGGACGGCTCGATGAGCGGGTGGCCTTTCCAGCGTTGGATGAAGTCGCGCGCCGCGGCCAGTGAATCTTCGTAGGAGGCAGCATCCGGCGAGGGGAACTTTAGCACGGTCTGCGAGCAGACGGCGCGCAACCCTGCCTCGGCTGTGGCTTTGGCGACATCCTCCTCGAAGTAGTACATGTCCGCGAAGCATGTCACGCCACTGCGGATCAGCTCGGCGCAGGCCAGGCGCGTCCCCAGGCGGACGAAATCTGGCGAGACGAACTGGCGCTCGACCGGCATCACGTAGCCCATCAGCCAGACGTCCAGACGCAGGTCGTCAGCCAGGCCGCGCAGCAGCGTCATCGGGACGTGGGTGTGGGCGTTGACGAGGCCCGGCATCAGCACTTTTCCGCCGCAATCAATGGTTTGCGCTGCGCTGTATGTAGCGCGAATTTCCATCTCGGGCCCGACGGCGACGATGGAATCGCCTGTCACGGCTACCGCGCCGGGTTCGTATTGGTGAAGTGCTTCGTCCATTGTCAGGACGATGGCATTGGTGAGCAGAAGGTCAGCCTGTTCCATATAATCTTCCTTTTGGCAACTATTAGCAAAAGGCGGCTCTTTCGCCGCCCAGACTTTTCAGGTTGAAGTGTTCCGACTCAGGTCAGTAATTCGCGTGCGGATTCCAAGAAGAATGCCGCCTGCTCAATAGCTTCTATTGCATCATGGTTGAAGTAACTTTGGCCCGGGGTCAGGTCTGGAAGTCCATTTGGATAGCGGGTAGGAATGTAGAACTTATCCAGCGAAGCGGCGCGCTGTAACCAACTCTCTCGTTCGGAAAACAATTCTGGTTTGGGGAATTGCATAACCAGACGTTGAATCGAATGCCCCCAAGGTTCTTCGCTTATCAGATACCAGATAGCTTTGACCGCTTTTTCTCCACATTGTTGGGAAAGAAAACAAGCGTGAGCGTACATGCCAGCCTGTTGTAATGCTTTTGCGGCTTGCAGATCTTCTTCGGCGGTTTTTAGCCAGCGTCCTGCTTCATGGCGATCTTCAGTATGACTCATAGATTACTTTGCCCTCCCTGAAAACTTGCTTGAAAAAGCGGCGCGAGGCCAGTTTTTTAAGTTCCTCTGGCGTGTAGATCAATAAATCCACATCTCGGTCTTCTACAATTTTACTTATCTCCAACAAGATGCCATCATAACGATCCAGAAAACGGCGATTGGTATCCTGTATGAGGATCAAATCAACGTCACTGCGAGGCGAGGCTTCTCCGCGCGCCAGCGAGCCGAAAAGAAGAGCCTTCTGGACATTGTACCGCTTCAACACCGGTACGAGGCGGCTTGTCAAATAGGTAATATCCATCACAGTAATTATAGCACGGCAGGGCCCTCAAGGTTTCCAATTCATGAACATGTTCAGGATTCGCAAGTTCATGTCGAAATCGGTATCCGTGTGATTGGTCAATTCGATATCGAGAGCGGCGATGCCGTGCTGCGAGGCCCAATCCACCAGCGCGCCGGTATACTGGCAGCCTGTGTCTATTGGCGGATAGGGATACGCACTGACAGCCGCGACAGCCTTTGCCAGGCGGACCGAGTTCTTATCCGGCGGCAGGCCGCCAGGGAAGATGCCCAGCGCGGCGCTGTGGTAGCTGATGAGGGCGGCAATCTCGTGATGCTGGAAAAAAAGCTGGAGCGCTTTGGTCTCCGGCTCGGAAACGGCGTATTTTCCGGCGGATACCGGTCGCAGCGTCCAGCAGTTTTCGTCCTCCCATTCGGCTTGCCAGTTCGCCGGCCAGTTGCGGTTGAGATCCACGCCGTGATCGTTGGTGCGTCCACCCGCGTCGTGGCCGCGTGCCTCACCGTCGGGGTTCAGGTCGCGCAGGATATAGAGCGTAACGTCACCCGGAATGATCTCCGGATGCGTTTGCAGGTGCGCGATCAGCGCATCAGCCAGGGAGATAGTGTTCCACTCGTTCCCACCGTGGATGCCGGCCACAATCAGTCGTTCGCTTGGCCCGCTGCCGAACTGATAAACCTCCAGCGGCCGCCCGCCGACTGAAAACCCGATGATGAACATCCTGTTGCTTTGCGGAGATGGGGTCGGCGTCTCGGTCAGGGTCGAAGTGGCAGTTGGCTGTGCCGTGGGGAGCGCGGTCTTGCTTGGCTTGACGGTCGGCGAGGGAGTGATCGTCAGCGTTACCGTTGGCGTTTCTGCAGCCAGCAAGGCAGTGACTGCGGGATCGGCTGGGGTAACAGCCTGCGGCAGTGAGCATCCCGCCCCGACCATGCTGATGAAAACGATAAGGAAAACCCTTTGTACGCGTGGCAGCGACATGTTTAGTCGGAGATCCCGAGAGCGCGCCTGCGGAGGGCATCCAGCCCCATATTCGTTGCCCAGCGCGGGGCGTTGCGCGGGTGCCCGCCATAGGTCAGGTGGCGTTCGTCTTTTCCCTGCGGCGTGACGAGGAGGATGGTCACAGCTTGCTGTTCCTCCGTAACCGATAATGTGATACCCAACGCGACCGATGATTGGGCCTCGCGACGCACTTCTTCGAGCGCCTGCTCCAGTGCTTCTGGCGGGAACTTTCGCCCGCTCCCGCCAAGGAAGGCCGGATTCTTGACCCGGGCGAGGCGCTCGGTCAGCGCGCCGTCCAGTCCGCTTTCGAGACAGGTCAGGGTCCAGCCCCGCTCTGCCAAGGCCCGAAGCGTGACCGCTTCCAGGGTGTCATCGTCTGCCCCGTAAATGACCCTTCTGAGCCGCGCCCGGATATCGGCCTCGATTTCGCCAAGCATCCGGTCAGCTTCTGCCTCGCCCCCAGCCTTTGCAGTGATGCGGATGTCTATGATGCCAGAGTGGGCACTCAGGCCGACGGTCGGATTGGTCAACGCTTCCAAGTCACCGATTTGTTCGTCTATCCAGGCTTCTCCGACTCCACCAGTGTGCAGGGTGCGGATCTTGATGATCTCATGCAGGTTGTAGCGTTTTTGGAGATAAGGGATCACCGCTTGCGTCAGGAGCGTTTCCATCTCGCGCGGCACACCGGGCAGGCTGATAATGGCGTTGTGACCATTCTCGGCGATAAAAGCTGGCGCTGTGCCGACCGGGTTCTCGATGGCAATAGCTCCTTCAGGGATGTAAGCCTGTCGTTTCTGGTTCTCGGTGGGTGTGCGGCCGTAACGAGTCACGCGGGCGGCGATTTGCTCCCATAGCTCAGGGCGATATTCCAATTCCACACCCACAGCCTGGGCGACCGCCTGGCGGGTTGGATCATCCACAGTCGGGCCAAGGCCGCCGGTGGTGATGACGATCTCGGCGCGCATCATTGCTTCGCGAATAGCCTGGGCAATGCGCTCGGTGTTATCCCCGATGGTGGTGACGCGGAATAGGTCAATTCCCAGGCCGCGCAGCATCCGCGCGATGAAGCGGGTGTTCGTGTCAGCGGTTTCGCCGAGCAGCAGCTCGGTTCCAATGGTGATGATCTCAGCAGAAGGCATATGACACGCTATACAACATTATATTCCCTGATCTCTCTCTTTTCCTCGAACCGCGCCAGATCAAGCATGGAAACGTCCACGCTCTGGAATTTTCCGTCGAGGATGTATTCGGCCATCAATTTCCCGGAGATCGGGCCGTGCATGAAGCCGTGTCCCGAAAAACCGCCAACAAGGTAAAAGCCCTCCACCGGGGTGCTTCCGAAAATGGGATGTGCATCGGGCGTAACTTCGTACAGGCCGGCCCAATGAGAGACCAAACCAGCCTTTTCGAGCAAGGGCATACGCGCCGTGGCTGCCTCGAGATTCACAAGCTCGAAATCTTCGTCCACGTTTTGATCGAATCCCGGCTTCTCGTTCGGATTGGACATGCCGGTCAGCAGGCCATCGCCTTCGCGGTGGAAATAGAGGGATTGCGCGAAGTCAATGACGAAGGGAAAATCCGCTGGCAATTCGGGGAGCGGCGTGGTGGTCAACATTTGGCGGCGGAGGGGGGCGAGCGGGATGTTGACCCCGGCCATTCGTCCGATGAGGGCGGCCCAGGGTCCGGCAGCGTTGACAACGACCGGCGCGGCCACAAAACCTTCGTTCGTCTCCACGCCTTTTACTTTCCCTCCTGCAATCTTCAGCCCAACAGCCTCCACATTGTTCAACGCCTCGACGCCCATTCGCTGCGCTGCCCCGATGTAACCCATGACGACGCTATTTGGATCCACCAGCCCATCTTTGGGGTTGAACGTCCCTGCCAGGGCATCCTCGAAGCGCATCAGGGGCACGCGCAGGCGGGTTTCGTCGCCGGTCAGCCACTCGGTCTGGACGCCGAGCTGATGCTGAAGTTCCACGTTGCGGCGGAAATATTCCACATCCTCGGGCCTTGTGAGGGCAAAGAGATAACCGCACTTTCGGTAGTTGATTTCCTGTCCGACCTCGTCTTTGAAGCGCTCCAGCATCAGCAAGCTTTCCAGCGAGAGGCGGACGTTGATCTCGGTCGAGAATTGATAGCGAACGCCTCCCGCGCATCTCCCCGTTGCGCCTTGGCCGAAGAACTCTTCCTTTTCGAGCAGGAGGACATTCTTTTGGCCGCGAGCGGCCAGGTGATAGGCCGTACTTGCACCCATCACCCCGCCGCCGATGATGACGACCTCGACTGTTGCAGGGAAAGTCATGTCAATTTCCTTTCTGTAAAATAAAGGCGCAGAGGTGTTTATTTTACCTCTGCGCCAAATTCCCAAATAGCGGCACTTACTCCATACCCAAATAAGCTTTTTGTACCATTTTGTTCTGTTTGAGCTTCTCAGCGGTATCATGCAGGACGATTTCGCCGGTCTGCAGGACGTAACCGCGACTGGCAACGCTGAGCGCCATCAACGCGTTTTGTTCGACCAACAGGATGGTCGTCCCTTCCTTGTTGATTTCCTTGATGGTCTCGAATATGTTCTCCACTAGCACCGGCGCGAGGCCCATGGAAGGTTCGTCCATCAGAAGCAGGCGGGGGTGAGCCATCAAAGCGCGGCCGGTGGCAAGCATTTGTTGTTCGCCGCCTGAGAGTGTACCCGCAACCTGCTTGTGGCGTTCTTTTAGCCGCGGAAACAGGGTGAAGACGCGTTCCAGATCAGCAGCGATTTCCTGTTTGTTCTTCTGACTGTACGCGCCCATCTCCAGATTTTCGGTGACGGAAAGGCTGGCGAAAATGCGTCGCCCTTCCGGTACCATGGCCATGCCCTTGTAGACAATCTCGTGCGGCTTGTAGGGAGCCAGATCCTCGCCATCTAGCCGGACGTGTCCCTCGTGTGGTTTCATGATGCCGGTAATTGTGCGCAGCGTAGTGGATTTACCTGCTCCGTTCGCGCCGATGAGCGTAACGATTTCACCCTTCTCGACGGTTAACGAGATTCCCTTCAGGGCGTGGATGTTGCCATAATATGAATGGATGTTTTCGACTTCGAGCATTGGCATAGGAAATCCCTCCACTAGGCTACTGCTGCACTTTGTTGGCCGAGGCCGCTTGCAGCGCCACGGCCCAGATAGGCCTCGATCACATGCGCGTCCTTTTGGATCACTTCCGGCGTCCCTTCAGCGATTTTCACGCCGAAGTCCAGTACCGTGATCAGCTCGGAAATCCCCATGACCACGCGCATCTGATGTTCAATGAGCAAGATCGTGATGTGTAGTTCATCGCGCAGGTGACGGATGAATTTCATCATCTCCTGCGTTTCGCTTGGGTTCATGCCGGCGGTTGGCTCGTCGAGCAGCAGCAAATGGGGCTTGCTGGCCAGGGCGCGGGCGATTTCCAGCCGGCGTTGCTGGCCGTAGGGTAGATTCTTTGCCATCAGGTCGCCTTTGCCGGTCAGGCCGACAAACTGGAGCAGCCGTTTCGCCTCCGCTACGGCTTCCCGCTCTTCTTGCATCGTGCGTGGATCGTGCAGGATAGCGCCGACCAGATTGGACTTGAGATGGGGATGCATTCCCACCAGGATATTTTCGACCGCCGTCATGTTTTGGAACAGACGGATGTTCTGGTAGGTGCGGGCCATGCCCAGGCGGGTGACGCGGTCGGGGGAAAGGCCGGTGATATTCCTGTTTTCAAGGAATATGTTGCCTTCCTCCGAGGTGTAAAAGCCGGTCGCACAGTTGAAAAAGGTCGTTTTCCCTGCGCCATTGGGGCCAATGATGCTGTGGATTGCCTGCTCTTTGACTTCCAGGTCTATCTTGGCCAACGCTTCGAGACCGCCGAAGCGCTTGGTGACTTTCTTTGCAGTTAGAATGGCCATGATTATCTCCTGCCAGCGGGGTTTTTGAGTACGGGTTGAGGCTCTTCACGCGGCGCCAATTCCTTTTCCTCATGCAGTTCCAGTCTGCGGCGTGTTTCGGGTATCAGACCTTCTGGTCGGATCAGCATCATAGCGACCAGCAATGCCCCGTACATCAGGTAGCGGTATTCAGCGAATTCGCGCAGAATTTCAGGCAAACCCATCAAGACCAGACCGCCGACGAAAACGCCGGGGATGCTGCCCATGCCGCCAATAATGATTAGTGACAGGACATTGATCGAGACCAGGAGTTGAAAACTTTGTGGGTAGGCTGATGACAACTTGGCGGCAAAAAGGGTTCCGCCCAATCCGGCAAAGAAGGCGCCGCTCATGAAGGCCAGCAGTTTTGTGGCCACATGGTTGATGCCCATGGCCTTGGCGACATCCTCGTCTTCACGCAGGGCCATCCAGGAACGGCCCAGGCGAGAATCCTTCAAACGCCAGGCAATGAAACCTGCAATAGCGATGCCGGCCAAGATCACGTAATAAATCGTTTGCTGTGAGCCCAGATCCATGTAAATTTGCAATGAGCCTAGCTGCAAGGGGCCAATGGCGGGATGAGCAATGTGCTGTATCCCTTGTGTGCCGCCCAGCCAGGGGCGCAGCCAGTCCGAAAGGACCAGCAGCCGCACAATCTCGCCGAAGCCCAGGGTGACGATGGCCAGGTAGTCGCCGCGCATCTTGAGCACCGGCAGCCCCAGCACGAAACCTGACAGCACTGCAACGCCCAGGGCAAAGGGCAGGGCTTGCCAGTAGGTCAGGGGAGTGGCAATCAGCTCGGGCGATGTCAGTATACCCATCGTGTAAGCGCCGATGGCGTAGAAGGCCACATATCCCAGGTCTAGCAGACCGGCGAAGCCGACCACGATGTTAAGGCCCAAGCCCATCAGGATGTATATGCCGACGTTATCCAGGATGTCGCTGAAGAAAACGCCCAGAATGCGCGGCAGCAGGATCATGATCAATGCCACGACCGCCAGGGTGCCCCAACGCACCCATTGTTTCTGCTTGGGGCTTTGTTTATTGACGCGTGTCTGCCTGGAGCGGCCGTAACGCCAATAGGTTATTCCTCCAATCAACACCAGCAGGAAAATGACCCCAAGCAGGGTCAGGCCGCTGCCGGCAAACATCCATTCGACCAGGATCGCCGCCTTCCCCCAACTCTGAGCAATAATCATAATCAGATCTCTCAGCAAGCCGATTAGCGTAACCCATAGGATTGCCTGGCCAAGGGTGCTGCGAATGCGCGCCGGAAGCAGGTGAAAAGCCGCCCCGATCAGACCTGTGATCGCCGCAATGCCGAGCAGCAGGACGATGCCCGGCCCCAAAGTCAAGCCAAAGGTCAGCAGCTTATAGAGGGCTGGCGAGGCGTTGATGAACATGGCGCGCAGGTTAATGACCTGGCCGAGGCCGATCAACGCCGCCAGAATGACGCCGCTGGATAGACCGGCAAGCACGCCGAGCAGGAGGGTGTCCACGGTCTTTGCTGTAGCGCGGCGGGCGGTTGCGTAGGCAAAGAATAGAATGGGAGCAACCACGAAGATCTGTCCCATCGAAATCACGCCGCTGATGATCATTTTTTGCCCAAGGGTTACGACTATCCCGACCAGGCAGAGCAAGAGCACGACGGCTCCCCCGATCAAGCCGCTGCGGATCGCTTCGACCCAAATGGAAGATTTGCGTAACATGGCTCTTGCCTCCTTATGCCTTGGCCTCGGTGATGCGTTCGCCCAGGATACCCGATGGGCGGAAGATCAGAATCAGTACAAGAACGATGAAGGCGATGGCATCTTTGAGTTGGGCCGGATTGACAACTCCCAAACCATCCAGGAACAGGTTCGGGCCGAACGATTCGATCAGGCCCAGCAGCATAGCACCGAGAAAGGCACCGGCCACGTTGCCAATGCCGCCCAGAACAGCCGCTGCGAAGGCTTTGATGCTCGGGATGAAACCCATGAAGAACCAGACGACCGGGTACAGGAGAATATAGAGAATGCCGGCCGCGCCAGCTGCCGCGCCGCCCAAAGCGAAGGTAAAGACGATGACTCGGTCAACATCAATGCCCATGAGTTCAGCCGCATCCTTGTCTTCTGAGACGGCGCGCATGGCTTTGCCGATCTTAGTCCATTGTACAATCCCGTAAAGGATCACCATCATCAGGATTGCGCCGATGATCACGACGGTCTGGGTCTTATATACTTCGACTCCGAAGATGTTCCATGAACCCTGCAGGCTGGCCAAGGTAGGATATCCCTTAAAGCCAGAGCCGTACAGACCGCGGAAGGTGTATTGCAGAAAAAACGAGGCGCCGATGGCGGTGATGAGCGGTACCAGGCGCGGCGCGTAGCGCAATGGCCGATAGGCAATCCTCTCGAGCAGCATAGCCACAACCGCAGAGACGGCCATCGCCAGCAAAGTAACCATCAGCATGCTCAACAGCGGCTGCCTGTTCAGAAAACCCGATTTCGCCAGTGCGTTGGCCAGGAACACGGCCGTGAACGGCCCGCTCATGAAGACCTCGCTGTGCGCAAAGTTGATCATCTTGAGGATGCCATAGACCAGCGTATATCCCATGGCGATCAAGGCATACACGCCTCCGACGGCCAGCCCTTTGATCGTCAGGTCAAGCCAGACTTCTGGCGTATATTTTCCGGATTGAAGTGTGCTGATCGTCCCCCAAATCACGATTACCAGAATGGCCAGACCAATCGCCCAAAC
>CAYZIQ010000027.1:0-26224 GCA_964478375.1 uncultured Chloroflexus sp. | reverse complement strand
CTTGCCAATAAGGAAATCATGTACGGCACCAACACCGGCATCGGCGAGTTCTCGGAGAAAGTACTCAATGACGAGCAGGTGAAGGAATTCCAGAAATATCTCATCTACAACCATGCAGCCGGCATCGGCGAACCGGTGCCGGTCGAGTACGTGCGCGGCGCGCTGGCGGCGCGGGTCAACGTCCACGCGCACGGCAACTCCGGCAACCGGCCTGAGATTACGCAGACCTTCGTCGAGATGCTCAATAAAGGCGTGACGCCGGTCGTTTGTCAGAAGGGATCGGTCGGCGCGTGCGGCGACCTGGCACCCATGTCGCAGATGGCGCTGCTGCTGATGGGGGAGGGCGAGGCCTTCTATGACCCCGACAGAACCGGGGCAGGCGGCGAGCGGTTACCGGGTCAGGAAGCGATGCGCCGCGCCGGCATCCCGGTTCCGGGCCTGCAAGCACGCGATGGTCTGGCAGCCATCAACGGCTCGAATCTGCTGACGGCCATGTCCGCCATCCATATCTACGAGATGGAACATTTCCTGAAGCAGGCCGAGATCGCCGCAGCGATGTCCATCGAGGCCCTGCTTGGCAATCTCAAGCCATACTCAGTCAAACTGCACGGGCTGCGCGGCTTCAAGGGCGCGGTCACCTCGGCGCAGAACATTATGAGGGTCATCGCCGGTTCCGACCTGACCACCGGCAAGATGAAGACCAAGGTGCAGGACGCCTACTCGATGCGCTCCACGCCGCAGGTCATCGGCGCGGCACGCGATGCGATTGCCTACGCTCGCTCGCAGGTCGAGATCGAACTGAACGGTGTGGGCGACAATCCCGTCTGGGTTCCTGAACAGAAACTGACCCTGACCGGCGCAAACTTCCAGGGATCGCCAGTCTCGCTGCCAATGGACATGGCCGGCGCAGCCGTGACGATGGTCTGCGTGCTTTCCGAGCGGCGGCTCAACCGCCTGACCAATCCGGCCCTCAGCCAAGGCCTGCCCGATTTCCTCACCCCCAACCCCGGCTTCTATTCGGGCATGATGCTCAGCCAATACACCGCCGATATGATGATCGTCGAGAACCGCATCCTTTCGGCTCCGGCCAGCATCCAGTCCATCCCGGCTGCCGCCGACCAGGAAGACTTCGTCTCGATGGGCATGAACACGGCGATCAAGAACGGGCAAATTTTGGATAATGCCTACGGCGTCCTTGGCATCGAGTTCATGGCCGCCGCTCAGGCACTGGATTTCCGTCAGTTCACTCCCGGCAAGGGGACGCAGAGGGCGCGCGAAGTCATCCGCAAGCACGTGGCACACCTCGACGTGGATCGTCCGCTGTATCCCGACCATAATGTGATGAAGGCACTGGTCAAATCGGGCGAAATCCTGGAGGCAGTCGAGGCGGAAGTGGGGAGTTTGGGTTAATTGCAATGAATAGCCACGAATGACACGAAAAGGATTTCTTCGTGTTATTCGTGTTCTTCGTGGCTAAAAACCAAAATCAAAGGAGATTCTAGTAACATGAAAGACATACTTGGGCCTATGCGCCTGCCGTTCCTCATCCTGGCTCCGGCCTGTACACTGGTCGGACTTGGCACCGCGCTGTGGACGAAGGGCAGCGTCAACTGGTTGTACGTGCTGCTCGTCTTTATCGGCGCGTTGGCGGCGCACATCAGCGTCAACGCTTTCAACGAGTATTACGATTTCAAGACCGGCCTCGACGCCCGCACGCAGAAGACCCCCTTCAGCGGCGGCAGTGGAACCTTGCCGGCCAAACCCGAAATGGCGCGCAGCGCTTTCCTGACTGCATCCATTTCTTTTGCCATTACCGGCCTGATCGGGTTGTACTTCGTTTGGGTCTGGGGTTGGGAATTGATCCCGCTGGGCGTCGTTGGCCTGTTTTTGCTTTATGGTTACACCGTCTGGCTGGCGTACAATCCGGTTCTCTGCTTGTTGGCACCGGGGCTCGGCTTTGGCACGCTGATGGTGGTCGGCACACACTTCGCCCTGACCGGCGAGTACTCGTGGATCGCCTTCGTCGCCTCGCTGGTGCCGTTCTTCCTGGTCAGCGACCTGCTGCTGCTCAACCAGTTCCCGGATGTGGATGCCGATAAAAGCATCGGGCGGCGGCACTACCCCATCATCGCCGGCCGAAAGGTCAGCGGCTATATCTACATTGCTTTCCTGTTGGGAGCTTACCTGGCGATCCTGTTCGGTGTTGCCTTTGGTCTGCTGCCCAAGTTTGCCCTGCTTGGCCTGCTGACACTGATGCTGGCTGTGCCTGTCATTCGCAGCGTCCTGCGCTATGCCGACGACATTCCGCATCTCATCCCTGCGATGGGCCAGAACGTGCTCATCAATCTGCTGACACCGGTGCTGGTGGCCGTTGGATTGTTCCTCCGGTAACGATTTCTCGCTAGGGGCAGGTCTCAGACCTGCCCCTACGGTTGTAATCCGTTTCATGTCCAAACTCTCGTTCCTCACCCGGACCTCGATCCTGCTTGCCGTTTTCTTCGCGCTGGACAAAATCCTGGCCTTCGTCAAGTCCATGCTCTTCAACAAGATCGTCGGTCTGGAAGGGATGGGCATCTTCGGCGCGGCCAACAACATCCCCGATTACCTATCCGCGTTACTATCCGGCGGCGCGCTGGGGATGGCCTTCATTCCCGTGCTGACCGAATACCTTGACCGACAGGGACGCGGCGAGGCCTGGGCACTGTTCTCGTGCATCGTCAACCTGGCCTTCCTCGTGACCGGCACGGCCTCGGTCATCATCATCCTGCTGGCGGGGCCGCTGGTGCACTATCTCATCGCTCCCGGCTTCACACCCGATAAACAGGCGCTGACTGCCTCCCTGATGCGTCTCGACTTAGTTGCCATCCTGCTCTTCTCCATCAGCGGGCTGGTGATGTCTGGCTTGCAGGCCAATCAGCATTTCCTGCTGCCAGCTCTGGCGCCCATCCTCTACAACCTGGGGCAGATCTTCGGCGTCACTGTGCTCGCGCCAGCCAAGAACTTGCACCTCGGTCCAGTCACGCTGCCTGCCTTCGGACTGGGCCTGTACGGGATGGTCTACGGTGTTATCCTGGGTGCGGCGCTGCATTTGCTGATCCAGGTGCCGGGGCTGATCCGCTACCAGTTCCGCTGGAGTCCGGCCCTCGGTCTGAAAAGTGCTGGGGTGCAGCGAGTGCTGATCCTGCTCTGGCCGCGCGTCCTGACCATGGCCTGCATCCAGGCTTATTTCGTTGCCCGCGACAACCTGTCCTCCTGGTTCGGAACGACTGGCGTTGGCGCGCTCAACCTGGGCTGGACCATTGAGCAGGTGCCGGAGACGGTCATCGGCACAGCCATCGCGGTGGCGATGCTGCCATCACTGGCCGAGTTCATCAATCGCGGCCAGGTTGCGGATTTCATGCAGACGGTCAACCGTGCTCTGCGGGTCATGCTGGCGCTCTGTCTGCCAGCCGCGGCCCTACTGGCGCTGACTGTCCGTCCGCTGGCGCAAAGTTTCTTCGGTTACGATGCTGCCCGCCTGGACCTGCTGACAGCCTGCACCTGGGCTTTCTTGTTCGGGCTGGTGGGCGATACCTGGCTGGAAGTGGCGGTGCGCTCGTTCTATGCCAACCAGAACACGCGTACGCCGCTGCTGGCGGCCTTCATCCAGACAGTGGCGTTCGTCATCCTGTCGTTGCTGTTGAGGCCGCTGATTGGGCTGGCCAGTATCCCACTGTCCGCCGCGCTGACTTTCACTACGCAGGCGGTGGTGCTGCTTGCGCTGCTCAACCGCCGCTTCCCCGGTCTGCTGAACGTGGGTAGCACTGCGCTGCGGGCTATCCCAGCGGCATTGCTGGCCGGGCTGGTGGCCTATGCCGCGATGCGCTTGCTGCCGTTATCCTCGCTCTTGTCCGCGCTGCTGGCGCTGGCAGCAGGAGGTTTGGTATCTCTTCCGCTAATCTGGCGTGAGGTGAGGATGCTGTTCCGCTTGTAAATTAAGAACCCGTTTCCTTCAAGGAAACGGGTTCTTTAATGGGGTATAATCGCCGCCATGTCTGATATAAACGATACTCAACCCCATAGCACGAACGATACACAACCGAATGCAGTTGCATCACCTGCCAAAAAGCCTTCGCGCTGGATCGCAGTCCTGGGTTTTGTTCTCCTGCTGGGGCTGGGCATATTGGGTGGCTACCAATCCGGCTTGGGTCAGCGCCGCGCTGCCCAGTCGACGGTGGTTTTCCAACAACTCGATGAACAGTACCAGCTTGGCATCCAGGCTATGAACGAAAATCGGTATGAAGTCGCTCTTCAGCATTTGCAGTTCGTCGTCGAACACGACCCCTCTTACCCGGGCGTTCAGGAGAAATTGACCGAAGTGCTGGTAAAGCTGAGCGTTACGCCCTCGCCGTCGCCTTCTCCAACCCCGGCCAATACGCCAACCCCCGATCTACGCGGCGTGGAAGAGATCTTCGCGCGCGCCAGGCAGCTTCTTGACGCCCAGGATTGGGATGGCGCCATCTCGAACCTGGATTCCCTGCGTAAGTCCGATTCCACTTACCGCGCCGCTGAGGTGGATGGAATGTACTACATTGCCTTGCGCAATCGCGGCGTTGGGAAGATTATCCCTTCCTCGCAGTTATGTAGCGATATCAACCTGGAAGGCGGCATTTACGACTTGACTTTGGCGGAACGGTTTGGGCCGTTGGATAGCTATGCCGAGTCGCTGCGTACTTGGTCGCGGTTGTATATTACTGGCGCCAGCTTCTGGGAGCTTGACTGGTATCAGGCGATGGACTATTTTTCCAAGGTATATCCCTACCTGCCCAATCTGATGGATTCTTCGTGCATGACGGCTACAGAGCGTTATCGCTATGCGACGCTCAAATACATTGACTTGGTATGGTCCTCGGGCGATTACTGCACTGCGCAGCACATGTACGACGATATTTTTCTTAATGTACCCAGTGAGAAAAATGCGACCGCTTATCCGACGGCCACGCAGGTATACAATTATTGTCTGAATGGTGGGGGGCCTCAGCCGCCGACGCCTACACCTTGATAGGCTCTTTGTAATTCCAGGTGGCCCCCGTTTTCTCAGAGAAAAGGGGGCCTCGATTTTATATCGAACTGATTCAGACCTATCTTCCTCTGGGATGCTCGTAGAATGTATACGGCTCATCCGCGTAGTGGATCAGTCGCCGGTTGGAAAAATCGGCCTCTAGCGCTGCGTCACTTACCCCTCCCTGACCGAAGGCGAAGATGAAGGGAGTAGTCAGCCATGGATCCTGCAAGTCCAGCAGTGCGCCATAATCGGTCCACGAGTCCTGGATGTGGACGACGACGATGGCCGGCGCCAGCGCCTTGGCTTCCTCGGTCTGGAATGGCAACAGGTCGGCGCGCTCCACGCCGTACAGACCGTGCATCCCTTGCAAGCGAGCGGGGAGATAGATCAGCAGGTTATAGCTCATCAGAAAAGCCAACAGACCGGCCGTGACGAGAAAGCGGCCGCTGCGCCAGATTTTCGCTTTCGGCCAGCCTGCCAGCCAGAGGAATCCCGCCGCGCTGAGCAGGGAGACACTGTAGAATCCCTCGAAGTAATAGCGCGGGCCGAATGTCGTCGAGCTTGTCCAGTAAAGCAGGTACGCGCCAACCAGGCTGACGAAGACACTGCCGACCAGCCAGGCTGGCCGGTTGCGGCGCGCAGCCCACAGGCCAAGGGGCAAGAATAACCATGAAAGATTCTCCCAGCCAAAGAAGTCACTCCGCGCGGTATCCAGGGCTTTCTTCAGGCTGATCAAACTCCAGAACAGGTTATGACCGCTCTCCTGGCGGCCAACGTCGGGACCGAAGCCGACCTTGTCGTAAGGCCACCACAGGGTATAAGGGTTGGTGAGAGGACTTCCGGTCACAGCGAATTGCCAGAGCAGGAACAGCGCCGAGACCAGCAGAGTGACCACGCCGATAAAAAGGACGCGTCGGCGCACGTCCCAGCCGCCGCGCCAGAGCAGGATCAGGCCGTGGATGAAGAAGGGCAGCGCCACGCCCAGGGCGGTCAGCGGCCGGGTGAGCGCCAGCAGGCCAAGGGTCAGACCGGCGACGAGGCTCGTCATCCAGCGCGGTACTTTCGTCTCGTAGACGAACGTGTCCAGCCACGCCAGGGCAAGGGTCAGGCTTAGCACGAGTGACCAGGTATGGGATAGCAGCGAGCCAGAGAGCATGAGGAAAAACGGCGAGAGCAGTGTCAGAAAGGCAGCCAGCAGGCCGACTGCTGGGTTGAATACTTTCTGGCCCAGCCGGTAGGTCAACCAGACCGCCAGCCCGGCCAGCAGCGGGTTGACCCAGGCGCGCGCCCCGAGCAGATAGCCAAAGGCCAACACCACCGACCAGCCGGGTGGATATTTGGAAAAGCGCTGGCCGTGGTAATCCACCACAAACGGCGTCATCATGATGTTGGGGTGGGGCGGAGAGGGGATGGCCACCTGGCCGCGCGCATAGACTTGTGCCTGCCAGACGAAGGCCATCTCGTCCTCGATGTGCGGTATGCGCTCGAAGACAAGCTCGGCGACGAGATAACTCGCCGCGATGGCGGCCAGGCTGAGGAGCAAGGCGATGCGGCCTGTTTTCCCCATCAGGTTCGCTATGGCGTTGCCAGCACACCGGTCAGGTCGTAGGCCATTGCGCCGTTGATGCGGACTGGCACGATCTGTCCGACCTTGGCCTGCCCCTCGGCGAAAACCAGGCCGTCAATTTCTGGCGCGTCGCGGTACGAACGCCCGATGGATATTCCTTTATCCAAGCCCTCGACCAGGATATCCAATCTCTGTCCGACGAGGGATTGGTTGATCTGCAAGGAGATGCCTTGCTGGAGGCTCATCAGGCGTTGGTAGCGTTCTTCCTTGATCTCGGGCGAGATTGGGTCGCCGAGCGACTCGCTGGGCGTGCCGGTTTCATACGAGAATTGGAACGCGCCGAGGCGGTCGAAGCGCATTTCGGCGACGAAGTCCAGTAGTGTTTGGAATTCTGTCTCTGTCTCGCCGGGGTAACCGACGATGAAAGTGGTGCGTATCGCCAGGCCGGGTAACGCGGCGCGCATCCTGGCAATTGTCTTGTAGACCCAATCCATATTGGCCGGACGACGCATTCGTTTGAGTGTATCGGGATGGGCGTGTTGGAGCGGCATGTCGAGGTAGGGGAGGATTTGTGGGTGGCTTGCTATGACCTCGATCAGCCGGTCGGTGACGTAGCCGGGATAGGCGTACATGAGGCGGATCCAGTCCAGCCCCCCCTCGGTCCCCCCTAAAGGGGGGAGGGGACGCTCTGCCACTTCCACCAGCTTTTCCAACAAGGTTGCCAAGCCATCCTTCATGCCTAGGTCGTGACCGTAGTCGGTTGTATCCTGGGCGATCAGGTTGAGTTCGCGCACGCCCATGTCGCGCAGGCGGCGGGCGTCGTCGAGGATGGCATTCATCGGGCGGCTGACGGCTGTCCCTTTGATGAGCGGGATGGCACAGAAGGCGCACGGGCGGCGGCAGCCATCCGCGATCTTGAGGTAGGCGCTGGCGCCAGCGACCGAAGCGCGCAATGTGTTGTGTTCGTCGGCACCGATGGCAGATGTTTCCGGCAGATGGTATAGCGGCTTGGGACGAGTCTCTTTGCGCAACTGGCGGATGACCTCCACGATGTCCATCCAGCGGCGCGTGCCCAGGATGCCGTCTATGCTGGGGACCTGCTTCGCGACCTCTACGCCGTAGCGTTGGGTCAAGCACCCGGCTGCGATCAGGAGCTGGCCAGGACGCTTGACCCCGGCGAGTGCGCGCAGTGCGTCGAATGATTCCTGGCGCGCCGGGCTGATGAAACCGCACGTGTTGACGATCAACACGCTGGCTTGCTGGGGCGTTTTGACCAGACGGTAGCCATCCTGCTCCAGGAGTTGGGTCATTGAGTCGGAGTCTACCGTGTTCTTTGCGCAGCCGAGGGAGGTCAAGTGGAAGGTTTTGCGGTTCATGCCGGAAAACATCAAGGAGTACTTTGCCGCGTTGGGGTGGGTGAATATCTTGGGGTCGGCGTGCCCGAAGGCGTCGGTGTACTAGGTTGCGTCGCCGTCGGCGTGGGTGATGGAGTCGGTGTCGGCTTCAAGATGTTCTTCGGTGTGTAGATGAGATCAACGACTTCTCCAAAGGTGCCCATCACGCCCAAGTCACTTTGGTTGTAGATGATTTGCACGGCGGAACCATCGCCAGTCAGCACTTCTATTCGTTCGCTGCCATCGAAGGGATAAGCGCTGCCAGCCATAATCCGACCTTCCAGCTTGATCTTGCCATCTACTGTTACACGCACCCAAGTGCGCTCTTGGGCGATCACGATGACCTGTACGTGCCCAGGGATCGTGGTCGGGAAGGTGATAGCTGAGGTGAGTACGGTGGCGAGGCTGGGCGTGATAAACACGCTGGCCTCGGCGGCCGCAGCGGCTTCGGTGCCAGGGATCGGAGAAACTAACAACACGTCTGAGATGGAGGGTGCGGTGGCTTCAGCCTTGGGAGTCGAGCGCAATTTTACCACTTGACCTGTACCCCAGATGGCGAAGACGATCAGGAGCAGGATCAAGCCGCCGCCGAAGATCAGGTCGAGGGAAAGAAAACGCTGGATGGTGGGCGAAACGCCAGGTTTGAACCTGGTGTGCTGTTCTTCTGTGGGCTGGGGCTGGCGTTCGAGCCGCTGGGCCTGCAAGCCCTCGGCAAAGTCCAGCAGGATTGCATCCACCTGCATATCCAGGAAGTTAGCGTAGTTGTTCAACATGCCGCGCGCCTGGACCGAGGTCGGCAGGTAGTCGAAATCGCCGGATTCCAACGCCTGGAGATAATGCTTGCGGACATGAGTATGGCGCTCTACTTCATCGAGTGTCAGACTGAGTCCCTCGCGGCGCTGGCGCAATTGTTCGCCGATGGCGATGAATATGCTCTGCGAAGGTGTGGGCGTTCGAGGTACGGCGGGGGCGGGTTCGGGCGTCTCGGGCACAGAGAGTTCAGCCTCGGTTCCCGACTCTGCTTCTGCCTCGACCGGTTCCTCTTCAGCAGGTTCGGATTCGATTGCGGCGGTTGTAGTTCCTGTTCCTTCGGGGGGCGATTCTGCGCTCTCCTCGCGCTGGTTGGCGATCAAATTCTCCAATGAAAGGCCAAGATAATCTACATAGAGGCGCAAGAAGCCGCGTGCCTGGACGGGCGAGGGAAGCGCGTCGAAGTCATCTTCCTCCATGGCTTCGATGAAATGAGCGCGGATGTGCGTGGCCCGCGTGACCTGCTCGATGGTCAGGTTACGCGTCTGGCGGGCTTTTTTGAGTTGCTGACCAATTGATTCTGTCATGATTTGAATAGTGTTATCTCACAGAGGGGGAAGTGGGGTGCGGGCGGCGAAATCCGTACGCCCCCGTCCTCTTCCATGTTTGTGAGGCTGCCTGGAATAGAACATCACCGGTTCCCCTGGCTGGTTTGACCGGTGATGTTTGCGGGCATATTTTCTTCTGGCTGCTATGCTTCGACGGTGGTTTCGATGCTCTCGCCGGTTTCAGCCTGGTTATCCGGCCCGGCAGGTTCAGACTTGACAGGTTTGGACGCGACCTGTTCTGGCAGGGGTTCGATCGGCAGGCTCGGCTCCGCTTCACCTTCGCGGTAGACAGTTATTTTGATCTCTGGGATCAGGTCCATCGTCAGGCGGACGTGGATTATGTGCTCACCCAGGTTACGCAGAGGCTGCATGTCAAGCTGCTGACGTTTGAGAGCGTAACCGGTCTTCTTTTGGATAGCGTCTACGATGTCTTGCGAGGTGATTGAGCCGTAGAGCTTGCCAGTTTCTCCTGCACGTGCAGCGAAGGATAGTTCCAATCCTTTCAGATGCTCGGCGACCACGGCCATCTCTTCATTCAAGATTGCGCGTTGTTCGGCGGCCTTTTGGCGGATCTTCTCGGATTGTTTCAGCGCGCCTGGTGTGGCTAACATGGCCAGTCCCTGTGGGATCAGGAAATTGCGCCCGTAGCCATCCGCGACGCGTTTAACATCGCCGGCGCGGCCGAGTTTGAAAACGTCCTTGATGAGCAGTACTTTCATTGTTCAAGCCCTTTCTTGTATCTACTCAATAGCAGTCGAGGATACACCCTCACCCCCAAGTTATTGAGTTGATACCCTTTCTGGGATAAATGATTTACGGAGCGAAGGGTACAACGCTCCGGCGGCTGATTTTACCAGACCTGCCGCCGGGTGGGAAGGCCAACTTGCAAACAAACAAAAATATTGGTTGATAAATTTACGATTGGAGTATAATAATTGAAACCTTGCTGTTTTCCAATAGTTTTTCATCGTCACAATGACTAATGCGACGCTCCTGGTCATAGAGGGTAAGCACGCAGACCATCCCGCTTTCGCTGCTGCCCTGCGTAGAAAAGGCTTCGAGGTTGAGCTGGCCTCCAGCGGCAACCAAGCTTTGGCGCGCCTGAAAGGCAAATTCGATCCCGATGTTGTCGTAGTCCACGCGGCCTCGTTACGCACTAGCGGCAAACGCATTTGCCAGTCGCTGCGGGAGAAGGCGGAAAACCTGCCCATTCTCCTGATCCTCGAGCCTGGCCGGGAAGTTAGCAATACAAGTGCAAACGTGGTCCTGTCGCTGCCGTTTACGATCCAGAAGCTCGTCAACCGCATTCGTCACCTGCTGCCAGGCGACGGCAAGAACAGCATCCACGCCGGTCTGATCCGGCTGGATGTGGAAAATCACACAGTCCGCTGTTTTGGGAAACAAACGCGCCTGACCCCACGCCTGATGCGCTTGTTGAAGATATTGCTTGACCACCGTGGCGAGGTGATCGAGCGTAAGTCGCTCTTCTCGCAAGTCTGGGAGACGGATTATACCGACGATACGCGCACACTGGACGTGCACGTTTCCTGGTTGAGGCAGGCAATCGAGGCTGATCCCAAGAATCCGAAGTTGTTGAAAACAGTGCGAGGCGTGGGCTACCGTCTAGACGTGTGACCCCATCTGGATTTGTTCACCATTCACTGTAATTGCCCGGATGCAAACGTTCGTCGGCGAGACGGGCAATTCTAATTTAAGGGGGATGTCTCCACTGCGAATCGGACGCCGCGCCTGCATCGCGCTCTTGAACGTGATCCCATCCCAGGAGGGATCCGCCTCCCAATAATCCAGGGCAGGCGGATTTTCGAGGACGATCATCCGGTTGGTACATTGAAAGTTGAAGGCTTCGCCCTGAGGCCTTGGGCGTGAACGCTCAAGTGAATGCTCATCCCAAAGGGCTGCGGGCGAGGAGGGAATTTGGAGGGACCTATCCCGCTGAAGCGTGAACGGCTGTCCACCTTCCAGCAAGCGGACGCGACTGGTGTGGACAGCGCGCCAGGTCACGTCGCAGGCCAGGAAGCGGCGACCCAGCCGAGCTGCGACCAGTGGGAAGGTCCCAGAGCCGCAGAAGAGATCCGCGACCAGGTCACCGGGATTGGAAGATGCCAGGAGGATGCGTTCAAGCAAGGCCTCGGGCTTTTGGGTTGGATAACCGGTGCGCTCGTTGTGCAAGCGGGCGACGACCGGGAAGTACCACCAGTCTTCGGGGACTTTGCCGCGTTCCAGGTCTGGTATTTTCCCAAATCCGGCTTTCGGAGAAGCGTTGAAAGTCTTAACCGTACTTGGGTTGTAAGGCTCACGCACAGCGTCGGCGTTGAAGGTGTAATCGCCGCTTTTGGTATAGACCAGGAGGATGTCATGCTTGCGGTTGAAGGCGCGGCGGATAGGCGATGGGCCGTGGTAGAGCCAGACGATCTCGTTGAGCAAACGCTCGCGGCCAAAGATCTCATCCAATAACAGGCGAGCATACGCGTCCGCATGCCAGTCTAGGTGAAGATACAGCGTGCCAGTTGGAGCAAGTAGGCGGTGCATCAGGGTCAGGCGCGGGTAGAGAAAGTTCAGGTAAGTGTCAATGTCTGACCAGTGGTCGGCGTAGCCCTCGGCCAGTTGCCATTCTTGCGGACGGCGCGAGTCCTCACCGCGGCCGATGCGGGTTGGATAGCGTTTATTGGTGAAGAATGGCGGGTCAGCATAGATCAGGTCAATGCGCCCCTCGCACTGCGGCAGGAGCGCTGCCATGATCTTCAGGTTATCTCCCAGAAAGAGATGGCTGCCAGGGGAAGAATTGGGATAGCCTCGGCCTTGGGGGTAGGTTACGGATTCGAGAACCAGGTCGGCCGGTTGAGGCCTCGGCCACGATTTTGTTGGCCAAGTCAGGGTGGGCATGGTCAATAAATGCGGACAGTCGTCCCGTAACCCTTGCGGTCAAGTGTCTGTTTGTTGATTTCGTCAAAGCCGGCCGAGGGTAACGTCCAGCGGAAAAGCCACTTTGCATCCTCGATGCGCATGTTGACGCAGCCGTGGCTCATCGGCACGCCGAAGTTGTCATGCCAGTAGGTGCCGTGGAAGGCGTGGCCCTCGCCGGTAAAGAAACTACACCAGGGTACGCCAGGCAGAACGTAATCGTCAATGCCTGCAGCTAGGTTAGCCTCGCCCATGTGTTTGGAGGGCATCTTAACTATGATGTTGTATTTGCCGATAGGTGTATTGGTGGGTGTGCCGCCCGCGCCTGAAAGTGGGGCGATTCCGGAGGAGATGTTGGTTTGGAAAACAACCTGATCGGATTCGTAGCAAGTCAGGGTCTGTGTATTAAGAGCAACCTCGATGCGTTTCTTCTCCAACGGAACGTCAGGCGAAATGGGCGCGATCTCTTCGGGTAAGATGGGGCGCAGGTGAATGGCGGGGGCATGGTAAGTGGCCTCGTCAAGCTCGTCAAGGATGCGATACCAGGGCTGCCCGTCGGGGCCAGGGTCCACTGCCACGATCCAGTGGACCGAACCATAATACAGCCTGTAGGTGGTTTGCCAGCCGTCGAACGGGCTATTGCGATACGCCTGGCTGTACGGCACGGTGACTTCAGCCAGCAATCCCGTTTCAGGAACAATAGTCAGTGGCTTGTTATAGAGTATCTTGACCCGTTGTAGGCGTGCCCGGTGCATGTAGCCGCCCCAGACACGATACCAGACCGGATTGTATTTTGGCTCATCGGCAGTGACCTCTTCGTAAACATTGACCAGGTCATCCCGGTTCCATGTGCCAACGATCAGGCTTTGGTCGGTCGGGCCGCGATAGACGCTGACTGACTTGGTTGCCACGCGTACCAGGCTGACATCCTCGAATTCGGTGATTTCCGGTAAGAAGGGAGTGAAGGCCAGGCCTCCGAGCGCCAGTGCGCTGAGTTTCAAAAAGTCACGACGTGAAATGGGTCTCATATGACTTTGATTTTACCCGAAAAAATATCATCTCCAAAAGTGGGTATACACATACGTGGCATTTGCGTTAAAAAAAAGACTTTCGAAACCCTAGAGGCCTCGAAAGTCGCAAACGAGTAGGTATTCAGTTTTAGGCTTCCACGGGTTCCGGGAGCATCCCCTTGAGCACTTCTTCGAGGGCCATGGTGTGGGTGCAGACGCCACGCGTGTGGAAGAAATTGCAGTCACAAGACCATAGATTGTTCGCGAACGTGACGCGGTGGGCGTTGTTTTCCCCATCTATGCTGACGGTGAACGCTTCGAAATGGAAGCGGTTTCTTTCCCGGGCATAGCGCTTCGCTTTTTCGATTTTTCCGATCATTCCAGAGTCCATTTTTTCTCTCCTTCGCAGGATCTAGAACGAAAGGCACGCGCCTCACCGCGTGCCTTTCAAGAAATCAAGCCGAAAAATGTGGTAACAACTCGCATAGGCCGAATTCCTGATATGAGTATATAGCGAATTGGTCGCGAAGTCAACCGCAGAAGCGCCGGTTTGCAAAATCGTAGAGGAGTCGTTGGGAATTTGTATAGGGATAGTCTGCCAATTATGGCGGTTTATCAGCCGCCATTATTTCTGTTGGATGTTTTCCATATACTCTTTGATGGTGGGAATAGCTGTGAGTCTTTCATAGAAAAAGTTATTGACCACGTTGATCACTTCGGCGCGCGCCGCCTCTGCCTGGGTGTTCAGTCCCTTTCCACTTTCCTGCCGGCTCAGCGCATCGCGCAGGCGCAGGAGCAAACGCACGATTTCGGCTTCCTGGTCTCCTTCCAGGGCTTTGATGACGGCCAGGATCAAGTTGTCTACCTGGGTAAGCATCTGCTCTTTCGTGATTGCGCTGCTGGGCTGGCAACAGTCGTCTATCGTGCGAATTAGGGACCAGACCTGGTAGAGCATGGTGGCTGGCTCGTCGAAAAGTTCCCGCAGGAAAGCCGCTTCTTCGTAGCGGCCGGTCAGGCGGAAAATGTTGTACAGCCGCTTGGCGACTTTCCCATAATTCACATCTTTGGTCAGGTACTTGTTGACCTCGTGTTCCAATTGCTCGACATAATTGTCGAGCGCGTCGGCGGAGACGTGTTTGGCGAGTTTCGAAAAGATGGGAACGGAGGCGGAATCGAGATAGACTTCCTGGAAATAGGGATCCAGGTAGCCGTCGAGGGGCGTAATCGTCCCGTCAGGTGCCTCCCAGGTTACGTCGAGCATGTTGCTGGCATTGGCCAACTGACCTCGCGCCGGGTCGGCCACGACCCAATCTAGCTTGCACCAGCCGGGATCCTCGGCCAGCTCTCCCCATTGGATCAACGCTGGGCTGCCATCCGTCCGTTTGACCTCGATCTGGCCGCGCTCGATTTCCCCCGCCGTCCAGGATACCGGCGAACCGGCTTTGATCGTCCGCTCATCTCGGATGACATCGTAGGGATAATTGCCAAACTTGACCTCGATCAATTGGTAGGTCGGGCCGCGCATGGCGCTCAGAGCTTTCTCGCGCATGATCTTGGCTAAGATCTGGCAGGCAGCCTGGCGCGTCTCAGCGATGATGTTGACCCGTTCGAAGTAATCGCAGTCACCGGGATAGGTTTGGATCTTGGATTGGGCCGAGGAGCCGGAAAGTGCCAGGGCCGTCTCGACTATGCCGGGCTGATCCTGGAATTCCACCAGCCGCCCAATTTCGCGGAAATGAGCCAGATCTTGCGGGCTGAAGTCGAGCATGACGAACTTGGCGCCAAAAACGCCGCTCTTGATATCCACAGAAATATCTTGGTCGGCCTGTGAGGCGACTATGGCCGTCATCCATTGCAGAGCGTCGGCTTCCTTTAGCTCAACCCCCAATCGGCGTGCCGATTCGATGATACGCTGAAGGGCGGCGTCAGGAGAAAAGTCAGGTTTTGCGCTCATCATAAATCTCCTCTCTATGCTTTAGGGTTGATCCGGCATAAATTTTTTGTGCGTTGAGCGGAGTGACCCTGAGTTTGGCGAAAGAGAGCGCAGTCGAAGCGCCATGTTTAACCGAGCCAGTTGCCCTTCGACTACGGTTCTTCGCTGGCGCTCGGAACCTCCGCTCAGGGCGAACATCGATTTTTGGATGAGTTCTTATCCTTATTGCGCGCCTCGGCCAACATTTTATAGAAGATGTCAGCCTGATCGAGTGCGTCGCGCAGGGCCTGGTGAGTAAGGTGCTGGTGATTCAAATAGCGCGGGCTGACGTGCCGCATGGTGGTCTCAGCCCAAGAGACGCCTGCTAGCCCCATGTAGAAAGACTTGATATCCAGCGCGGCGTGACCAAAGGGATTATATCCCAGGAAGTAGTGGAAATAATAATTAACGAACATCCAATCGAAAGGGGCATTGAAGCCAATGAAAATTGGTCGTTGCCCGGTGGGTGTCTGGGCAGCCAACCAATCCTTGAAAAGGCTCATGGCCTCAGCCGGTTCTAGCCCGTGTTCTGCCAGCCCGCTCATGGAAAGCCCATGGATGGCAGTCGCTTCTTCGGTCGTGTGGCCGCTGATCGGCTTCAACTCGACGTAAAAAGTCTTGCCCGGGTCATCAACCACGCAGGCGCCGATGGCTAACAAGGAGTACGTCCCCGGATACGGCCCGCTGGTTTCGACATCTACAGAGATATAAGTCTCGTTGGGAATCGGATTTGTCATCTCAATCTGCGGTTGCGCCGGCCAAAATTGGTTCATCGCCGTTGTAGGCGCGCAACTGCGGCCATTTGCGGGCGATCAGCAGCACGGCGAGGATGCAGCCGATCCCGCCGCTGATGATGGCAGCCGGTGCGCCGAAAAGCTGCGCCACTGCCCCGGCTTCGATCTCTCCCAACTGCGGCCCGCCCTGGAAGAAGATCTGGTTGATACTGGTCATCCGCCCGCGCATCGGATCGGGCGTCTGCAACTGGCGGATAGTGTTGCGGATAATGGTGCGGATGTGCCAGAACAGCGCCCACACCTGCATCTGCGACCCGGCGATGGAGATCATCAGCCCGAGCCAGAGGTAAAAGAAGCGCCTGTGGCGGAGTGCGGGAGGAATGTGCATGGTCAGTATTCAGTTTTCAGTATCCAGTGTTCAGTACAGAAGACTGCTGACTGAGCACTGACTACTGGTTTTAGGTTCCCCAATCTCTCAGGTACAAGAAATCGTAGCTGACCGTGCGGCTGCTGATCTTGGCGACCGGCGGCATGACGCGCTTGTACTGGTTACGGCGGACGCGCTCGATCACGCTGCGGACGAACTTCTCATCGAATCCTGCCTCGACGCATTCCTGTGGGCTGCCGCGTTGATCCACAAGCAGGTAGAGGAGCTTGTCCACTTCTTCGTAGGTAAAGCCCAGCTCGCCCTCGTCGGTCTGACCCTGCCAGAGGTCAGCAGTGGGAGCTTTTTCGATGATGACCGCCGGAACGTCGAGCGCTCGCGCCAATTGCCGGACCTGGGTCTTGTAAAGGTCGCCGATGGGGTTGATGGCGCAGGCCGAATCGCCGAACAATGTGGTATAGCCGAGCAGGATCTCGGTTTTGTTGCCGGTGCCGACCACCAATCCCTTGAAAGCTTCGGATTGGTCGTAGGCCACGATCATGCGGGCGCGCGCCATGATGTTCCCCTTGCGGACTTGCGACATCCCCGGCTCGCGGTCAATGAGCGGGTCCACCATCTCGGTGATAGGGATGGTCACCGATGGACAGCCGAGCTGTTCGATCAGCATTTGGGCGTGTTCGAGCGAATCGGGCATGGAGGTCTTGTAGGGCAGGCGCACGGCCAGCACATTCTGCGCGCCGAGGGCTTCGGCGGCTAATACGATGGCGACAGCCGAGTCGAGGCCGCCGGAGAGGTTGACCACAGCGCGCGAATATCCGGCGCGGGTAATCTCGGTGTGAAGAAACTCCGTCAGAATGTTGCGGACGAGGGAGGTGTTGATGGAGAGATCAATCGTGCTCATGGAGGCCAAGCTTCTGGCGCAGGACAGAGCGGACCTGTCTGGCGATGCGTACAGTCTCTTTCGCTTCTTCCTTCTCTGCCAATGCGCCAGGATAACGGTAACGGACCGCGTAGCGATCCAAATGGATCAACAAATCCCGATGTAGATCAAGTGAAGCATCAAGAGGAAGGCAAAGCTCAAGCAATTCGCCCAAGTTGTGGGTTTTGGGAAAATCCACGCCGTTTTTGAAAAGGAATGCCTTGAGATATTTTTCTGCCGTTTGCTGGGCATGAAAGCAGATGGCATCGTAGTTAACACATTTTCGAGCGCGCAATTCCCGTTCCGCTGTGGCGTAGTCTCCCTCTGCTTTTTCTATCCATTCACGGAGCAGTTCGTTCATACAACACTCTTCCTCTCCGGACAATCTCTTTGAGAAAGGGATCGCCTAATTTCAAGCGTTTTGCCAGTGTCGCAGGCGTTTTGACTAGTAGGTCAAGTCCAAAGTGGTGTTCGATCTTTTGGCAAATGCGGATCTCTTGTTCAACTTCCTTCAGTGGAGTTTCCATGATAACCAACAAATCCACATCGCTTTCCGGCCGGGGATTGCCATATGCATACGAACCGAATAAAACGATCTTCTGCGGCTGGAAATTCTTGACAATCTGCTGGACAATGTAATCAATCGCCTCCTGCGGGATGCGCGTCCGCTGGGTGATTGGAGGAACAGTTACTGGCGTAGTGGACACAATGGTCATCTTGCACCTTGTGTGAGGATTATACCTTGCAGTGTTTGCTTACCGCTTCTGTAAAATTCTTTCCAATTCGCGGTGCACCAACTCCGGGCATTCGTCTCTCAGCAGCGGCAGGCGTGCCCGCGTGCGCCGCAGCTGACCCAGATCCAATTCGGCGTAGGTGATGGCTTCCTCGTCGTATGGCCCTTTGGCGATCAGCCTGCCGTCCGGATCGTAGGCGGTCGCGCCGCCCCAGAAGTTCAGTCCATCTTCGAAGCCGACGCGGTTGGCGTGGGCGACGAAAACGGTGAAAAGCCCGGCATAGGCTTTGTGGACAGTCTCCACCCATTCGGAT
Source organism: uncultured Chloroflexus sp. (assembly GCA_964478375.1). GTDB lineage: Bacteria > Chloroflexota > Anaerolineae > Anaerolineales > Villigracilaceae > CG2-30-58-95. Next base: position 7,872 of record CAYZIQ010000027.1, on the reverse strand, counting down.
GAGCCGATGTGCTCGTCGGTGACGCCGCGTCCGGGCGAGGCAGAGGTCATGAGAAGGATGTCCGCGCCATCCATCCAGAGCAGATAAGGCGAAGATACGTGCCAGAAATCTTCGCAGATCAGGATGCCGGCGCGGCCAAAGCGCGTATCGAAGGCGCGGAAGGAATCGCCTATGGCCAGGAAACGCCGCTCATCGAAAATGGTGTAGGTGGGCAGGTGAACCTTGTGGTGGACGTGGACGACCTCGCCTCGCGCCAGGTAAGCGGCGGCGATGTAGAAGCGGTGACGGGCGTCCTCGTCCACGAAGCCGACGACCAGGTCCAGGTCTCGGCTCGCCTTCAGCAGTGGCTTGAAAACTGGATCGTCTTCCGAAGGCCGGCAAGCAACGGCGGGGACAAGGTCTTGCAGTACGTAGCCGGTCAGCGAGAGCTCGGGAAAAACGAGCAGGTCGGCATTCTGGGAGTGAGCCTCTTTGGCGAGGGTCAGATGCTTCTCGAGGTTGGCTTCGACATTGCCGAGCTTGGTGTTGATTTGAGCGAGAGCGAGGTTTAATCGCATAATTTAATCTTACCATAACACGACCCCAAAGGTTTTTTTAAACCTTCAGGGTCAGATAAGGCGGAGAGGGTGGGATTCGAACCCACGGTGGCCACAAGGACCACAACGGTTTTCGAGACCGTCCCATTCAACCGCTCTGGCACCTCTCCGAGGGGGTGTCAAGTGCCAAGCGTCATGTGTCAAGTGTAGAGTGTCAGGTCTCGGCTTGGCACTTGATACGTGATACGTGACACATAACAGCGGAGCAAATTATATCCTAAATCTCGACGCTCGCGTGCCAATCCGGATAGACGGTTTGTGTGAGCCCCCGCTCGGCCAAGCGTTCTCTCAGAGCAGTGGCTGCTCTCGCCTCGCCGTGTACCAGGAAGATCTGCTTAGCCTGATTCTTGACCGACATGGCGTAGTCAATCAGGAGGGTTTGGCCAGCATGGGAGGAGAGGCCGCCGATGGTAGCGATCTCGGCGCGGCGGTGAAAAACTTCGCCAAATATTCTGACCTTCTGCTCGCGTTCGGCCAGACGGCGGCCCAGTGTATCCGGCGCCTGCCAGGAGACGATCAAGATCACGTTGCGCGGGTCTTCGATGTTGTTACGCAGGTGATGCAGAATGCGCCCCGTTTCGGCCATACCCGAGGCAGATATAATGATCAGCGGTCCCTTGCGGTCGTTGATCGCTTTGGACTCTTCCACAGAGTGGGTATAGGTGAGTTGCTCGAATTCCAGAGCCGGATGTTTACGCGTGCGAATAAAGTCGTGTGTTTCTTTATCGAAACACTCCGGGTGCTGCTCGAAAACTTCCGTGGCATGGACGGCCAGGGGGCTATCCACATAGACCGGCACAGATGGGATGCTTCCCTCGGCGAGCATCTCGTTCAGGAAATAAACAAGCTCCTGTGTGCGCCCCACCGCAAAGGCCGGGATGATGACCTTGCCGCCATGCTCGACCGTGCGCTTGATTACGTCGCGGAGTTCCTTATAGGCAGCCCGAATGTCTTCATGTGGTTTGTCTCCGTATGTACATTCCATCATCAAGTAATCTACTTTGCCGCTGGGGAAGACCGGCTCGCGCAGCAGAGGCATATGGTGACGGCCGATGTCGCCGGAGAACCACAGGTTCACCTTGCGCCCCTTCTCCTCGATCTCCAGCGAGACGCCCGCCGACCCGAGGATGTGTCCTGCCTCCACCAGGCGCACGCTCACGCCCGGCACCGGCTCGAAGGGTTCGTCGTAGGATACAGGTCGAAAATGTTGTGCTACCTTCGTTGCATCCCGCATCGTGTAGAGCGGCTCGGCAGGCGGCTCGCCACGCCGGAATCGCTTCTTGTTGATGAATTCGATATCGGCTTCCTGAATGTGACCTGAGTCGCGCAGCATGATGTCGGCCAGGTGCGCGGTGGCCGAAGTGGCATAGATTGGGTTGCTGAAGCCTTGTTTGACCAGGTTGGGCAGGTTGCCGCTGTGGTCAATGTGGGCATGGGATAGGATGACGGCATCCACGCGGCGCGGTGCGAATGAGAAGTTCTGGTTGCGCTCATAGAAATCGCGCCGGTGACCCTGGAACAAGCCGCATTCCAGCAGCAGCTTGGAGCCGTTGACTTCGAGCAAATATTGAGATCCGGTCACGGTGCGTGCCGCGCCGTTAAAATGGATGCGCATGGATAAACCTCTACTTTTTCAGTAGTTCGAGAATCTTCTCGCCAAATCTTTCGAGCCGCCAGGGCGAGTCGGGCATCAATTCTGCCAACGCCGCTAAATCCTTTGGGTCTTTCTCGGCGATCGCCTGCATGAAAGGACGCGGCAGCACCACATCTGATTCAACTCCCATCTTTCTTGCGGTACTCTTTCGCCACTGGCGAAGCGCATCCAGCCGCCGCAGAAATGCCTCGTCGGGGCGCGGCGAGATGAGACGCCGCACCGGCCTGGCCTCCATCCCTCGCCGGACAGCTTCGAGAATGTCACTGGCAAAGAGATCCATCTGCCGCAGGGTCAGGCCAGCCTCTCCTAGATGATCGTATCTTTGCGGGGCGGCCTGGGCTACACTGACCAGAGTCCTATCGCCGATGACTTTGAACACCGGGCGGTTCATGCGTCTAGCCTGCGCCTCGCGCCAACGGCAGAGTTCCTGAAGGATGGTCAGCTCTCTGTCTGTGAGTTTTTGTGTCCCGCCAACGCGCTGCCAGGCGGCGTAGCCATTCTCGGTGTGGCCGTTAACTTGGCAAATTCGGCCAAATTCCTCGAACGCCAACCTCCAACGATCTGTCTCTTCCAATTCGGCCTGTAGCAGGTCTCGAAGGTTGAGAAGGTAATGGGTATCCAGCCGTGCGTAGTTGAGCAACTCGGCTGAGAGTGGACGCCGTCCCCAATCGGCTTTCTGGTAGCGTTTGTTCACGGCCACGCCGAACTTTTTGGCCAGGAGGCTATCCAATCCCACCTGTTTGTATCCCAGGATGCGCGCCGCCTGCATGGTGTCGAAGATATTGGCAAAGGTGAAGTTGAAGTCGCGCTTCAGTGTAATGATATCGTACTCGGCTGCGTGGAATATCTTCTCGATTTTTGGATCAGCAAAGATGGGCGCAAGGGGGGAAAGATCCTTCAGCTTCAGCGGGTCTGCCAGATAATCCGTCTCAGGCGTGGAGAATTGGATCAGGCAGACCTGTTCGCGATAAGCATGCAGGCTATTGGATTCGGTATCCACTGCCAGGTGTGGCTGGCGCGCCAACTCGCCAGCCAATCCGTCTAATGCGGCTGGCGTGGCGATCCATACAGGCGGCGGGAGCTTGCTCGACGACATGGGGTGATTATAACAGGAGCTTCTCCATCACCAGCGCATTTTCCCTATCGTTATAATACCTCTGCCAGTTATCCACCTCCAAATACCCCTCTGCCTGGTATAGCCGTATCGCTGCCTGGTTCGACGACCGCACGCACAGACGGATGCGTGGCTGCTTTATCCGGCTCTCGCATTCACGTAACAAGGCTCTGGCAATCCCTTGCCGACGGTATTCCGGTGCGACGCCCAGCGTGGCAATCCATGCCATTCCCTCCGATGGACGCGGGTCGGCAGCGATGAAACCGATCATCTCGCCACTGTTCGTCACCTTCAGGCGGATGACATTGGGATAGCTCAGCACCGCCACCAGGTCCAGGAGTGGCCAGGCATCCTCCAGGAAGCAGGCGCGTTCGAGGCGGCGGAGTCCACTCAAGTCACGCAGTGAGGCGGGGAGAATATCCATAAGAAAGGGAAAATGTGGGGTGTGCGGGCGGCAAAGCCGCCCGCACACCCCACACCCCTATTCTATCGAGATGATACTACTTCTCTTTCCCTTTGACGAAATTCTCGATCATGCTGGTGAATTCCATCGGGAAGATGAACTTGGTCGAGGCGCTCAGGCCGAGACTCTTGAGGGTCTCGAAGTATTGCAGGGTCATCGTCTTCTGGTCAATGATCTTGGCCGCGGCAAAGATTTTCTCGAGGGCGACCGAGAAACCTTCGGCTTTCAACACCTGGGCCTGTTTCTGGCCCTCGGCTTCTAGGATAGCGGACTGTTTCTGGCCCTCGGCCTTGAGGATGGCGGCCTGCTTCTCGCCTTCGGCCACGTTGATGGCGGCCTCGCGCGTACCGGTCGATTCGGTCACCACCGCGCGGCGGATGCGCTCGGCGGACATCTGCCGGTTCATCGCCTCCTGGACCTCGCGCGGTGGGATGATCTCGCGGATCTCGACGTTGGTCACCTTGACGCCCCAGCGCTCGGTCACCTCGTCCAGGCGGGTGCGCAGCAAACTGTTGATGTGCTCGCGCTCGGAAAGGACATCATCGAGGGGAATTCCGCCAATCACGGCGCGGAGTGTAGTCGTCGCCATACCCTGAGCGGCCATCTCGAAGTTGCCGACCTGAAGCACAGACTCGGCCGGGTCGAGCACCTTGTAGTACCACAGGAAGTCAATCGAGATGGGGGCGTTATCTTTGGTGATCGAAGTCTGGTGTGGGATTTCGCGCACCTGCTCGCGCAGGTCAACCCTCACCGGGCGGTCAATGACTGGAATGAGTAACACAAGCCCCGGGCCCTTGGTGCCTATGCAGCGCCCCAGCCGGAAGACGACCAACCGCTGGTATTCGTTGACAATACGGATGGCGTTGGCCAGAAAGATCACCAGCACCACAACGACAAAAGCGACTACACAAAGTACGGTTGTTGTAACTGCTCCTGTCATATCTTACTCCTTCCTTGTCGAATAGATTGTTATCTGACTGATTGTTCGTCACGTTCGACGACCAGGATGAATCCCTCGCGGCCGGCCACGCGGACTCGGCCACCTGCTGGGATGGGTTTCTCGCTGCGAGCGCTCCACAACTCTCCGGCCACTTGCACCGATCCTTCTTCATGGATTCGGGTCTTGGCCTCGCCAATCTGGCCGATCAATGCCCCCAGGTCGTGACTCGGGCGGGCGCCGTGTGCCTGGATAGCCTTTCGGACGATCAACCACAAGAAACTGGCTGCCGCTGCCGAAACGACGACTGCCAGGATGGGGTTGACCGCCGGCAGGAATCCCGCGCTGGGAAACAGGTAGACCGAACCGACGATGACGCCCAGCAGGCTGATTGCCAGGAAGATTTCCCGCTTCGGCTTGCGCATGGCGTAGACGAACGGGATGATGCTCAGCACTAGCACGATCAGCGCCCACAGGTTGAAGCCGAGATTGTAGACCGCGTACCCGGCCAGTGCCAGCAAAAACAATGCGCCGATCTCCAACAACCCTGTGCCGGGCGTGACAATAGCCATCAGCAGCAGAACCGATCCGAGTACGAGTAGCACGTAAGCCAGATTGGGGTCGAGAAACAGGTTCATAGCCGTTCCTTTCTTGGAGACGCCAAAATCATTATACAACAATCGCCGGATTCGCGCTCCATACAATCTACGCAAATGCCCCACGCCGGTTTTACGGACCGGAGGGTTTGGGGTAGAATACAGCCAAAGTGAGAGGAGATCGCTATGCCTAAATACACTGTTGGTCTTGCTCGCACCTATTCAGTTGAAATCGAAGCGCCAGATATTGAATCCGCTATTCAGGCTGCCGACTTTGTCGGTTGCCCGGACGAATCCTGGGAGATAGACAGTGAAGAAAGCGGCTGCCTGATAATCGAAGTCAAGATTTTGGAACAAGAGGCTTTTGAGCTGCCCTGACCGCGACGGAGACTGGAAAATGGATTTCCTAAACAGAATCTTTCAGGGTGATTGCGAGGAGGTTCTAAAAGGACTCCCTGATAATTCTGTTGATTTAATCTTTACCTCACCGCCCTATGCCGACCAGCGCGCAAGAATTTACGGGGGTATAAAACCAGATCACTATGTTGACTGGTTCATGCCGAAAGCGGCGCAATTCTTGCGCGTGCTGAAACCCACCGGAACTTTCATTTTGAATATCAAAGAGCGCGTGGTGGATGGGGAAAGACACACTTACGTTCTCAATCTCATCCTGCGGATGCGAGAACAAGGCTGGCTTTGGACAGAGGAATTCGTTTGGCATAAGAAGAATTCGTATCCGGGCAAATGGCCGAATCGTTTTCGCGACAGTTGGGAACGGTTGATCCAGTTCAATAAGTCAAAGCGATTTGCGATGTATCAAGAAGCGGTAATGATCCCTATAGGGGATTGGGCGAAGGATCGGCTTGCCAACCTGAGTGAAACCGATAAAATTCGCGATGAATCAAAAGCTGGCAGCGGCTTCGGAAAGAATGTTTCTAACTGGCTTGGCCGCGATAAGGTTTATCCCACCAACGTTATTTACATGGCGACCGAGTGCGGCAACAAGAACCACAGCGCAGCCTTCCCCGAAGAACTGCCTGCATGGTTTATAAAACTGTTCACTAAACCTGGCGATGTGGTTTTAGACCCATTCATTGGCTCTGGTTCGACAGCGGCAGCAGCCGTCCAATTAGGGCGGAACTATGTGGGTATTGATGTCAGTCAAGAATATGTCAAACTAACGCAGGATCGCGTCTCAGAGAGACAGATTCGGATGTTTGCCGAACAGAAAGCTGAATACATAACAAAACGGGAGGCAAAAGATGAATCCCCTCAATCTTGATGATGTGCGAGAGTATGTCAATGAGCATATTGTTGACTTTCATCAGCGCCGTATCAAATCCCTAGAAGAATTAGCGTTAGAGAAACTTCTCAATAAAAATCCTTATCTTTTCAAGGCAAAAAACATACGCTCTGTTTCTGAATTAATCCCAAGTTTATTGGATGCCTTCCTCTCCTCATCCGAGGAAAAACTCTTCGGCGATTTTCTGGAAGGCTTGGCCATTTTTGTCGCAAGTCAGACCTGTAGTGGTCATAAGTCTACTGCATCTGGAGTGGATTTAGAGTTTTTCAACCAGGGGATTCATTACATTGTTTCGATTAAATCCGGGTGGAATTGGGGAAATAGTTCTCAACAGAAACGCCTTGAAGAAGATCTAAAAAATGCTGTCAAACGTGTCAAACAATCTAACCCCGGTGCAAATGTACAAGCCGTGTTAGGGATTTGTTACGGAAAACGAAAGACGAGTTACTTGCGCGGATACTTGAAAGTGGTCGGCCAAAATTTTTGGTACCTGATTAGCGAAAGCATGCATCTCTATACTGATATCATAGAACCAATTGGATATAAAGCGAGAGATCATAATCAAGCCTTTCTTGATGCCCGAGGGGACGCTATAGATCGTTTAGTTCATCTTTGCATGGATAAATTCGGCGATGAAACAGGCAAAATTGATTGGGTAAAACTCGTCGAGTTCAATAGCGGGAATTTTGACCTAGACAGGTTTCTGCCCCAATAAGTCGAGGCTTTGGCCTTTCACCTAGCAAGGAGACAAGTAATCTATGCCAACATATCAAGTCAACCTCTTGCGTTCGTATGTGGTTGAGATAAACGCCCCGAATCAAAAAATGGCAGCGCGGTTAGCTGAATTCTACGTTGGAACGGGCGCGGACGAATCGTCAGATCTTGACAGAAGCAAATTCCGTTTCCAAATCCAAGATATCGAAATGGTTCAAAACGATGCGATGGAAGTATCCCCGATAGGGAAATAAACATAAGGAGCAGCTCAGTGCCCTTCACCAAACTCTGTGTCCTCGGCCTCGGCTACATTGGCCTGCCCACCGCATCTACCTTTGCCACGCACGGCCTGCAGGTCGTCGGTGTGGACGTGAACCCGCAGGTGCTCGAAACGCTGCGCAACGGAGGCATCCACATCCAGGAACCCGGTCTGCGCACGGTGGTGGAAGCGGCGCTGAAATCTGGCAAGCTGACCATCCGCGAAAAACCCGAAGA
>CAYZIQ010000026.1:5922-26388 GCA_964478375.1 uncultured Chloroflexus sp. | reverse complement strand
GGCAAATACTTCTTGTGTGTTTCCAGCATGTCATCGAGAACCTTCTGCACCTTGTCCGCCTTCGGGCCAAGCGGATGGGCCAGCAGCGCCTGGTACGCCGCATTGCGGTCGCCGTGGACAGCCGCCTTGACGGTCAGCAGCTCGTACATCTTGACCTGCGCCACCAGCCCAAAGCAGGCGGGCGGCAGCGGGTCAGTGGGCAATGGATGGATTCCTTTGCGGTCAATCTTGCAGGGCATTTCCAGCACCCAATCCGCAGGCCATTCCTTGACCGCGCCGTTGTTGCGCACGTTGACGATTTCGATCAGGCCGAGGTCGTTGTAGTGAGAATCGATCAACTGCGTCGCCAGCGTGGAATAGAACGCGCCGCCGCGCAACATCAGGTCCGCGGGAGGCTCGGTTAGCGCGGGATCGGCATATTGGGCCAGAAGTCCCTTTTCGATCTCGATGACTTCCTCGCCGCGGCTGGGTGGCCATTTCTGCTGGGCGGCCAGTTTGTGGTCCGTGTAATAAAAGTATTGCAAGTAAGAATTCGGGATCATGCCAAGCGCTTCGAGCGTGCGCACATCCCATTCGGGTTCCGCCTCGCTGCGTACCTGGGCCAGGTAAGCAGGAAAAAGTTTCGGCCACATCTCCTCGCCGTCAATGGTCAGGCTGCGGTACCAGGTCAGATGGTTCAAGCCGAGGCTGTGCAGCACCACGCGTCCCGCCTCGACCGGGCCGCCCACGATCTCGCCGAGCGCGCCCAACATCATCATCTTGCTGGTGATGCCGCTATTGCAGACGCCGACGGCGGGAACGTCCACCGCGTAGCGATTGAGCGCCTCGGTGACCAGGCCGGAAGGATTGGTGAAGTTGAGTAGCAGTGCGCCGGGCGCGGACTCGCGCATGTCTTTGGCGATATTCAGAATTACCGGAATCGTTCGCAGCGCTTTCGCCATGCCGCCGATACCGGTCGTTTCCTGGCCGATGAGGCCGTGCCGGCGGCCGAGATACTCGTCTGCGACGCGGGCGGGCATCTGCCCGACGCGCAGTTGCGTGATGACGTAGGCCGCGCCGCTGACCGCCTCACGCTGGTTTGTGGAAAGGACCACCCTGAACGGACTGCCCTTCGCGGCGGTCATCCTCTGTGCGAATCCGCCGACGATGTTCAGCCGGTCGGCGTCAATGTCCATCATCCAGAGTTCGGTCAACGGCAGGCTCCTCACCCTTGCCAGAAATCCATTCACGAGTTCAGGCGTATAGGTTGAGCCGCCGCCGATAACAGCGATTTTCATACCTTTTCAACCCTTCCAGTTTGGGCGCTTTTATATGCCGCGTCCACAATTTTCATGTTGACCAGCCCCTCCGTTCCACAGGGAACGGGCGTCTGGCCGGACTTGATGCACCTCACGAAATATGCCATCTGTGCATCGTACATGCTTTGCGGGCAATGCTCTTTGCGCGGGAATGGCGTCCCTGCATCCTTCATCCTTCCGCCTTCATCCTTGATGAAAGTAGGGAATAACTGCCCGTAACCTTTTGTCCCGTAGAGTTGCGTTGCCGCCTCCGGCCCGTCCGCGTGCGGCTGCCACCAGCCGGACTCGATGTACGAGACCGCGCCGTCCTCCCAGTTCACAATCAGCACGCCCGTGTCGTCTACGTCGAAATCTTTGTAGTAAGTGCCGATTTTGGCATAGACGCTGACCGGTAGCGGGTCGCCGAGCAGGAAACGGGCGGTGTCGAGGGCGTGGATACCCATGTCGGCCAGCGCGCCGCCTCCTGCCAGCGCTTTCTGCGTAAACCAGCCTGCCGGTCCCCAGTTGACGTGCACGCCGTAGCCCTTGGTGCGGATGATTTTCCCGAGCTTGCCGACCTGGGATTTGAGCCACAGCACATCTTTATCAAAGCGCCAGCAGTGTGCCACCATCAGTCGCGCGCCGGATTTCTGGCTGGTTGCGAGCATCTTTGCCGCCTCGCTCGCATTCATCGCCATCGGTTTCTCGACCAACACGTGGATGCCCTTCTCGAGCGCGGCAATGGTCTGTGGAGCATGAAGGGCATTCGGCGTGCCGATGACCAGCGCGTCCACGCCGCCAGCCTCGAGCAGCTCCCTGACGGTTTCGTATTTTCGTTCCAGCCTGAATTTCTGGCTGAATTTGGCGGCGTTGTCGGGAAACTTCTCGACGACGGCCACCAGTTCGGCGTCCTTTTGAGCCTGGACGGCTTGGGCATGGATGTTGGCAATGTAGCCCGCGCCTGCAATGGCAAGTTTGAGCGTCATGTTATCTCCTGCCCTCACCCCTTGCCCCTCTCCCTATTTTGCCCTAAAGGGTGCTTCGCGAGGAGAGGGGAGGGGGGAGAGGGCTATCTCCAGAATTGCGGCAGGTATTCTTTGTACGAAGTCAGGTAATCATCCAAAATCTGCTTCGCCGCCTCGATATCGGTGACCACCGGGTCGAGTAGAAGGCATAGCAGCGCTTTTTGCCGGTCGCCCTCCACAGCCGCATCCACGCAGAGTTGGGCGACGGTTGTCTCGCGGCGGCAGAGTTCGGCCACCGGCTCGGGCAGCGCGCCGACGTGAACGGGATGGATGCCGTCGCCGTCCACCATCATGGGCGTTTCCACCACTGCCCCGTGGGGCAAATTGGCAATTTGGCCGACATTTGGCAGGTTCGCCGCCAGGTGATAGTGGTTGCCCGCCGCGGCCACGTTCTCGATCATCTCCAGTGCGCCCTCCGAATCGGTCTCTTCCAGCCCCTCGATGGTCGCCTCGCCGTTCGCCATCTTATCCAGCCGGTCGAGTTCGAACTCGCGCACATTCGCCATCAAATCCCAATCATAGAGCTTGATGTTGTACTTCTCCCAGGGCTTGGTGACCGGATCAGTCAGCCAGGGCAGGTACTCGCACAGGTGCGTGTCGCCAGGAACGGGGAAGGTGCCAAAGGCCTCGAACACGCGGCGGGTCAGCGGCTCGAACGCCGGGTCCAGCTCGAAGAAGCGTCGGCGGAAGAGCGGGTAGAGATCCTCGCCGGTCTGCCGGTCGCGGATAGAGAGTATCCACGAGAAGTGATTCAGCCCTGCGGCGCGGATGTCCACGCGTGGGACGATCTGCTGCCGCATCTGATCGTGCAGCGGGGCTTGCATGATCGAGGCTTCCATGCCGGTCAGCCCGTCTGGGACGGCAATGCCCAGATCTTTCGCCAGCGCCACGCCGACCATGGTATAGCCGATAAAAATCTGGTGACACAGGCCGACGGCTTTGATCTTGCTATGACGATTGACCGCGTCGCAAATGCGGATCATCGGGTTGGTAAAGTTGATGAACCAGGCTTGCGGGCAGGCTTGCTCCATATCACGCACGATTTCCATGACCGGGCCGATGTTGCGCGCCGCGTGGGCGAATCCGCCCGGCCCGCCGTTCTCAGCGTACGGCTGCCGAACCCCATACTGGATCGGGATTTCGAAATCTTTCTTCCACAACCCTTCGCGCGCCCCGACCTCGATAGCCGAGACGACGAAACCGGTATTACCGTCCAACGCATCCTTGTGGCTGGTGTGGGCAGTAATAGTGATTCCGGAATCCCATTCACGATTCAGGCGCTTGGCCAAGCGTTTGACGATGTCGAGCGTTTCAGGGTTGCGGTCAACCAGGGAGAGCGTGGAGCCGCGCAGTTTCTTGCTGCGCATCAGAGCCGAGAGAGTGTTTTCTCCGAAAGAGGCGCTGCCGGCGCCGATGACGACAATTTTGGTGGGTATGGTCATTCTCCTGACTCCTCGAGATCAATCATCTGGTCGCCATAGGTTCCCGTCACGTGGATCGAGTCGTCGCTCTGGCGGGCGTAGTGCAACTGCCCATCGGCCAGACCGGCGACATTCACATCCAAGATAAAAGCGCCATCATCATTGTAGTTGTATGCGCCTGTGCCGGTCATGACGAAGCCAGCGGAGAAAGCACAATTGGTGAGGCTAAAAGTGTTACCGGCCTCGGAGGCTTCGAAGGCCAGCGTCCCGCCAAAAGGACAGCCAGCGGTGGTGGGTGTCTTCGCATCCCAATAGTAGTATTCGGGCAAGTAGTATATTTCTGTGTAGGCCGAGTCCAATGCCTTGAGAGGATTTGCGAAGTCAGCCGCGTTCAGCGGAGCAAGCGGTATATACTGGCGGGCAACCACGCCCTCGCAGGTGGTTTCGCGTTGGCTGGGAAGCATCCCCTCGACCAGGTAGCTGGTCACCAGATCATCGGGACAGCTGTTACCCCAGCCGAAGATGACGTGCGGGCCGCCTTGCTCCGTGACCAGGTAGCCATCTGCCAAATGCTGGTAGACGCTGACGCCATTGGCAAGAGGCGTGGCCGGGTCGGCGGTAGCACCCAACACGAGCACGGGGATGCCTTCCGCGCGCAGGTAAGCTGGCCGGGTCAGCTCCTGGCTTGTAGTCGGCCAGAAGATGCAAGGAAAATCTCCGTAGAAAATGGAGCTGAGGTGCGCCAATGAGGTATCTACCGAATCGCCGGCGCGCAGATAGGCCGCGGCGCGCTCCTCGGGCGTCCCGCTGAAGTAGGCGTAATCCTGGCATTCTACGGAATAGTAGACACCATCCGAATAACTGGGGTCAGGGACAGCGGCCAGGGTTTCAGGGTCGAGGCTCAATGCATCGTAGAGGACGCGAGCCATGGGCGCCAGGTCGCCATTACGGGCATACGCCGCTAGGGCGCGCAGGAAGATCATGCGCGCGCCCTCCGAATAGAGGTAGCCTGAGGCAGCGCTCTCAAGATTTCCAATGGTGAAAGTGCGATGCGCCCGACCACCGGATGGCAATGGAAAATCGAACGATTGAGGGGAGGCGCGCAGACGGGCCGCCAGATTGTCGTAAACCGCCTCCGCATCCCCGCCCACCTCGTCCGCGCAAGCTGGGTCGTCGTTACAGGCTTGCAGGGTCATCTTGAGCGTATTGTCGAAAGCCGCAGCCTGCTCGGTGAGGAAATCGGTGCCGGAAAGGGTCAAATCTACCGTGCCGTCGAGGATGAGACCAGCCAGGTGATCCGGGTGGGCGGCGGCGTAGGTCTGAGCGAACTGGGTACCGTAACTCTCCCCATACAGCCAGAATTTATCGTCCCCCATGGCCTGCCGGAAGGATTCCAGGTCTTCGATGGCTTGGGATGTACCCATGAAGGGCAAAATCTCCGGATTGCCCATTTCGCTGACACAATCTCTGGCAAAGGTTTGCGCGGCGGCTGTCAGGGCGGCCTCGCCAGCGGAGGTGGTGGTATCTGCCTCGGTCAGGTAGAAATCAGCGGCCGCCTGGGCGCACTGCAAGCCACCCGAAGCGCCGACGCCGCGCTGGTCGAAGAAGACGATGTCGAAATGCTCGGGGATGCTGGGATCAAAGGCCGCCGTGTACGAATCAGCAGCCAGAAGACCAGAGGCTCCGGGGCCACCATTGGCAGTGACGAACATGCCTTTGCGCTCGCCAGTAGCGGGCAGGACGGCAAAGACCACCTCAATCGTCTTGCCTCCAGCGGGAGCAAAATGATCCAGCGGGACGCTCAAGTTGACGCAAGTAAAATCACTATCAGGACAGGGGTAACCGCCCAACTGAGCGAGGATGGTTTCCGTGTTTTCGCGCGGAACCTCGGTTACCGAGGACTGAGTCTGCTCAGGGATGCAGCCAACGCCCATTGCAGCCAGGCAGATAAGGGTGAAGAAGAATTTGATCCGATTCATAGGTACTACGCTCCTATTCACATCCTCAATAGATTGGGGGGATGGGGAGTGTGCGGGCGGTCGCGAAGTATACCCGTAGGGTACGAAGCCGCCCGCGCACCTCTATTTTTCCCTTCTTGAAGAAGATACTCCTATTCCTTTAGGCCGGTCAGTTTGATGCCCTGGATGAAAGTCTTCTGGGCAAAGAAGAAAGCGATGACGATGGGGACAGTGAAGACGGTCGCAGCAGCCATCAATTGATTCCAGATCATTGTACGTTGACTCTGGAAATCCTGAAGGCCGAGCGCCATGGTGAAGTTCTTCGGGCTGGTCAGGAAGAGCAGCGGCCCAGTGAAGTCATTCCACTCCCATAGGAAGGTGAAGACAGTCACGGTGGCCAGTACCGGGATCGAAAGCGGTATGACAATTCGGGTGAAAATCTGCCATTCCGAAGCGCCATCCACGCGCGCTGCGTCGCACATCTCCTCGGGGATGGTCTTGAAGAACTGCCGCAGCAAGAATACGTCGTAGGCGTTCGCAAAAAAGGTCGGGATGATGAGCGGCAGGAAGGTGTTTCCCCAATGCAGGGTGTCATTGAAAAACAAGTAGATCGGGATCATCGTCACCTGGAAAGGCAGCATCATGGTAGACAGGATGAGGACGAAGAGGATCTCGCGTCCGGGAAATTTGAGACGTGCGAAAGCGTAGGCGACCGGCGTGTTCGAGAGCAGCGTTCCAACGATCGAGAAGAAAGCGATGATCAGGCTGTTCTTGAAATAGACCCAGAAACTGGCCCCGACCCCCGGCCGGCTGCCGCGTGCCATCGCGTCGGGGAAGTTCTGCCAGCGGAAACTGATGTGCATGATCGGCTCGGCTATCTTGGTCGTACCCTGTTGGATCTCGCACTCCACGGTCTGACTGGGGTCAGCTGGATCAACGAACGTGCCAACGCCCTCCACGATCTTGACGGCTGCCAACTGCTTCACGCCCGACTCGGTCTGGACGTTGTAGAGGGGCAACTGCTCCCCGTTCACCTCCACGCGGACGTTATCGTACGGCAGCCAGCGCGGCGGCGTGTGGAACACATCTTCGCTCGATTTGAAGGCCGTTACCAGCATCCAGAGGAAAGGGATCAAGAAAAACAGCCCGATGAAATTGATCAGGGTATGACTGAACAACGACTTGAAGAAGCTGCGGACTTTGCGGGCCCGTCCACGTTTGCGCCGCTCCTCGTCTGTTTCGGCGTGGAGTTGGAGGTTCGGGTACTGGGTAGGAAGATTGGCTGCCATGACGTTACCCTGCGTAGTACGTGAACCGCTCGCTGACCTTTAGCAGCAGGAGGGTACAGATCAGGATGATGATGAATAGCACCCAAGCCATAGCGGAGGCGTATCCCATCTTGAGCCACAGGAAAGCATTCTGGTAAAGGTAGACGCTGTAGAACAAGGTCGAGTTTAGCGGGTAGCCAAGGCTGTGACTGCCGCGGAAGACGTAAGCCTGGGCGAAGTACTGGAACATCCAGATCACGCCAGTGATCAGGTTGAAGAGCGTGATGGGCGAAACCATCGGGACAGTGACATGCCAAAGGCGCTGCCACCAGTTGGCCCCGTCCAGCTCGGCGGCCTCCAGCAGGTGGATCGGTACATCCTGCAAGCCAGAGAGATAGATGACGATGGTACCGCCCATGCCCCACATCCCGAGCAGGATCAGTCCCGGTTTGGACCAGGCCGGGTTGCTCATCCAATTCGGGCCTTGGATCCCGATGTAACCCAACAGCGTATTCAGGATGCCGGTCTGCGGGTTCAGGATCCACAACCAGAGGATAGTGCTGGCTACGGTTGGGACGATAGAGGGCAAGAAATAGATGACGCGATAGATGGACTGGCCGCGCACCTTCAGGTTCAGCAGCACGGCGCAGAAGAAGGATGCCAGCAGCGTCAGCGGCACGCCGATGGCAACCATGTAGAGCGTATTGGAAAGGGATTGCCAGAACAGGCTGTCCTTTAGCAGGTCGGCATAATTTTGCAGGCCGACCCATTCCAGAGGCTGCTTGGAGTGATAAATGCTGAAACTGTAAACAAATGAGGCCATCATTGGATAGAGGGTGAAAGCCAGAAAGCCGATCGTCCATGGCAGCAAGAAAAGCATCCCGACCCTGAAATTGACGCGCTGACGCGGTTTCCACTTCAGTAGCTTGGGAGGCCAAGGCCACTTTCTGTTTGTTCGTAGTTCTTCCATGATCGTTCTCCATCCTCGCGGAGATAATGGAAAAGAGGGCGGCGTTGCCACCGCCCTCTTGCGCGATTGAACGTCTACTTGAGCGCCTCTTGCAGTTTTGGTTCGAACTCCGCCTGGAGCGCATCCAGCAGCGGTTTCGGATCAGCACCGGTGTGCAGCACCTGCTCCTCCACCAATCCGAGTGCTTCGTTGAGTTCGAGCGAGATGGGGGTAGTGATAATGTACTTCGCATTCGGGCTGGCCATCAGGTCTACGAATTCCTTGAATTTGGGATTGCTGGTGAAGCAGGGATCCTCAGCCGCCTTCTTGCTGGTCGGCAGGTTGGCATTGAAGCAGAACTCTTCCGCCACGATGGCAGGCGACATCATCCAGGCCAGTAATTTGGCAGAGGCATCCTTGTCTTTGGCGCCGGCCGGGATGACCGCCACCGTCCCCTGCACGACAGCCGTGTTGGCGCGTTCGGGGTGATCGGCCGGCGGCGGGAAGGGCGCCACACCGTAGCTGGCTTCAGGTTTGAAGGCGCTGATGAAGTTCGGGCCGGTCATCCATTCGCCATCCACGTACATCGCCAGCTTGCCGGTGTAGAAAGGATAGTCGGCCGACATATATGCATCGGCCCAGCCGGAAGAGAGCGCCAGCACGTTGTCGGCGCCGTATTTGGTGTAGAACTGCTGCTGCCAAGTCAGGGCGTCAATTACCGGCTGGCTGTTGGCGGTCAGTTGCGTGCCGTCCTCGCTATACCAGAAGCCGCCGAACATGCGCACATACAGGTCGCTGTGCGACCAGGCCTGGTCAGGGAGGAAGCCAATCTGCTCGATCGTGCCGTCCGCGTTGACCTTGGTCAGCTTGTCGGCAAATTCGACCAGTTCCTCCATAGTCGCTGGTGGGGTCTCCGGATCCAGGCCGGCGGCCTCGAACATATCCTTGTTCCAGAACAGGGCATACATATCGGTGCCCCAGGGCAGGCACAGGATCTTGTCGCCCATCTGGCATTGATCCAGCGACGCGGGGAAGAAATCGTTCAGGTCAATATCACCTGCTTGGATCGCGCTGGTCAATTCTTCCACCAGTCCTTCTTTAGTAATAGGACTTGACCAAGTCGCCGCCGCTCAGAACCAGAACGTCGGGCGGCTCGGAGCCGGTCAGGGAAGGCAGGATTTTATCTGGCTCGACAGGGGCAGTTACTTCGACCTTGATGCCGGTTTCCGCGGTGTACTTATCGAACAGCTCCTGTAATTGCTGCGGGTTATCGCCCCACTGGATCCAGACGCGCAACACGCTTGTCTTAGGTTTTCCTCCGCCACAGGAGGCTAACAACATGCTGGCAATCAGCAAAAGGCTAATAAACAGCCAAAGATTTTTGTGTTTCATGAGCATACTCCTCCTCGAGAAAAATGGTTTGGGGAAATGAGGTTGGGAAACGTTCGTTTTTCTTATGCTCATCACCTCCTCTGGTCATGCCCGGCATCCGCACGACTGGCGGATAACCAGTTCGGTGGGCAGCACCATGCGCGGCTCTACGCTTTCGCCGCGCATGATACGGACTAATTGGCGTACGGCTTCGCGGCCTACCTGTTCCGTCGGCGCGTGGACAGTGGTCAGCGGCGGACTGAACGTGTGGGCGAAGGACGAATCGTCGAACCCGGCAACTGCCACATCTTCCGGGACTCCCCGACCGCCTT
Source organism: uncultured Chloroflexus sp. (assembly GCA_964478375.1). GTDB lineage: Bacteria > Chloroflexota > Anaerolineae > Anaerolineales > Villigracilaceae > CG2-30-58-95. Next base: position 16,787 of record CAYZIQ010000026.1, on the reverse strand, counting down.
GACGCAGTGCCAGTATCGCGCCGATGGCCGAATCGTCATCGCCAGCGAAAATGGCATCGAATTGCAGGCCGTCCAGCAGCATCCGCTCCACGGCTGTGCGTGCCTCGTCTCGGTTGAAGCCACCGTAGAGGATCAGCGCCGGGTCGAAAGGGATGCCGTGGGTTTGCAACGCCCGGCGGTACCCCTTCTCACGCCATTCGGAGTCTTCGTGGCCTTCCGGCCCCTGCAGAAAAACGATCCGGCGACAGCCGTGCAACTGGATCAAGTGCTCCACGATCTTTTGTGCGCCAAATTGGTTTTCGATGGTGACGACCGGGATGTTCGAGGATTCGGGCGGGGTTTGGTGCAGCAGCACGACCGGGAAGCCAAGGCTGTACAGGCGCACCAATTCGGCGCGGTCGAGGCTGTCAGGGAAGACAAGCAAACCATCGGTGTTGTGTTCGCCGAGCGGGCGATGGGGTGTGTTTTCATGGCGCGGCTCGCGCGTGGCGTGGATCAACAAGTCGAGGCCGATTTGGCGCGCGCCAGCCTCCACGCCGCGCAGCAAGGGCTGGAAGAATGCGCCGCTGATCTCAGGCAGGAGCAGGCCAATCGTATTCGTCTTACGGCTGGCAAGGCCGCGCGCCGCGGCGCGCGGCGTATACTTCAATTCCGTGATTGCGTCCCGGACGCGTTGGGCTGTCTTCTCGGACACCAGAGAGCTTCCATTGATAACGCGGCTGACGGTGGCGATGGATACACCGGCCAGTTTAGCCACGTCGGAAATTATCGGCTGATTGGAGGCGGGCATGGATAGGGAAAATGGAACTATGGAGAATGTAAGCGCTTACATGAATAGTATATAAAAAATGCGGCTATCTGTCAACTGGGAAACGCGATTTTCTCCTATGAAAACCCATTTTCCGCGATGACTTTTTGATACCAGCGAGCGCTGTCTTTGAAGATGCGCATTTGGGTCTGGTAGTCCACCCAGATCAGCCCAAAGCGCTGGGAATAGCTCTCCGCCCATTCGAAATTATCCATCAGCGACCAGACGAAATAACCCTCCAACGGGACTCCGGCCTGAATGGCACGCTGCGCGGCGGAGAAATGCGCCCGCAGATAATCCCGCCGGCGCGAATCACGCACGCGCCCCTCGGCATCCGGCCCATCGGAATAGCCGGCGCCATTCTCCGTAATATATATCTTTGGCGGCTGGTACTCGAAATAAATCCAGGTCAGGATGTTGAACAGTCCGTCCGGGTAGACTTCCCAGCCCGTTTCGGTAACGCGTTCTGAATCCCATGCTGGAGCAAGGACGGTCTGCGGCAGGTTATCAGGAGCGTATCGATCGCGGGCGATGAAACGGGCATAGTAATTCAAGCCAAGAAAGTCGGTAGGGATGGCAATCGCCCTCAAGTCGCCCGGCTGCACGAAGCTCATCCCTTCTGGAGGCAAGTGCCCCTCGGCAACTGCATTCACGACCATATCGGCGGGATAGCCGCGCCCATAGAGCGGATCGGTGTACCAGCGCACCCACATGCCATGTTCGCGGCGGAGCGCATTGCGGTCGGCTACGCTGTCCGAGGCAGCCACGCTCCAATTGACGTTGAGCGTGATGCCAGCTTGCGCGTCGGGGCTGTTCCTGTGGATGACGGGTACAGCCCAGCCGTGTGAGAGCAGCAAATGATGGCTGACTTTGATCGCCGTTGCCATGTCTCGAATGCCGGGAGCATGTTCGCCACTGAAATGCCCGTCCAAGGCTACGACCGAAGGCTCATTGTGCGTGATCCAGTGTTTGACCCGGTCTCCCAGACTTCGGGTGACTACATCGGCGTACTCGACAAATGCCTCAGCCGTCGAACGTACTGCCCAACCGCCCTTGTCTTGCAGCGCCTGCGGCAGGTCCCAGTGGTAAAGCGTGACAAAGGGAATAATGCCCGCCTGGAGCAAGCCGTCCACCAACCGGCTGTAGAAATCCAGCCCGGCCGGATTGACCTTTCCCCGTCCGATCGGCATGACGCGCGGCCAGGAGATCGAAAAGCGGTAGGCCTTGAGTCCCAACTCCTTCATCAGCCGGATATCTTCGGCCCAACGATGATAATGATCGCAGGCCACATCGCCTGTGTCGCCGTTCTTTATCTTACCCGGCGTGTGCGCAAAGCGATCCCAGATCGATTCGCCCTTGCCGTCTTCGTTCCAGGCGCCCTCGATCTGGTAGGAAGCTGTCGCTGCTCCCCAGAAAAAAGCAGGGGGAAAGGAGAGGAAGGCTTCCATGTGTTCCGTGTCAAGTGCTCCAGTGTTCCCATGTCACGTGGCGCGGGAACACATGACACGGGAACATTCCAATTCTAGCAGGAAATCAAGCTTTTCCAAGTACCATGGCGAGCAAGGCCATGCGAACATAAAGGCCATACTCCATCTGGCGGAAGTAAGCGGCGCGCGGATCGTTGTCGAAGTCGGTGCTGATCTCGCCTACCCGCGGTAAGGGGTGCATCACGATCATGCGTTGTTTAGCAGTTTTCATCACCTTCGGGTCAATGACGTAAGCGCCCTTGACTGACTCGTAGACAGCCTCGTCAGTAAACCGTTCTCTCTGGACTCGGGTGACGTACAACACGTCGGTCTCGGATAGAGGCTGGTCAAGCGTGGTGTACTCAGCCTGCTCGACGCCCTTGGCCTTGAGTTCATCAATCAACTCGGCAGGCATGCGCAGGATCTCGGGCGAGACATAGTTCAGCTTGACCTTGTAGAGCGAGAGCAGCCGCGCCAATGAGTGGACGGTGCGCCCGTGCTTCAAGTCGCCGAGCAGGGTGACAGTCAGGCCGTCAATGCGGCCGAGTTCTTCCCGGATGGTGAAGGCGTCAAGCAGGGCCTGGGTGGGATGCTCGCCGATACCGTCGCCGGCATTGATAACTGGTTTGCGGGCCGCTTTGGCAGCGATAGCCGCCGAGCCGACCTCGGGGTGGCGCAGCACGATCACGTCTGCGTAACATTCCAGCGTGCGGACGGTATCAGGCAGGCTTTCTCCCTTCGAGACCGATGAGTATTTGACCTCATTGATTGGGATGACCGAGCCGCCCAGCCGTTCCATCGCGGCGGTAAACGACGATGAGGTACGGGTGGATGGTTCGTAGAACAGGTTGGCGAGAATCTTGCCCTTGAGCAGGTCGAAGGTGCCGACACGGTCAACCATGACGTGCATCTCGTGCGCCACGGCGAAGACGTACTCCAGGTCTTCGCGGCCGAACTGCTTGACCGAGACAATATCCTTGCCGTACCAGGGCGCGGTGCGCTGGTCGCCGAAGGGCAGGTGGGGGTTAGAGGGAGGGGTGGGCATGTACTACTCCTAATTGGTGATTGAAGATTGATGATTGTTGATTGAGGATCGGGACTCTGATTCCGGTTGGGAGCGAATCCCGTTACTTCACATTTTTTTGGCAATCTTTCTCTGGGCGGACACGCGCGACCCGAAGGCTGGCTCCGTTTCGAGACGCGTTTACTTCTCGCGGACGTTCCTGCCGTATCCCGGCTCAACGAGGATTCTTCCATCTTTGAACGCTTCGCACCCACGCAGAACGACGCGCCCCACGCGTCCCTTGGCCCGCCAGCCCTCGAATGGCGTCCAGCCGCAGTGGGAGTGCATCTCGCTGGCGCGGATTTCGTAGCGGGCATTCTCGTCCACTTCGATCCAGGTTTCGGGCTGTTCAGGCAGGGAAAAAATCTTACGGGGATTGGTTACCAGCTTTTGGACCAAAGTGTCTAGCGTCATACGTCCGGCGTCAACGGCAGTGAGCAGCAGTGGCAAGGCGGTCTCCAGGCCGGGGAAGCCGGGCGGGGGGTTCTCGCCGTCCTTCTCGGCCAGGGTGTGAGGGGCGTGGTCGGTGGCGAAGCAGTCAATCACATCGAGATTCGCCCACAGCGCATCAACATCTTCTTTGGTAGCCAGTCGCGGCCTGACCTCGCCGCGGCCTGTCGCGCCGGTAGAGGCAGGTCTGAGACCTGCCCCTACAATGGTGGGGATGTCATCCTTGGTGAGAAACAAATGATGCGGACACACCTCGCACGTCACCTTGATGCCGCGTTCCTTGGCCGCCTTGATGAGCAGGATTTCCTCCTTCAGCGAAACGTGGGCGATGTGCACCGGCCTGTCGTAGATCGCGGCCATCAGAATAACCGCCGCCATCGTCCGGCCCTCGGCATGGGCTACGATGGGATGATCCTTTGGCCAGTGCTTGAAATGCTCCTGCCAGAGGGTCATATCATCTAATCGCAGCGGCCCGCAGGTCTGGTCGAGGTACATCTTCAACCCCGCCGCCTGTAGGGGAAGACCCGTGTGTCTGCCCCAATTGGCGTTATCCGGCCCTGCGCCGAGGAACTGGGCATAGTCACAATGGGCTTTGGATCGCGCAGCGGCGAGCGCCAGGTCGAGGGTCGCCGCGTTCGTGATTGGTGGTTGGGTGTTGGGCATGGCTAGCACCAGCGTGAATCCACCTGCCAACGCCGCAGATGTGCCAGTGTCCCAATCTTCCTTGTAGGTCGCGCCGGGTTCGCGTATGTGGACGTGGGGGTCAATCAGGCCAGGCAATTTCAACATTATCTTCACCATTACCGCACCTCGGCAGGCTCAGTGCGACCATAAAAATTGACAAAAAAAGAGAGCCGGAACGGCTCTCTAAAAAACAAAAGGTTGCAGGGAATGTGCACTCGAACAGGGGATCTCGAAAGTGTAACAGGGCGACCATGTCGGGCGGAATTATAGGCGAGGCGGTGATTTTGTCAAGGGGCGCACACCTCTCCATAGTCGAACGCCTCGATGTTCCACAGGTCGCTGGCGGCGGTTGGATCGAGGCTGAAATTGCAGAAGTCGAGACGGGACGCCGCGACTTTCAACCGCCAGTACAACGGAACAACGGGCAAATCCTCTGCGAAGATAGCCTGCGCATCGGCATAGCCAGTTGCATAAGCCGCTTCACCCGGCAAAGCGCCTTTGGCGGCGAGACAGGCCGCGTCGTAAGCCGCGCTTGCATAGCCGCTGACATTGGCACCGATCCAGTGATTTGTTGCGCTCGGGACCTCAGCGCTGGTGAACCATTCACAAGGCGGTTCTACGCCTGTGCTGCCCATGGCAAACTCAGCTAGGTCGAATTTGCGCCCGAACAGCGGCCCATCCGGACCTTGGGCGTATAGCTCGGTGGGATCATAGTATCGCACGTTGACTTGGATCCCGCACTGGGCTAGCGACCCGGCCAGAATCTCGCTGACCTGTCTACGCTGGGCCGCGCCGGTCGTCCAGTAATTCAAGACCAGCGGCGTGCCGGCCGGGATGCCCGTGACACCCCAGGCTTGACGCGGCGTGCCGGGATCATTATCCTGATCCCGCCAACCGGCCTGTTCGAGCAGTTGAGCGGCTGCTGCCACGTCGAAGGGATAAGTTTTCACGTCCGGGTTGTAAAGAGGGTGGCTCGAAGGGATGAAAGAATTTGGCACCATTGTCAGCCCATACAGCACAGCATCTACCACCCGTTTTCGGTCCAGGCACATGGCAATTGCTTGTCGGACGCGTTTATCGCCCAGGAAATCCAGGCGGTCGCCTGCGTCGAGGCTATAGCCATCATCATAGCTGGCTGGACGGATGCCAAAATCGAGTCGCTCCATCACGTCTGTTGGGGAGGAGATGGTTTTGAGCTGGCCTTGAGCATCGAAACTCCTCAGGATGCCGACCTGTCCATCCAGGTGCAGGCTGGGATCTAGGAGATTACACTTCCCGGCGATCAAGTCGCTGATAGCAGTTTCCGGCGTAGTGACAAAGCGGAACACCAGCGTATCGAACTTCTGCAAACCCTCGCCTGCCCGGAAGTAGTAGGGGTTCTTCTTCAACGTGATGGAATTGCCACTGACCCAATCCTCGATAACGTAAGCGCCCCACCCCACCGGCAGACGCGCCGCCACTTCGGCATTCGGAAGCTCGCCTGGCGTGTATTGGCTCCACAAATGCTTGGGATAGGGCGTCCAGAAATTGGTGAAGTAGGTTGGATCGAGGTAACCCGGCTTGCCCCACCACTGGACGGTCTGCTCGTCCACCGCTTCGTAGGCCTTGGTTCGGTCGAGCAGGTACTTGGAGCCGGGCGTATCCCGGTACGTTTCCAGGTTGTACGAATAGACCGAGTCCTCCACTGTCAGGGGCATGCCATCCGACCAGTACAGGCCGGGCAGCAGACGGAAATTGACCACCATCTGATCCATCTGGATTTCACCCTTGCCGTCGTAGACAATGGCACAGTCGTCGCTGCGGCAACCGCTCGGCCGGACGCGCGCTCCCACCGCCAGCGTGATCGGCAGGCCGCTCGCATCCACTACTTCGTCACCAACGTAGACGGAGACGGCGCTGATCATTGCGTCCCCATCCGCCAAGCTAGGCAGCTTTTGCAGGATGACCGGTTGGTAGCCATAAGAATTAGTATCTATTGGGCCGTCGTAGATAGCTGCCAGGATACTGCGCGCCGCGGACGAGAGATTCCCAAACGGATACAGGCTGGCAGGCTCCTCTCCCAGGCAGATCGTCAGCGTGCGCGGCGGCGCGGAGGTCGGCGTGGGCGTCGCAGATACGGGTATAGCCGTGAGCGTTGGCGTGGCGGTTCCTTTTGGCCCACACGCAGCCACAAGGACGGTCAACAAGACAAGCAGGTTCATGACGACAAACCGGCGATCAGGCATCAAAATCTCCCTCAGGAAGTTTCACAGGCACGATTTATGGTAGCCTTCAAGATTACCATTATACAACAACCTGCGAGGCCGGTTCGTTGACATTCACATACCCTGACGGTACAATGATGCCTCTGGACGACAATTCGTATGGAGCCTCCTATGTTCAAAGAATTCAAAACCTTCATCCTGCGCGGCAACGTGGTAGACTTAGCCGTCGGCGTTATCATTGGCGCGGCCTTCGGCAAGATCGTCAGCTCACTGGTCAATGACATCCTCATGCCGCCCATCGGACTGCTGCTGCACGGCGTGAACTTCTCCAACCTGTTCGCCAGCCTGGATGGACAAAGTTTCGCCTCGTTGGCCGACGCCCAGGCCGCTGGTGCCCCGACCATCAACTACGGCCTGTTCATCAATAACGTGATTGATTTCCTCATCATCGCTTTTGTTATCTTCCTGTTGCTCAAGGGCATCAACCAGCTTTACAAGAAGTCCGTCCCCGCGTCGGCCATGCCGACCGCGAAGGAATGTCCGCGTTGCTTCACGGCTATTCCCGCCAAGGCCACTCGCTGCCCGAATTGCACGTCCGAATTGAAATAGTCATTTTGTAGGGGGCGACCAGCTGGTCGCCCCTACGTCACCCCTGCAAACTTCCCCCCATGGATTTCCTCGACAACCTCAACTCTCAGCAACGCCAGGCCGTGACGGTTGGCACTGGGCCTGTTTTGGTGCTGGCCGGCCCCGGGTCCGGAAAGACACGTGTGCTGACCCAGCGCGTCGCCTATCTGATCGGCCGCGAGGGCGTGCGTCCTTACCAGATGCTGGCCGTCACGTTCACCAACAAAGCGGCGCGGGAGATGGAGGGCCGCGTGCGCGGATTGCTGGGCGAGCAGGCCACCAATGGCTTGTGGCTGGGGACGTTCCACGCCATCTGCGCCCGCCTGCTGCGGCGAGAGGCCGAGCACCTTCCCTTTAACTCTAGCTTCGTCATCTACGATGAGGATGACCAGCAGCGGGTTGTCAAGGCTGCCATCCGTGACTTGAACCTGGACGACAAAACCTACCGTCCGCTTTCGGTGCACGGCTCGATTTCGCGCGCCAAAAATGACCTGATTTTCCCCGAAAACTACCCCATCCAGACCTACCGTGACGAGGTGGTGAAGCGCGTTTATGCGCGTTATCAAGAACTAATGAAACAGAACAACGCGGTAGATTTCGACGACTTGCTGTTGTGGACAGCGCATCTGCTTTCGGATTTCCCCGCCGTGCGCGAGAAGTACGCCAAACGCTTCGTGCATGTGCTGGTGGATGAGTTCCAGGACACTAACTACGCCCAGTATGTGTTGCTGAAACATCTGGCATCGGTACACAATAACATCTTCGTTGTTGGTGATCCAGATCAATGTTTCCCGGCTGGCAGCCTGGTTTTGACGCCGACTGGGCAAAAAGCCATCGAAACTTTCAAGGAAGGCGACCAGGTTATTGCCGCAAGTGGACGCGGCTCCACTCTTTCGTGCCAGGTCAATCATGTTGGGAAAAGGCCCTTTGAAGGTGAAATCGTAAAAATAGTGACCGAGAGTGGCCATTCATTCAGTGCCACGCCCAATCACGTGGTTTTTGCCCGCCTTGGACTCAATCCCGGCCTCCACTACGTTTACCTGATGTTTCGCAAAGATAAAGGCTACCGAATTGGGATTGCCTCTCATGCCCGCAGTGATGGCGTCAGGCCAGAACTTCAAATTGGCTTACAGGTCCGGAGTAATCAGGAAAACGCTGATCGCATCTGGGTTCTAAAGGTTTGCCAGCATCGAGATGAAGCGCATTATTGGGAGGCATATTATTCTTTTAATTACAGCGTTCCAACTACCGTCTTCCACGTGCGTGGACGGCGGATGCGAATGTCGCAAGACTATATAGACAAACTGTACACAGCAATAGATACTGAGAAGAATGCGAAACATCTCCTGGCTGACCTTGAAATGGACTTCAGGTATCCGCACTACGTTCCTCAAGGCACGTATCGGAATATCGTTAATTTACGGTATTTCGGGGACAGCCGCAGCACCAATCAATCCCCCTGGCACGCGCACCGCGTTGATCTTTGGAGCAGTGAACCGGAATTGGCAGAAAGGCTCAAATCGCTCGGCTATAAACCGAGCATTCGCAGCAGAAATAACTGGCGGGTGGGATTAAATCGTTTGCAATATGATGATGCTCATGAGGCTGCACAAAAATTAAGCCGTGATGCCGGCAACGCGGATATTGTAGTCGGCGCGTTTCTTGTGGATAAAGGCAAATCTCCTCTCGCGCCGCGCTTCAGCCTGATGCCCGCCAGCCACCTTCATCCAACGATGATCATTGCCATCGAGAGCGACGGCGAAATCATCGAAGATGTAATTACTGAGGTTTCCCGTCAGCCTTACAACGGCGAAGTATACGATTTGGAAGTGGATAACCTGCACAACTACCTGGCGGGGGGTATTGTTGTCCACAACTCCATCTATCGCTGGCGCGGCGCGGACTACCGCAACGTTCAACGCTTCGAAAAGGATTATCCTGAGGCACAAATCATCCTTCTCGAACAGAACTACCGCTCTCGGCAGACCATCCTCGACGCGGCCATGTCGGTCATTGACCGCGCTCCGCACCGCCGCCGCAAAAGGCTCTTTACCGAGCGCGGCCAAGGGGAGCGGGTCCTCTATTACGAGGCCAACGACGATTATGGCGAAGCCTCCTTCGTGGTGGATAGCATCGTCCAACTGATTGCCAGCAGACAATACGAGGCCGGGGATTGCGCCGTGATGTACCGCACCAACTCCCAATCCCGCCTGCTCGAGGAGGCCTTCCTGGCGGCCCGCTTGCCCTACCGCCTGGTCGGCGCGCAACGCTTCTACGGACGGCGGGAGGTCAAAGACATCATCGCCTACCTGCGCCTGGTACATAACCCTGCTGACGAGGTATCTCTCGACCGCATCCTCAACGTTCCGCCGCGCGGCATCGGAGATAAGACCGTACTCGCTTTGCACACCAACGCGCGCGGGGCGAACGCCTCGCCGAGCGCATTGCTGCTCGACCTGGCGCGCGGTGAGGCTTCGCCCTTTTGGGTGCAGTTCAGCGGCCGCGCCATCCTGCCGCTGGCCGATTTCGGCGGTCTGCTCGCCAACTGGTGCGCCGAGGCAACCAGGGCTACCGTCACCGAGTTGTTCGACCGCATCATCGCCGACATCAACTACAAAGAATATCTCGACGATGGCACGGAAGAGGGCGCCGAGCGCTGGGAGAACGTCCAGGAGTTGCGCCGGCTGACGGTCGAGTACGAGTCCCGCACCCTGACCGAGTTTCTCGAAAACGTGGCGCTCATCTCCGACCAGGACACCCTGACCGAAGGCCAGGACGCCCCCACGCTCCTGACGCTCCACGCGGCGAAGGGCCTGGAATTCGGCGTTGTCTTCATCGTCGGCCTGGACGACGGTATCCTGCCCCACAGCCGCTCGTTCGATGAGCCCGAGGCGATGGAAGAGGAGCGCCGCCTGTTCTACGTCGGTATCACCCGCGCTAAGGATCGCCTCTACCTGGTACGCTGCCTGCGGCGCGGCGGGCCCTTCGACAGGCTCAAGGCAGGCAGCGGCTACGCCGAAGAGACCCTTCCTTCCCGTTTTCTGGATGACATCCCGCCCGAATTGCTGAACGGCAAGTCCCGCGCCGGGCGCCGCTCTTCGGCTTTTTCCTCCCCCCCATCCTGGCGGACTCTTTCCACGCCGCAGCCTGCTCCCGTTAAACACGCCGCGTTCAAGGCTGGGATGCGCATCCGTCACCCTATCTGGGGCGAGGGCATCGTTTTGACCAGCAAAATCCAAGATGAAGATGAGACAGTGGACGTTTTCTTCGAGAGTGTCGGCATGAAACGACTGGCGGCCTCGCTGGCGAATCTCAAAGTGATCAGTCATCAGTGATAACTGATGAGAGAAAAAGTCATCGCCGAATTGGAACAGTAGTCATGCCTGGAGTGCGGCCACTCCCGTCACCGCGCGAAGTCAGGATGCTTTTCACTCCATTGCACAGCCTATTGTGAAGCTTCGTGCTTCTTGTCAAATTGCCGTAAAATAGAGCTATGAACCTCAAAATTGTTATCCCGATGGCGGGCTGGGGCACGCGCATGAGACCCCAGACCTGGAGCAAGC
>CAYZIQ010000026.1:0-5822 GCA_964478375.1 uncultured Chloroflexus sp. | reverse complement strand
GTTATCCCGATGGCGGGCTGGGGCACGCGCATGAGACCCCAGACCTGGAGCAAGCCAAAGCCGCTCGTCAGCGTGGCGGGTAAGACCGCCCTCGACCATTTGCTGGAGATGTTCGATTCCATTCCTGACCCACAAAGTGCCGAATACATTTTCATTGTCGAACCGTATCTGGGCGAACTACAGATCCCGGCTTTTATGCAGGCCCATTATCCCGGCCTGAAGGTGCATTACGTTGTGCAGTCTGCGATGCGCGGCCAATCGGACGCGCTCTGGCTGGCGCGCCAACACCTGACTGGGCCGATGATTATGTGCTTCTCGGATACGCTGATCGAGACCGATTTCTCCTTTCTGGCAAACGAGAGCCTCGACGGCATAGCCTGGGCGAAAACCGTGCCTGACCCACGCCGTTTCGGCGTTGCGGAAGTGGATAAGAAGGGCCGAGTGACCCATCTCATCGAAAAGCCGGAAACACGTGATAATAATCTTGCCGTGGTGGGCTGTTACTACTTCAAAAGCAGTGAGGCGTTGATTTCAGCCATCGAAGAGCAAACGCGGCGCGGCATATCCCTGAAAGGCGAGTATTTCCTGGTGGAGGCCATCAACATCATGCTCGAACGCGGTGCGCAGTTCCGCACGCAAAAAGTTTCCGTCTGGCTGGATACCGGCACGGTCGAGGCCACGCTGGAGACGAATCGCTATCTGCTGGAGCATGGACGCGAAAATTCGGCCAATCACGTTGGCGAAGATGTCAGGATTAATCGGCCTGTGTTTATCCATCCCACTGCTAAGATCGTCAATTCCACGATCGGGCCGCACGTCTCTATCGGCGCAAACTGTGCCATCACAGACAGCAAGATCGAGAACTCCATTCTCGAGGAGGGAGTGGATGTCAACGCGGCGGCTTTGAGCAGCTCGTTTATCGGCCTGCAGGCCAAAGTCGAGGGACGAGGCGTAGAGGACCAGCCAATGATGTTGAATGTTGGAGACAATTCTGTTATCAAATTGTAGCGATGGCTCTCACCATCGCTGACCGGGCACGGCAGCCTGGTCTTCAAGAGAATGCCTGATATCGTCGAATGCCATTCCGAGTACGAATACGCCGAGAAGCCCACTGCCCTAACATGGGAGGGGCAGCGGCTCGAAATCGCCGAAATCCTGGAACGCTGGCGCATCCCTGGTGCGAAGTGCTTTCGCGTCAAAACAGCCAACGGGCAAATCTTCGAGCTGTTCTACGGCGAGCTGTACGACGAGTGGCGCATCAATCAACCTTGAGGAGGAAGGATGCAGGAAGTCCCTGACAGGCAATACCTTGCGAAGCGGGTAGTTGGGCTGAAGCCCTCGGGCATCCGCAAGTTTTTCGACATTGCCGCCACCATGAAGGACGTCATCTCGCTGGGCATCGGCGAGCCGGATTTCACCACTCCCAAGCCGATCATGGACGCCGGCCAGCGCGCCTTGGAGGCAGGCGAGACGCACTACACCTCGAACGCGGGAATTCTGGAACTCCGCCAAGCGTTGGCGAACCATCTGGCAAAGCTCTACGGCGTGAGATACGACCCGCTGACCGAGATCATCATCACGGTCGGCGTTTCGGAGGCGCTTTACCTGACCATGACCGCCCTGCTCGACCCGGGCGACGAGGTCATCATCCCCACACCATGCTTCGTCTCGTACCAGGCAGAGGTGATTCTGGCGGGCGGCATGCCAGCCGAGGTCCCCAGCCGTTTAGAAGACAACTTCCAGCTCGACCCCGACCGCGTGCGCGCTGCCATCACGCCGCGCACCAAAGCGATCTTCGTCGGCTATCCGAGCAACCCGACCGGGGCGGTGGCGGCGCGCGAGACCCTGAGCGAGGTCGCCAAAATCGCCGAGCAGCGTGACCTGATCCTGATCTCAGACGAGATCTACGACCGGCTGGTTTACGACTTCCAGCATGTTTGCGTCCCCTCGCTGGGCGAGAGCATCCAAAAACGCACCGTGCTGCTGGGCGGCTTTTCGAAAGATTACGCCATGACCGGCTGGCGCATCGGCTACGCGGCCGGGCCGGCAGATATCATTAAAGGTCTGGTGCGCATCCATCAGTACACTATCATGTCCGCGCCGACCATCGCCCAAGAAGCGGCCATCGAAGCATTGTCGAATGGCGAGCCATACGTTCAGGAGATGGTAGCGGAGTATGACCGGCGGCGCAGGCTGATCGTGGCCGGTCTCAACCGCCTGGGCCTGACCACCTTTGAGCCGCGTGGCGCGTTCTACGCCTTCCCGAAGATCGCCGCCTCGGGCATGGACGACGAGACTTTTGCTCAGAAGCTGTTGCAAGAGGAGCACGTCGCCGTTGTGCCGGGCAACTCCTTCGGCGCAGGTGGAGAGGGCTTTGTCCGTTGCTCGTATGCAACGGCCTATGAGAAGATCGAAGAAGCCCTGCACCGCATGGAAAAGTTCATGAACCGGTACGGTTAGCTGGCTGGCTGTCAGAGCAGATAAGCCCGGCAAAAGTGCTTGATTAAGTGGTTTAATTGGCTTGCAGGAGGCCAACATGATCTTTCGCGTCGGTATCGAAAACAACAACGAGGGACGTTCGATTGCCTGGGCGCTCGAACATCCCGGCTGCTTTGCCTATGGTCCCAATGCCAAGGTGGCGGAAGGTAGCTTACGCGGGGCGATCCAGGTTTATGCAACCTGGATCCTCAAACACGAGCCAAACACATGGTTGAACTTCGAGGAAATCGAAACCCGCGTAGAGGAAACTTGGAATGTCTATCTCATCAACGACGACTTCGATCGAATCGAGAAAGATGGCTACAGCGTGGAATCCTTCTTCCGCTTCGACTGGAGACCATTGACGGCCATCGAGATCCAGCGTGCCCTGAAGCTGCTCGCATGGAGCCGGTCTGATCTCTTGATAACTGTCGAGAGCTTGAGCGACGAGAAACTCAATCAGACCTACCTGGGCGAACGTTGGAGCATCAAGGGGATTCTCGGCCACGTCGGCGGGGCGGAATGGTGGTACCTGGATCGGCTTGGGCTGGCTTTCCCACGCCAGGAAGTGCCCGAAGAACCCTTCGCGCGGCTTGAGAAAGTCCGCGCCTTGCTCAAAACGGCCTTACCGAAACTAGAAGGTTCCAAGCAAGTGGTTGGCATAGATGGGGAATTCTGGAGCCCGCGCAAGATTCTGCGCCGCGCCCTGTGGCACGAACGAGACCATATCGAACACATTCGCAAGTTGCTCTGAGAATGGGCCTCGTTTTCGATATAAGAAAATACTCCATTCACGATGGGCCCGGTATCCGCACGACGGTTTTCTTCAAAGGCTGCCCACTGCGCTGCCGGTGGTGCCACAATCCCGAAGGCCAGTTCCCAGGTGCGGAAGTCATCTTGCGGGGCGCGCACTGCATCCGCTGCGGGGCATGTGTGGAAGCCTGTCCGCAGGGAGCGGCCAGGTTGGGCGAAGCAGGCCCCGAGGTCCAGCGAGAGCGCTGCGAGCGCTGCGGGGAGTGCACCCTCGTTTGCTATGCCGAGGCGCGGCAGATTGTCGGCCGCGAGATGACCGTCGCCCAGGTGATGGCCGAGATCGAACGCGACGTCCCCTTTTTCGACGAGTCAGGCGGCGGCGTGACTTTATCCGGCGGCGAGCCGCTGGCACAGCCCAGCTTTTCGCTAGGATTGCTCGAGGCTTGCAAGGAAAGGGAAATCCCTACCGCCCTGGATACCTGCGGCTTTGCAGCCTGGGATACCTTCGAGCGGGTGCGCGGCTACGTGGACCTGTTCCTGTACGATCTCAAATTGATTGACAATGCCAGGCACCGCCAATTTACTGGGGCTTCCAACAACTTGATCCTGACCAATCTGCAGGAGCTTTCGAAGCGCGGTCATTCCATCTTATTACGCTTGCCGGTAATCCCGGGGGTCAACGATGATGAGGAGAACATCCGCCAGACGGGTGAATTCGTGGCCTCGTTGCCCCGTTTACACAGCCTCGAACTCCTGCCTTACCATCATGCCGCTACGAGCAAATACGTTGGGTTGGGCCTGGAGTATCCGCTGCCCGATATCTGTCCACCCTCCGAGGAGAGGCTGGGGCAGATTGCAGAAATCCTGCGAGCACACGGCTTGCAGGTAAAATAGGCACCTTTGGAGGCCGCCATGACCGTTTCCGAACGCGTGAAAAAACTTCGTCGGCAATCCCTCGACGCCGAGGAGACTCTCTCCGGCGAGCGCGCCGAACTGGTTACGAAATTCTACAAGCAGAATATAGGTTTGGTCTCTACTCCAGTGCGCCGCGCCCTGGCCTTCCAATACTTGATGGAGCATAAAACGATCTACATCGGCGAAGGGGAACTGATCGTCGGTGAGAAGGGCCCGGCCCCCAAAGCAACGCCGACCTATCCAGAACTGTGCTGCCACAGCCTGCAAGACTTGGACATCCTCAACTCGCGCGAAAAAATCCCCTTTGCGGTCAGCCCACAGGTGCGACAGGTTTACGAGAAGCAGATCATCCCGTTCTGGCAAGACAAATCTATGCGCGAGCTGCTCTTCGCCGAGATGACCGATGAATGGAGAGCCGCTTACGAGGCGGGCATCTTCACCGAATTCATGGAGCAGCGCGCCCCCGGTCACACCGTGCTGGACGACAAGATCTACCGCAAAGGCATGTTGGATTTCGAGGCGGATATTCAGCACAGTCTCCAGGAATTGGACTATCTCCACGACCCGCTGGCATACGCCAAAGAACAGGAATTACAGGCCATGTCCATCTGCGCCGAGGCGCTGATCCGCTTTGCGCAACGTCACGCGGACCTAGCGCGGGTGTTGGCAAAACGAGAAACCGATCCGCAGCGTAAGGCTGAGCTGGAGCGCATCGCTGAGGTTTGTGCGCACGTCCCGGCGCACGCGCCGCGCGATTTCTGGGAGGCACTGCAATATTACTGGTTCGTCCACCTCGGCGTGACCACCGAGTTGAACACCTGGGACACCTTCTGCCCCGGTCACCTCGACCGGCACCTGCATCCGTTTTATCAAAAAGGGCTGGCAGGTGACTGTCACTTCGGAAGTGACAGTCACCTCCTCACTGTAGGAGGGCCAAATGTACCACAAATTTCATTGTGCGCTCGTGTTAATCTCGCTGGCGGGCCTCGCTGCCTGCGCGCCCGCCCCAGGGAAAGGAATTCCTGCTGCGAGTGCGACACTACTCCCCTCTCCCTCGCCGACGGCAACGATTACCCCCCTCGCATGGGAGGGCGAGAAGTTGCCCGGCGTCGACCACGGCCTAAGCGGAGAACTGTTTACCCTGCCCCAGGATGTCTTTGCCGCTTTACGGGAAAAAGGCGGCGCGCCGATTGAGCTTACCAATGGCGTAGTGGGCGGAGTCAGTAACGGCTTGTGCTCGGTGGCCATTGCCGAGCAGTTAACCACCGGTTCCCAGCTTCAAGCTGACGGAGAGGGGCCGGCCGTCTATGCCTTTGACGGCCAAAAAGACCAGCTGGCTTTCTGGCAGAACCTGCCGGTGCCCGAAGGCGTCAAGTGCGCGGCCTTTGTGGCCCAGGATGGGAATGCTTGGGGCCTGGAGCCGGGCACGGTCGGGGTCTGGTTTTTCACCGGCGGCGGCAAGGCCGGCAGCAATGTGATCAACGCGGACAACCCTTTGCGCATCATGATTTCCGCGGACAACTCCGCCAAGTTTGCTTTCACTAACAACCAGTTAACCATGACTACTCTCTCCGCCAGCGGCCAAATTATCGAAGAGCAGAAAATCGCCTTTCTGCCCCCCCTGCCTGCCGACTTCTTGAGCCAGGTGCCCAAAGACAGCTACACCTACGACGCCA
>CAYZIQ010000025.1:4856-27135 GCA_964478375.1 uncultured Chloroflexus sp. | reverse complement strand
CTAATAAGGAAAAGGATAAAACAAAATGAGTGAACAAATTTCATTCGATGCCTTTTTGCCAGCCACGATGGCTGCCAAGGCAGAAGACCTGGGCGTCAAGAAAGCCGCCCTCCCGGCAATAAAAATGTTCTTACTGGCTATCCTGGCAGGGGCCTTCATCGGCATCGGCGCCATCTTTGCCACAACCGTCGCAGCGGGCGCTATTTCCGTGAAGGATCCAACGGGCGCGTCGGCCTTCACCACCGGACTGCCCTATGGCATCGTCCGCCTGCTCGTTGGCTTAGCCTTCACTGTCGGTCTGATTTTAGTTGTTGTCGGCGGATCGGAACTTTTCACCGGCAATAACCTGATCATTATGGCTTTCGCCAGCAGGAAGATCAGCCTGGGCGGGCTGCTGCGCAATTGGTTGATTGTTTACCTAGGAAATTTCGTCGGCTCCATCGCCACTGCTTACATCGTCTTCCTGGGGAAACAATACGCATTCGGGAACGGTGCCATCGGCCTGGCTGCGCTCAATATCGGCGAGGCCAAGACCGGTTTCACATTCATCCAGGCTGTTGCCCTGGGAATCATGTGCAATGCCTTGGTCTGCATGGCGGTCTGGATGTGTTACAGCGCCCGCTCAACCACCGATAAAATCCTAGCGATCATCCCCCCGATCGCCTGTTTCGTAGCCGCCGGTTTCGAGCACAGCGTCGCCAACATGTACTTTATCCCCTCCGCCCTGTTCATCAAGTACATGGGTGATCCTGCCTTCTTTACAGCCATCGGCAAGACAGCTGCTGATTTCTCCCTTCTGACCTGGGGCAACTTCTTCCTCGCCAACCTGCTTCCGGTCACCATCGGTAACATCATCGGTGGTGCCATTATGGTCGGTCTGGTCTACTGGTTCATATATCTCCGCAAAACAGATAAATGATCCCTAAGTTGTTAGACGCCTGCCGGCTGCATATGTGCAGCTGGCAGGCGTTCTTAGCAAGTTGATAATTTTTATGATCTCCTTGGCTATACTAGCCGGCGGAAAATCCGGTCGCATGGGTCAGGATAAGGCCCTCAAATTATTCTTGGGGCGGCCGCTCATCTTTCATACTATTGAACAACTTAAATTTTTGTCGGAAGATATTTTTGTGGTAGTAAACTGCCCGGCGAATTATTCCTTTCTTGGCCTGCAACTCTACCAAGATATCAAACCTGGGCTTGGTCCCCTGGGAGGTATATACACTACTCTTAGCGTAGCAAAGAACTCTCTTGTTGCTGTTGTAGGTTGTGATATGCCCTTCTCATCTCTGCCTCTGTTTGAATATGAACGTAATTTGATAATAAAATTGGGGGTTGATGTTGTAATTCCATCAACACCGCATGGACTTGAACCACTCCATGCCGTTTACCGGCCTGAAACCTGTTTACCATTTATAAAATCAGCCATAGAAGCAGGAGAGCGAAAAATCACATGCTGGTTTCATAAGATAAAAGTCCACGTACTTTCGCTTGATGAAACAGAAAAATATACTCCGCTATATCAGGCTTTTATAAATCTCAATACACCAGAAGAATTCCAACAAGCAGAACAATCCCTCCTCGCACAAGGCCAACCGAAAACTATTTCCTAATTTACCCACATGCCTGACCCTACATTTGGTCACACCACGTCTGTTCACAATACATTTCTATGTAACGCTATAAGCGGCGACCTACCCAACGGGTGCTATTTCAGGAACAGGTTTCTCGAATCTGCAGATCATGTCTCAGATCGATAACCTGCTACTTCTTAATATTCTCAAGAAGGAAGCTGTGGCGTAAATTGAGTTACAGAAACCACGTCGGTATCCCGTAACCAACTACGCCAGGAGAAAAACCTATGACCGATACTCCCGAAACCAAGCCCTTTGAACCAGTCATCGTCGGCTTCACCTGCAACTAGTGCTCGTACCGCGCCGCCGACATGGCCGGCACCGCCCGCATGAAGTACGCGCCCAACATCCGCCTGATCCGGCTGATGTGCTCCGGGCGTCTGGACCCGACCTTCGTGCTGAAAGCCTTTGCCGGCGGAGCTGACGCGGTGCTGATCTCGGGTTGCCACCCGGGCGACTGCCACTACGTCGAGCAAAACTACAAAGCCCTGCGGCGCTTCCACCTGCTCAAGCGGGTGCTGACTCAGATGGGCATCGAACCCGGACGCCTCAAGCTAGTTTGGGCCAGCGCGGCGGAAGGCGCCATCCTCGCCGACACCATCAACAAGTACGTCGAGGAAGTGCGCGCCCTCGGGCCGCTCAACTGGCCCGCGAAGAGCATCGAGAGCGTATCCACACCCATCATGGAGGAGGTGGTAGCATGAGCGCCAAACCGAAATTTGCAATGTACTGGGCCGCCTCGTGCGGCGGTTGCGAGATCGCCGTCCTGAACATCCACGAGAAGATCCTGGATGTGGACGCCAACTTCGACGTCGTCTTCTGGCCGGTGGCGATGGACGCCAAGTACAAGGATGTGGAGGCGATGGAGGATGGCTCGATCTTGCTGGCACTCTGGAACGGCGGCATTCGCAACGACGAGAACGAGCACATCGCCCATATGCTGCGCAAGAAATCCAAGATCCTGGTGGCCTTCGGCTCGTGCGCCTGCGAGGGCTGCATTCCTGGCCTGGCGAACTTCAGCCCGATCAGCGAAATCTTCGATACGGCCTATCACACCGTCTCGACCGATAATCCGCAAGGCATTCACCCTCAACCCTCGTACAAGATGCCGGAAGGCGAAATCCACATCCCGACCATCTATCCTGTGCTGAGAACATTGGATCAGGTGGTGGACGTGGATTACTACATGCCCGGCTGCCCGCCCGAATCGCACCAGATCGCCGCAGTCATTGACCTGGTCGTTCAGGTGCTGCAAGGGAAAGCGCAGTTGCCGCCCAAAGGCGCGACCATCGGCGCGGACAAATCCACCGTCTGCGACGACTGCCCGCGCAAGCGCAACGTCAAGACCATCAAGGAATTTGGGCGCATTCAACTGACCCATGCCGACCCTGAGCTGTGCCTGCTCGAACAGGGCATCCCCTGCAATGGTCCGGCCACGCGCCAGGGCTGCGGGGCAAAGTGCCCGACGGCCGGCGCGCAGTGCATCGGTTGCTACGGCCCGGCCGATGGCGTCATAGATTACGGCGCGCGCCTGATCTCCGCCTTCGCCTCGGTCGTTGACGCCGAAAAACCCGAAGACATTGACCGCATCCTCGACGGTCTCGTTGATCCAGCCGGCCAATTCTACCGTTTCAACCTGGCCGGATCGCTGCTGCGAACTGGGAAACCAGCCTGGCAGGGCAAGTAACCGGAGGCTTCTATGCAAAGAATAACGATTGACCCCATCACACGGCTCTAAGGCCACGGCAAGATCGAGATCTTCCTCGACGATGCAGGCAATGTCGCTAACACCTACTTCCAGATCCCCGAGCTGCGCGGCTTTGAGCGCTTCTGCGTTGGGAGGCCGGTCGAGGAATTGCCCTTGCTGACCAACCGCATTTGCGGCGTCTGCCCGGAGGCACACCACATGGCTGGCGCCAAGGCAGCCGACGCCGTCTATCACGTGGACATCCCCCGCACCGCCAAGATGCTGCGCGAGCTGCTCTACAGCGCGTTCTACGTCACCGACCACACCACCCACTTCTACGCCCTGGCCGGGCCCGATTTCGTCATGGGGCCGGATGCGCCCGTGGCCGAGCGCAACATTTTGGGCGTCATCCACAAGGTTGGGCTGGAGATCGGCGGCAAAGTCATCCAGTGCCGCAAGTACGGCCACACCGTGGTTGAGATGATCGGCGGGCGGAAAGTCCATCCCTGCACATCCATCCCTGGGGGCCTGACCAAAGGCATCACGAAGGAACAGCAGAAGGAAATCGTAGAGATGGGCAAATGGGCTATCGAGTTCGCCCAATTCAGCCTGAAACTCTTCAACGATATCGTGCTGAGCAATAAGGCTTACGTGGATTTGATCCTGGGCGATATCTACACCCACAAGACCCACTATATCGGCTTGGTAGACGAGAACAACCACACCAACTTCTACGATGGTAAGGTCAGCGTGGTGGACCCGGATGGCAAGCGGCTGGGCAAGTACGCCCCCAGTGAATACACCGACTGGATCGCCGAGCACGTCGAACCCTGGACCTACCTCAAGTTCCCGTATCTTAAGAAAGTTGGCTGGAAGGGCTTTGTGGATGGCAAAGACTCGGGCGTTTACTGCGCCACCCCGCTCTCGCGCCTCAACGCCGCGGACGGCATGGCCACACCCCGCGCTCAGGAAGAATACGACAAGTTCTACAAGACACTGGGCGGCAAGCCTGTCCACCAGCGGCTGGCGACCCATTGGGCGCGCCTGATCGAGCTGCTTTATGCAGCCGAACGCTGGGTAGAGCTGGTTACCGACCCCGAGATCACCTCATCGAACTTCCACACCATCCCAACCGAAAAACCGACCGAGGGCGTGGGCATCGTCGAAGCGCCGCGCGGCACGCTGACGCATCACTACTGGACCGACGAGCGCGGCGTGGTGACCAAGGTCAACCTGATCGTCGGGACGACGAACAACTACGCCCCGATCAGCATGTCTATCAACAAGGCCGCCCGCAGCCTGATCAAGCAAGGCACGGTGGTAACCGAGGGTCTGCTCAACATGGTCGAGATGGCCTTCCGCGCCTACGATCCATGCTTCGGCTGCGCCACACACTCCCTGCCCGGGCAGATGCCGCTCGAAGTTACCATCCACGACGCCGAGGGCAATCCGGTTAGAGTCTTGAAGCAGTTTGTTGATTAGTCAAGCAGTCGGATAGTCTGATAGTCAGATAGTCTAATGGTCGAATTGACTTCATAGATATTCTCAATACTTCACGAAAAAGCTTCGTAGTGGCGACTTTAGTCGCTTTTTCGCCGCACGACTGAAGTCGTCACTACGGGTTCGTGATCATTGCTATTCGACACCAGACGACCAGACTATCAGACTATTCGACTATCAGACCATGAAGACTTTAATAATCGGCCTCGGCAACCCCATTCTCGGCGACGACGGCGTCGGGTGGACGGTTGCGAAAAAAAATCCGACAGGAACTAGACAATCCGCAACCCGCAATCTACAATCTACAATCCGTGGAGGTGGATTGCGCCTCGCTGGGCGGCCTCAGCTTGATGGAGCGCCTGACCGGCTATGAGCGTGTTATCTTGATTGATGCCATTTTCACCGGCAAAAAGCCGCTGGGAAGCGTGACGACCTTCACACTCGACTCTCTGCCAGACCCGACCGCCGGTCACTCCGCTTCGGCCCACGACGCTTCCCTGCGCACCGCTCTGAACCTCGGGCGCAGCATGAACTTCGCCTTGCCAAAAGACGAACAGGTGCAGGTGGTCGCAATCGAGGCGCAAAACGTGTACGACTTTTCAGAGGAGCTTTCACCTGCAATCTCGGCGGCCGTACCGTTGGCGGTTGAGGCCACCCTGGAATTGCTACGATCAAACCAGATGTGAACGTCTTGGTAGGATCCATCGCTCCGGGCGAAGTACTCGGCGTCTCCTCGATGATCGAGCCTTACAAGTTCATCTCTACAGCCAAGAGCACCACGCCCATCAAAGTCATCGAAATTGACGCCAACGCCCTGCGCGCCCTGATGGAGGTGGATTGCAAACTGGGTTACACCCAGGTCGAGCTGGCAGCCGCCAGGGCATAATCATCACATCCCAAGCCATTTGGCCAAAATGCTGGAAGGGCGATCACCTTACTGACGACGTTATTCTCGAAACAGGGCAGCCAGCTAACGCACTCTATTTCTTGATCAGCGGTAACGTTCTCTATTACTACATCGTCACCACGGATAACAATCCCAACTACCGCAAAGAATACTTCATTGACGATATTAGCCCCGGGGAAATCTTCGGCATTTCAGCCTTGATAGAACCCTATCAGTACACGGCAACGATTCGAGTTGATAAATCCTGTCGCGTGATCAGAATTGACGCAAACGCCCTTCGCGACCTATGCAGGGAAGACGATGCACTCTGTAAAGGTTTCCTGACAGCCGTTGCAAAGGCAAGCATGGAACGCCTGGAAAATACACGCGTTCGATTAGTGGCTGCCCAAAGTTGACCCCGGCGCTTACAACTCGCTGGTCATGATGAACAGCGGCTTCATCTCGAAGTTCTCGAAAATGGGGCGATAGCGGTCGGTATTGTAGAACCGCTTTACGTCTACGACCTTCTTGACTTTCGTCACCACATCCAGGGGGACATCGTCATAGCAGCCATTCTTCAACACAACCAGACGGCCATGGATGTTTTTCAAAACCAGGTCGAGCGCCAGGTTACCAAAAGCCATCGGGGCGATGGAGTCGATTGCGTCCGGTTCGCCGCCGCGCACCATGTAACCTAGTTTCTGGTTGATAACATCTACCATCTGGCCGCGATTGTATTTCGGAGATAATTCCTTCAACTTGGCCGCCACCAAGTCGCCGATGCCGCCCAGCTTGGCGTGACCATAAGCGTCTGTCGAGCGGTCGGTGAAAATCATTTCCCCACCCTCGAACATTGCGCCTTCCGATACCAGTACCACCGAATAATGGCTGGGATTGCGGTCGCGATCGTAGATCAGCAACTCAGTCAGGCGGCCAATGTCAAACTTATATTCGGGGATGACGCAGCGATGCGCCGCACCGGCCATGGTCGGCAGCATGGCAGTGAAGCCGGCATAGCGTCCAAAGACCTCCAACACCAGAAAACGCTCGTGCGACCCGGCGATGGTACGCAACGCGTTGGTGAGTGAGATAGTGCGCGTGACGCAGGTGCTGAATCCAATGCAATAATCGGTACCAGGCACGTCGTTGTCCATCGTCTTTGGGATGGCGACCACTTTCACCCCTTCCTGGTACATGCGCACGCCGTAACTGAGCGTGTCGTCTCCTCCGATAGGCACCAGAAAATCCACACCAAGAAAATCCAGGTTCTTCAATACCTCTGGCGTCAGGTCATTCACCTCATCGTTGTACCTATCCTTCAAGTGATCAGGAACATCATTCTTTTTGACCTTGCCCGGGTTGGTGCGCGAGGTGTGCAAGAACGTGCCGCCTGTGCGCGCCGCCCGGTTGACGATTTCCTCACTTAGAATCTGGAAATTATTGCTGTTATCTACCTCTTTATCGCGGATGATTTCGAGCGCGCCTGCCCAGCCGCGCCGGATGCCGATAACCTGATAGCCCTCCCGCAGCGCACGAACCGTCACCGCGCGGATGGCCGGGTTCAGCCCCGGCACGTCGCCGCCTCCAGTAAGGATCGCGATCACCCCTGGTTTTTTCTTTGCCATAACTGCCTCCCGCAATAGAACGATTTCGCCAGATTATACCGCGATGCACTAATCCGCCACTGCTGCCACCGGCTGGCTGTGGCGAGCAAGAAAGCCCTCCACACCGAAAATGAGCGGGGCCAGCCAGACAATGCCACATCCAATGGCGGGGATTTTACTAAACGCCAATCGCCAACTGCTAATCGCTCACAATCACTCTTCCGGGTGCTCGATCTCCCCGGCCATGAAACGTTCCGGGTCGGATTCAAAGGCTCGCAAGCAGGCAGGAGTACAAAAATAAACCCGCTCGCCTCGAAAGACGGCGCTGGGATAACGCTGCGGGTCGGTGATCTTCCCGCCGCAGACGGTAAAGGCTTCAGTTCGCTGAAACATGATGGAATCCCTCGAAATCGAAATAGGTTACAACGCGCTCGAATGCACGAACAACCTCAGGATCAAAGTGCTTTCCCGATTGCCGGGATATTTCCGCAAGCGCTTCTGTATGAGAGAGTGCACTGCGATAGGGACGGTCGCTGGTAAGAGCGTCATAGACATCCGCGATGGCGAAGATGCGCGCGGCAACAGGAATCGACTTCCCCCTCAATCCGCTGGGGTAGCCCTCGCCGTTGTATTTCTCATGGTGATAAAGCACGACTTCCAAGGCAGGCCGGAGAAAAGGAATTTCCTGTAACATATCATGACCGATTTGGGGGTGCTGGCGCATCATTTCCCACTCCACTTCAGTCAATGGGCCGGGCTTTCGCAGGATGGCATCGGGGATACCAATCTTGCCGATATCATGTAACAAGGCGCCCAAGCGAAGCGATTGCTTCTGATCACTTTCCACTTGCATTTCATCTGCAGTTGCCAGTGCAAGGGATGTCACTCGCGCGGAGTGATCTTCAGTGCTGTGGTCACGCGCATCCAGTGCAGAAGCTAATGCCTGTAAAGTTGCCTCGTAAGTTTGCTCCAGTTCTGCCAGCGAACGGGAACGAGCCGCAAGCGCCGCCTCACGCTGTTGGGCAATTGTTCCAACGACCAATGCCGCCGCCGAAAAGAACCCGCCCATAACCAAGGTTTCCGTAACTGCGTCAGACTGTCCAGTAAACAGGCCAGCAGTGTACCCATAGACTAACCATACCAAGACAGTAGATAAGAATCCCGGGCCTTTTCCCCAGCGTGCGCTCACGCCAATGATTACCAGTGTGAAGATAAACTCCAAGTGCAGAAATATCCGCTTGAAGAGAATGTAAGCAGGCGCAGCAATCGCGCTAACCAGAACAGCCATCATGAAGCCGTGATAACGATAGCGCCGCAAGGCCCAGGCCAGCGCAAAGACGATGATGCCCAGGGCCAGAAATGCCAGTAATCCTCGGATATGCTCCTCGCCGCCTGGCATCAACGGCATCAGACCGATCACCCAAAGAAACAAGGAGAGAAATGCGATGCCTATCCACTGTCCTGAGGAGGATGGATTTTTTAGCATCTTGAAGATCGTTGTCATGGGATAAGCCGTCTCGCTAAATTCATTCCACAATTAGTCTCCCGCGCAATGGTAGCAGGTGTGCGAGGACGAACTGATCGTTTGAGTCGCAATTGTCGCCGAAGCCACAGAGGGATTCCCACGCCAGGTCAAAGCCCAGATCAGGACGGCGATAAACGCCACCGGAACGCGATGACCAGTAGCATACCGATCAACCCGAACCCCATCATGAACATGCCTCTGAACATCATAGCCAACTCTCCTTTCGACCAATAGGACGACTGGAATTCTATGCCGGACAATCCTCCGGGGTGAGCGTCATCCTGCGGGGATTCATATAGGCAAAATGGCCCATTACCAAGGGATGGCAACAGGCAAGGCCTGTTGCCATCCTCTTGGTGTGTCTGGTTCGTCCGAACTGCTCGGGCTTATTGGATGACGAGTAGAATTTCCTGGCTCTCCGTCTGCCCGCTCCGGGTCACTTCCACCTTGAGCATCCAGTTTCCGCTCATACTGAAGTTGGACCGGATGACATAGATGCCATTCCGGGTCTCGTTAGCCTGACCGCTCATATTCATGCCGGACATGTCGGTGTGATCCGCTGAAACGATCACGTTCGCTCCGGTGACCGGAGCGCCCACGGCGTCCTGAATCGTCAGACGGATCTCCACGTCACCCATCGTGGCGGGTGAGGGAACCGTCTCAAGGGTGATGGACAGCTCATGGGCGGGCGAGGCGGTCGCTGCTGGGCTAGACCCGCCGCAGGCGGCCAGCAACAGGGTGACTACCAGAAGTGTGGATAAAAGGATGGGGGTACGCATGATTATTCTCCGTAATTGATGTTATGGGGTTACATTTACAACGAGCATCAGCCCGCCAGGCTCCACGTTGTTGTTCGTGGTGTGGTGTAGGATGTGGCAGTGCAACATCCATTGTCCAGGCTTGGTGGCCACAAATTCGACATCGTAGCGTTCGCCGGGAGCGACCGTGAGCGTGTCCTTGGTCAACCGGGACGCTTCCGGGACCGGATGACCGTCCGTGGCAACAATGGTGAATGGCATGCCGTGCAGGTGCATCGGATGGATGAACTGGCCGATGCCGATGAAGCGGATGCGCACCCGCTGGCCGACCTGGACATTGATGGTTTGGGTCGAAGGGAAGGATTTTCCGTTGATGGTGAAATAATTCGGCTCCATCCCGGCCATCGGCATGGCGGCGTAGGTCATGCCGTCCCGCATCAGCCACTCGGAGAGCATCAGGGTCACGTCCACATCCGGCGGATTGGCTTCCGGGGTGGCCGGATCGATGATGAACGCTCCGTACAGGCCGGCCGAGACCTGGCGGTCGCCCTCATAATGGGAATGGTACATATACGTTCCGGCCGGACGGGCGGTGAACTCATAGGTGAACGTCTCGCCGGGCTGGATTGGATCCTGGGTTATTCCCGGGACGCCGTCCATGTTATTGGGGACCTCGACCCCGTGCCAGTGGACGGTGGTGGGCTCGTCCAGCGCATTGGTCACCTCGATCCGGACTCTGTCGCCCTCGGTTACGCGGATCATGGGACCAGGGACGGTGCCGTTATAGGACATGGCGGTCACGGAGACGCCGTTGGTGAGTTCCCATTGCACCATTTCCGCGGTGAGCTGGAAGACCTTGACGCCATCTTCGAGGGTGTAGGGGAGAAGCTGCCCACCGTACTCTTCCGTGGCGGGCTGCACATTGCTGCCGGTGATAGGTTCCATCATATGCGCGGCGGCCGGATCGGACGATATCATCGATCCCGGTGTGGAGGTAGTCTCCATCATGCCGGAACCGGCCATCGGTGGATTGCTTTCTGTTGGTGCGGCCTGCTTGGGCCCACACGCAGCGAGAAAAAGCGCGAGGATGGACAGGGAGGGGATTGTTTTTCTGAACATCGTTTCTCCAACTTGGGTTGATATAGGACAATATTTGTCCGATTAAATCGGATTTGAGCTATACCTGCAATGCGCATTTTGGCCTACATCCGGGTTTCTCCATTCCAGACCCATGTTAATGGGAACAAATCTCCCCTGGCGGAAGGGTTCTGCCAGGGGAGATTCTGGAATCATGGAGATTGAAATTGGGAAGACGCTATTCTTCCACAATCAATTTTCCGCGCAGCATCCCCATCTGGCACTGGAACCCATATTCCCCCGATCTTTCGGGGGTGAACTCCAGGGTCACTTCCTGACCCTCTGGCAGCAACGCATTCTGCTTGAAATCGGGGAAGAGCACCTTTTCCGAGCAGGCGGAGCTCTCCTGGCGGGTGAAGTGGAACCGCACCGGCCGCCCGGCCTTGACCACGATCACATCTGGGGTATAGCCGCCCTTGACGGTTACGCTCACTTCCTGGAGGCCGCCGGCCCCGGCTTGGGCGCGCGTCTGCCCTTTGGGGGCAAACCAGAAGAACCAGGCAATCAGAACTGACAATGCGATGCCCAATGCCGTAACTGAAATCTGAGCAGCAGTCATGGTTTATCCTTTCGACTTGATGGACCAGTAGAACCAGACCGGCCCGAAAATGGTATTGAACCTCTCGGCCTCGTTCACGGATTCGAAACCGGTCTCCTGCAGCATAGGCGCGATCCGGCCCGAAAAATTATCCGCCGCTTCTTCCAGATTCTTCATGAGCGCAGCCTGCAAGCGGGTAAGCAGGCTGAATGGCCTCCCAAAATCAACGATGTGAAACCGGCCTCCGGGTCGGAGAATGCGCAGCACCTCCCGGAACGCGCGTACTTTGTCCGCGGCGGTCAAGTGATGGATGACCAGACTGCTCACCACCACATCGAAGGAGTTATCCGGGTAAGGGAGTTTGTATGCGTACCCTTTCTCCCAAACGATGTCGAGATTGGCCTGTGCTGCTTTCGCCTTTGCGATTGCCAATACCTCCGGGTCGCCATCCAGGCCGGTGACATGGGCCCGAGGTGAGGCCTCTTTGAGCATCACCGCCAATGTGCCCGTTCCGCAGCCGAGGTCGAGCACCCGCTCGCCGTCCCGAATCTCAGCGCGTTCGATCAGGCGGTTCTTGAAAGTCTCCTCGCACATTCCCCATTTGAGCAAGGGGTCATAGAACGGGGTCAGCCAGTGGAAGCTCAGCGCCGGGATGTAACGTCTTTCCTGTGTTGTCATGGTTTCCCCTATTTGGCGCTGAAGCGCGGCCGGAACGTGCGCAGCCGGTTGGCGTTGCCTACCACCGTGACGCTGGAGAAGGCCATGGCCGCCCCTGCCAGGAGCGGGTTGAGCAGGATCCCCAGAAAGGGATACAGCAGGCCCATGGCGATCGGGATGCCGAGGACGTTGTAGAAGAACGCGCCCACCAGGTTCTGCTTGATGTTGCGCATGGTCGCCCGGCTGACCTCGATGGCGGTCACGACACCCTTCAGGCTGCCCTTAATCAGGGTGATATCGGAGGCCTCGATGGCGACATCCGTGCCGGTCCCGATGGCCAGGCCAACGTCCGCCTGCGCCAGCGCCGGCGCATCGTTGATGCCGTCTCCAACCATTGCGACCCCTCGGGCTGAGCCTCGGGGCGAAGCCTGCTTGCCGCCTGCCCCGCGCTTTCCAGCGGGGTCGGCTTGCAGCAGGTGGACATTCTTGGCCTTGTCTTCCGGCAGGACCTCCGCGAGCACCCGGTCCACGCCCACCTTGCGGGCGATGGCCTGGGCGGTACGCTGGTTATCGCCCGTAATCATGACCACCTCGATGCCCATTTCTTGCAAGGCGGCAATGGCCGTGGCGGAGTCTTCCTTGACAGTATCGGCAACGGCCACGATCCCGGCCGCCTGTCCATCCACGGCTACGAACATGGGCGTCTTGCCATCATCGGCCAGTGCAATCGCTTTTTGTTCCAGGCCGCGCAATACGACTTCCTCGCGATTCATCAACTTCAGGTTGCCCAGCATGACCCGCCGACCGGACACAGTTGCAATCACGCCGTGACCGGGAATCGCTTCGAAAGCGGCCGGTTCGCTCAGGGGAATTCCCTTCGCCTTTGCGCCCTCAACGATGGCTTCCGCCAGCGGATGCTCGGAGGAGCGTTCCACCGAGGCGGCCAGGTGCAGGAGATCGCCTTCCTTCCATTCTCCCGTGACGACTGTATCCGTCAGCTCGGGCTTGCCTTTGGTGATAGTGCCGGTCTTGTCCAGGACAACGGTTCTGATCCTCTGCGCGGTCTGCAAGGCTTCGCCGGAGCGGATCAGGATGCCGTTTTCCGCGCCCTTGCCGATGCCGACCATCAGGCTCATCGGCGTCGCCAGCCCCAGAGCGCACGGGCAGGCGATGATGAGGACGGTCACGGCGGTCACCAGGGCATAGACCAACTGCAGCTGCGGGCCGATGTCGAACCACAGCACAAAGGTCAGGATGGCAAGTATGATCACCACCGGCACGAAGTAACCGGAGACCGTGTCGGCCATGCGGGCGATGGGCGCCTTGCTGTTCTGAGCATCCTGCACCATCCTGACAATCTGCGCCAGGGCAGTATCCTTGCCGACCTTGGCGGCGCGGAACTTGAACGCCCCGGTCTTGTTGAGCGTTGCACCGATCACCTCGTCGCCCGGTTTCTTGGAGACCGGCAGCGACTCGCCGGTCAGCATGGACTCGTCAACCGCCGAACTGCCTTCGATAATGACGCCATCCACCGAGACCTTCTCGCCGGGGCGGACCTGTACCACGTCGCCAACCAACACTTCCTCGACTGGAATGTCAGTCTCCTGGCCATCCCGGATGACACGGGCGGTTTTGGCCTGCAAGCCCATCAGTTTCTTGATGGCCTCGCTGGTGCGACCCTTGGCGCGCAATTCGAGCGCCTGGCCAAGGACCACCAAGGCGATCACAACCGCCACCACGTCGTAGAACGGTTCGGATGTGCCTTGTGGAAAGATGGATGGGAACAGGACGGCAATGGTGGAATACAGCCAGGCCGCTGCGGTCCCCAGGGCGATCAGGGTGTTCATGTTGGCGGAACGGTGTTTCAGGGCTGCCCACGCGCCGGTGAAAAAATCGCTCCCGGACCAGAACAGGACCGGCAGTGTCAGCAGGGCGGCAACGCCCCATGCCAGGCGCAGGGTTTCCATGTTCCAATCGCGGACGATCGGTACGAACTTGGAGTAGGCGGTCGCCAACACTGGCAAGGAGATGACAGCCGCGAACCAGAAGCGCCGCATCAGGCGGCGGTATTCCTTTTCGTGGGCGGCTTGCTGCTCGTCCTGCGGCTCAGCGCTTGCAGCCGGACGGGTCTTGTAACCCCAGGTTTCGATGGCCGCGTTCAGGTCCGCAAGTTTGGTCTCCTCCGGAAGGTATTCTATCGTCGCTTCCTGAGTGGCTACATTGACCGATGCGTTCAGAACGCCCGGCGTGGCCTTCAATTCATCTTCGATCGAGAGTACGCACGATGCGCAGCGGATGTTCTGGATGCCGATGCGCGTCTGCGCGCCGCCCACGCGAAAGCCTGCGGAACGGACCGCTTTCACCAGTCCGGCCAGGTCCGTTTCAGACGAATCGTATATGACCTGGACAGCCTCACCCTCAGGACTGACCTTGACCTGGCGGACGCCCGGGTAACCCAGGAGCCAGGATTGCAGTTTTTGGCCGTCCTTGTCTTTTTCCAATCCCTGGATTGGGAGATCAATCCTGGACAGCGATAATTCCGGGTTGAAGCCGGTTGTGGCAGAGCCGGCCACAGCGAATTTGTGCGGGTCAGCGTCGAACTGCCGGACGCAGTTCTCCGAGCAGAAGTAGAACGTCTGCCCCATGTGTTCGCGGATAGCGAATGCGATTTGGGGGTCAATTTCCATGCCGCAGACCGGATCCTTGACGACCATTTACTCCTGCCTTTCTTTGAGGGTGACACGCTACGCCCTGGCGGGTGCGCCGCAGTGGGGACAACTCAGGTTTCCAGCCTCGACCGTTTGCCCGCAGTACCCACAGGAACGCGCCTTCAACCCGACTCCGCAGTGCGGGCACCAATCGAAGGCGGCCTGAATCGGGCGATTACAAGTCGGGCACTTCAATTCCGCGGTCACAGTTGGAGGAACAAAGAGTGCCTGCGCCGATTGGCTGCCAGTGAATACTGTCGCGACCGCCAGGGGCGCGAGCAGACGGCGAACGGGTCCACCGCACATCAAGTCACCCGCAGAGACTGCCCGCAATGTGGGCAGTTCTTCCAGTCATTCTGTACCGGCTGATTGCAGTGGGCACAGGTGCGGCTGGCGGCAGGTTTGAAAGAGGCGCCAGGCTTGCTACCAACGATCGCGTATACGACGAGTGCAATCAGTGCCAAAGGGATGATCCACATGAGGAACATGACAAACTCCTTTCTTCGAGTTCCAAGGATACCATTCGATGGTAACGAAATTGTAAACCCTGGATGAAGAACGGCTAAAGTTTCGTTGCTGAGGCGTTTGGGCAGGGATTAATGGTGATGGTGGGCGTGTTCCTCTGGTTTGACGTACTTTTGGGGTTCCTTGTCGAACGCCTTTTTACAGCCAGGCGAGCAGAAATAATACGTCTGCCCCTTGTACACAGACTTGGCGGCGGCGTTGGCGGGATTAACCTTCATTCCACAAACAGGGTCAGTTTCCATGGCATATTCCTTTCTCAGAGAGAGTCAAGGTTTATGAAAGTGTATCGTCCAGGTATGGGAACATGAACCAGACGATGCCCAAGCCGAACAGGAGTCCGGTCAGCAGGCGCATGAGTGAGTTGAACGAGCCCCAGGCGTCCCCGGCGTAGAACTCGGGGCGGAAGGCATTGTGGGTCAGCGAGGCCAGCCACAGGTTCGTATCCCGGAAGCCCTGACCGATTCCGGTGAGGTCGCTCAAAAAATGCGTACCTCCATCCACAGCCATCGGGAGCAGGAACAGCGCCAGTCCCCAGACTGACAGTTTGGGCAGGCGCTCGCGCAACGGCCACCAGAGCAGGCCGAAAAGCCATAGACTGGTGAACATGGACACCATCCGGTCGGACCAGGCCACCTTCCAACCCATTTCGGGATTGCCGATGAACTTGCGCAGCACGAGCAAATTGTTCGTATTTTGCCAGGCGGCTTGAATCTCCGGGAGAGAATACGTGAACTTGGAACCGAAGAGGAAGAAGGAGCGCTCTGGCAGTTGATGGCAAAGGAACGAGTAGACGAAATAGATCGCCTTTCCTGCGCCTGTCCAGCCCACGTGCATGAAGACCGGCGCAAGGAAAGGCAGGCCGGCATACACGCCAAAGAGCAGCCCAAACCACGCGATCCAACGCGACCTGAGCTGCTTCATATCGAAGGCAGGTCGAGTGCTCATCAGCCGGCTCGAAACCTTCTCAATCGCAAACTATTGCTTACCACGAACACGCTGCTGAACGCCATCGCACCTGCCGCCAGCATCGGGCTCAAAAATCCGAGCGCAGCGGCCGGGATGAGAACGACGTTGTAGAAGAATGCCCAGAACAGGTTTTGCTTGATCGTGGCAAGCGTCCGGCGGCTCAGGCGGATGGCACGCGCCACGCCGCGCAGGTCGCCGCTGATCAGCGTGACCGGCGCGGCGGCCATGGCTACGTCGGTACCTGTCCCAATGGCAATGCCAACATCCGCCCGCGCGAGGGCGGGCGCGTCGTTGACGCCATCCCCCACCATGGCAACCACGTTGAAGGTCGAACGTCGAACGTCCGACGTTTGACGTTTGACGTTTGACTGTAATTTTCTGACCTCCTCAGACTTCCCCTCTGGCAAAACTTCTGCCAACACAAAATCAATTTTTACTTGAGCCGCGATCGCTTCGGCAGTCTTGCGATTGTCGCCTGTGATCATGGCAACTTTGAGTCCCATGCGGTGCAGTTCGGCAATTGCCTCCGCCGAGCCGCCTTTGAGCGTATCGGCAACGGCAATGACACCGCGCACTTGTCCATCCACCGCCACCAGCATGGCGGTCTTGGCCTGAGCCTCCAGAGACCCGGCTTCTTGAAGAAGCCGGGTCTCTCCATCAG
Organism: uncultured Chloroflexus sp.; assembly: GCA_964478375.1. Taxonomy (GTDB): domain Bacteria; phylum Chloroflexota; class Anaerolineae; order Anaerolineales; family Villigracilaceae; genus CG2-30-58-95. The sequence continues at coordinate 10,352 of CAYZIQ010000025.1, read as the reverse complement.
AGAGATAGCCGCGTTCCGTCATCATGCGCAGGTTACCCACTGCGACTGTGTGCCCGTCCACTTCGGCAGAGACGCCCGCCCCGGCCTCGGCCTGGAACGCGGCCGGTTCAGCGAGCGGCAGGCCGCGGGTCGTGGCCTCAGCCCAAATCGCTTCGCCGAGCGGATGCTCGCTCCCCTTCTCGACAGAAGCAGCCAGCCGCAGCAACTCATCACTGTTCACTGATGACTGTTCACTAATCACTACATCAGTAACCGCCGGCTGTCCCTTCGTGATCGTCCCGGTCTTATCCAGCACTACCACCGAGACACGTCCGGCGCGCTCCAGCGCCTCGCTGCTGCGGAACAGGATGCCCAACTCCGCGCCCTTGCCCGTGCCAACCATGACCGCGGTCGGCGTAGCCAATCCCATCGCACACGGGCAGGCGATGACCAGCACCGCCACCATGTTGATGAGGGCAGTGGTAAATTGGGAATCGGGAAATTGGTAATTGGGCAATATGACCGGGACGAGGAAATACCAACCGGCAAAGGTCAGCAGCGCAAGGACGATCACCGCCGGCACGAACCAAGCCGAAACCTGGTCGGCCAGCTTCTGGATGGGCGCCTTGCTGCCCTGCGCCTCTTCCACCAGCCGGACAATCTGTGCCAACGCAGTCTCCTTGCCGACCTTGGTCGCCTCGAACTTGAGCATGCCGAGTTTGTTGAGTGTTGCACCGATGACCGGGTCGCCGGGACCCTTCTCGACCGGCAGCGACTCGCCGGTCAGCATGGATTCGTCCACCGCCGAGCGGCCCTCGACCACCACACCGTCCACGGCGATCTTCTCGCCCGGGCGGACAAGCACCAAGTCACCGACGCGCACCTCGTCAACCGGCACTTCAAGCTCCTGTCCATTCCTGACCACGCGGGCGGTCTTGGCGCGCAGTCCCATCAACTTCTTGATGGCCTCCGAGGTGCGCCCCTTCGCCCGCGCTTCCAGGAACTTGCCCAGGCGGATGAGCGTGATGATGACCGCCGCGGTCTCAAAATAGACATGCCCCGAAAGCAGCCCCGCCATCATCGCGACAGAGTAGAGGTACGCCACCGACGAGCCCATGGCGATGAGCACGTCCATGTTGGCCGAGCCGTTGCGCAGCGCCTTGTACGCGCCGGTGTAATACTGCCAGCCCACGTAGAACTGCACTGGCGTTGCCAGCACGAACATCGCCAGCGTAGCCCAGGTCCCATGCCCCCACATGCCCAGGAGGTCAAAGTCGCGCCCCATCGCTAACAGGAACAGTGGAACGGTGAAGATCAGCCCGGTGATGAGCAGGCGGCGCTGCTGGCGGATCTCCGTCTCGCGCGCTTTCGCTTCTGCGTCTTCGGCCTGCCCGCCCAATTCCACCGCCTTGAAGCCGGACCTGGAAACTGCTGCTCTTATTTCTGCCTGGCTCACCACCGTGGGCACGTACTTCACCCGCGCCCGCTCGGTCGTCACCGAGACCTGCGCCTCGACCACGCCTTCCAACTTGGTCAGCGCCCTCTCCAGTCGCCGCGCGTCGTTGTCATCGGCCAAACGTTTGATAATCAGATCCGCTTCACCGGTGGCGACACCGTAGCCGGCACGTTTCACGCGGGCAATCAGGTCCGGCAAACCGACCGCGGCCGGGTCGAATGTCACCGTAGCGCGCTCCGAGGACAGGTTGACCACCGCCTCCTGCACGCCAGCCTGCTTTTTCAGACCGCGTTCGACGGTCGCGACGCAGTTGGCGCAGGTCATGCCGATGATAGGCAGGGTGAGTTGTTTCGTTTCGGTCATGGAGTGTTCTGGTGTCAAGTGCTCCAGTGTCAAATGTTCCCGTTCAGTGGCGCATGACACGGGAACACTTGACACGGAAAAACTTGGCACGCTCTTATGCCGCGACTGGGTAGTTGATTTCCGCCATCAGAGCCTTGATCTTGGCCTCGTCCGCTGGCGCGTCGAAGACGATCTCGACTTTCTTCGTGGCCGCGTCCGCTTTGACGGACTTGACGCCAGCCAGATCCGAGACTTCGGTCTGGATGGTGTGTACACAGTGCATGCAGGAAATGTTTGGGACAGAATAGGTAACGGTAGTCATGGTCTTCTCCTTTGGAAATTGAGAAATTGGAAATTGAAGAATTAAGAGTAGTTCAGGCTGCCGACTAATCTCTATTCTTTACTCTCAAATCTCTAGACTTTCGTGGCAGTTTCGAACACATCCGTGATCTCTTTCAGCACCCGCTCACGCTCGCTCGCATCCTCCCCGCGGATGGCAGTCGTGACACACGAATTGAGGTGGTTTTCCAAAATGGCCGTGCTGACCTTGTTCAGCGCTGCTTCCACCGCCTGGATTTGACGGATGATGTCAATGCAATAGGCGTCCTCTTCCACCATGCGAATCACGCCACGCATGTGCCCTTCAATGATCTTCAGCCGCTTCAACGCGTCATCGTTTTTCATTTTGAACCTTTCTACTTCAGTCTTGCAATCCCCTCCCTGGGGGGGGGATATAATTATTTTACACTTATTTGGTCTGGTTTGTCAAGACGGCGTCTCCCATTTCAACACAGTTGGGATTGCTCGTGCACCAGACGGCTGTCGGAGAGCCTGGTAACAACTACTAGCGGAGGCCAGATAAGGCGGCCTCCGCTTTTGTTTCATGTTCGATTTAGCGGCGTGATACTGCCCTGCCCCACTTTCCAGACAGCCCCAGCCAGGCAAATTCCCCACTACAATATGGTCAGGGGTCTGGTTATGGCCTCGTGTTTCGATCCTATCAGCTTGGCTCGGCGCGCAAGGTTATGCAAGTGAGCGGCCAGCACACTGCTGGGAACGGGCTTGATCAGGTAATCGTCCGCACCAGCGTCGAGGGCACTGGCCACCATGCCGGGAGTGTCCAACGCTGACAGGATCAGAATCGGCACCTTGCTGAATTTACGCACCTCGCCGCACACTTTCCAACCATCCACATCGGACATCATCAAATCCAGGATTAATACGTCGGGGTTTAGCTCGCGTACTTTTTTGATACCTTCATCACCGCTGTTGGTGGTGAATACTTCGAAGCCGCGCGCCTTCAACAACAGGATAAGCAACTCGGTCGTTGCGGGGTCGTCGTCAATGGCAAGAACTTTTACCAGCATTCTTTTCTCCAAAGGAAGTCTGCCCATATTATCCTTTATATGTTGCTAGCTGGACTTATCAAACGCTTTACAAAATGAGCAGCGCCCAGGCTATGGCTTTGTGGTAAACTTGCGTTTTGGTGTCCCAAGGATTTTATATCACTAGCAATCATTTTTCATCTGAGGAGGCCATGAAATGGCAAAGAAATGGGTTTATCTTTTTGACGAGGTAGCCGCGGCAGAATCTTATACCGGATCGTGGGACGGCGTTCGCGCCCTGCTGGGCGGCAAAGGATCGGGACTGGCGGACATGACCCGTGCCGGTGTACCGGTTCCCCCCGGCTTTACCGTCACCACCGAAGCGTGTAACCAGTTTTCCGCGTTGGATAAATTCCCAGCGGGGATGTGGAAACAGGAACTGGCGGCCCTGCAAGAGGTCGAGAAGCGTACCAGAAAGAAGTTCGGCGATCCAACAAAGCCGCTGCTCGTTTCCTGTCGCTCCGGGGCCAAGTTCTCCATGCCTGGCATGATGGACACCGTTCTGAACATCGGCCTGACCGACAAAACCGCCGAGGGCATGATTAAGCTAACAGGCAACCCGCGCTTCGTCTACGACTCGTACCGCCGCCTAGTGGAAATGTTCGGCACAGTGGTGCTCGGCATCGCCGACGAGGCTTTCGAGGAACCGCTGAAGGCGTACAAGGAAAAGAAGGGCTACAAACTCGATACCGAGATGACTGCCGAAGATTGGAAAGCAATGGCAGATGCCTTCAAGGCAGTCGTCAAAAAGGAAAAAGGCTTTGATTTTCCGCAAGATCCCTTGAAGCAGCTAGAGCTGGCAACCGAGGCTGTGTTCAAATCCTGGAACGGCAAGCGTGCCGTGGATTACCGCCGCGCCACAAATATCCCCGACGACCTGGGTACGGCTGTCAACATCGTGACCATGGTCTTCGGCAACATGGGCGACGACTCGGGCACCGGCGTGGCCTTCACTCGCAACCCATCCACCGGTGAGCGAAAAATGTATGGTGATTACCTGCTCAACGCCCAGGGCGAGGACGTGGTGGCCGGCATCCGCAATACCGAACCAATCGAAAACTTGGTCCAAAAGATGCCGGAGGTCTACCACCAATTCATGGACATCACCGCCAAACTGGAAAAACATTACCAAGAAATGCAAGATGTCGAGTTCACCATCGAGCGTGGCAAACTGTGGATGCTCCAGACGCGCAACGGCAAGCGCACCGCCAAGGCCGCGGTCAAGATCGCGGTGGATATGGCGAATGAAGGTCTGATCACGAAAGAAGAAGCCGTCCTGCGCGTCACGCCCGAAAACGTGGACACCCTGTTGCACCCACAGTTCGACGAAAGGGCTAAGAAAGCGGCTGAAAAGTCCGGCGCATTCTTTGCCAAGGGCGTCAACGCCTCGCCCGGCGCGGCCGTCGGCCAGGCGTATTTCGACGCCGATAGTGCTGAGAAAATGGCCAAGGAAAAGAAGCAGGCTGTCATCATGGTGCGCCCGTTCACCAAGCCAGACGATGTGCACGGCATGATTGCCTCGAAAGGCGTGCTGACCAGCGAGGGCGGCGCGACTTCCCATGCGGCGGTCGTCGCACGCCAGTTTGGCATCCCGTGCGTGGTCGGCGCTTCGAGCATCACCATTGACCTCGAAAGACGTGTAATGGAGGTGAACGGCAAAGTTGTCAAAGAAGGCGAATGGATTTCAGTGGATGGCACCACCGGCGAAGTTTTTATCGGCCAGATCAAGACCATCGAACCCAAGATCGAGGAGCAGACTGAACTGCTGACCATTCTCAATTGGGCAGACGAAATTTGCGCCCGCGATGGGGTACGCAAGGCGCCCAATGGCTGGCCGAGGCGCGGTTTGCAGGTCTGGGCCAACGCAGATTATCCGAAGGACGCCCGCCGCGCCCGTTCATACGGCGCCAAGGGCATCGGCCTCTGTCGTACCGAGCACATGTTCTTCGAGACGGAACGTCTGCCCATCGTCCAGCGCATGATCCTGGCGAAGAGCAGTGAAGAGCGCACCGCGGCGTTGAATGAACTGTTGCCTTACCAGCGTAAGGACTTCGATGGCCTGTTCGAAGCCATGGATGGCTATCCGGTCATCATCCGTTTGATTGACCCGCCGCTGCACGAATTCATGCCCGACGAAGAGAAGCTCTTTGAGGAAGTCGTGACCATGCGCGTCAAGGGCGAGAAGAAAGGGCTGCAGGAAAAAGAAGAACTGCTGACTGCCATCAAGGCGATGCATGAATCGAACCCGATGATGGGCCTGCGCGGCGTCCGTTTGAGCATCGCCATGCCAGAGATCGTCGAGATGCAGGTACGCGCCATCTTCGAGGCGGCTGC
>CAYZIQ010000025.1:0-4756 GCA_964478375.1 uncultured Chloroflexus sp. | reverse complement strand
GCCGAGCGCAACTTCCTGGTCACTTACGTGGAGCAGAAGATCTTGCCGAAGAACCCGTTCCAGACGCTCGACCGCGACGGCGTGGGCAGGCTGATGGAATGGGCCATCACCGAAGGCCGCCAGACCCGTCTCGAACTGGAAGTGGGCATCTGCGGCGAGCACGGCGGCGACCCTGAATCCATCGAATGGTGCCACCTCATCGGCAATAACTACGTGAGCTGTTCACCCTTTCGCGTACCGATTGCACGTTTGGCAGCCGCGCACGTGGCGCTGAAGTATAGCGGGAAGGCGATTGTAGAAGACAAGTAACGAGTAATGAGCCGCTGTGTAAAGGGAAATGTCCCTGCCAGGAGAGGTTGGCAGGGATTTATTTTTCAGTGTGATATAATGATGACAGAAATTCTGAAATTCTGCCATTCGGAGGTGTGTTATGGGTACAAATATCCAGGTCCGCAGCAAAGGGACTTTTACGCTCCCAGCAGAATTGCGCCGTAAGTACGGGGTCAATGAGGGCGATTTTTTCAGCATCATTGATTTGGGCGATGGCAATTTCCTGTTCAGACCATATCGCTCGCGCGTAGACGAGCTTGCTGATAAAATGCGGGTCGAATTGGAAGGGCGAGGTGAGACGCTCGAATCCATGCTGACGACCTTGCGTGAAGTGCGGGAAGAATATGCTGCCAAGCAAGAGAAATCCTGACGTTTTCCTGGATACCAGCGTAATCATTGCCGCGCTGATGTCACCTTCGGGCGGCGCGCGGACGTTATTCCATCTTAGCGAGGCTGGCGCAATTCGGCTTCTTGTCGGGAAAAGTGTCCTCCGAGAAGCAGATGAGGTACTCCGGCGTAAAGCACCAGAATTACTTCCTATCCTTGCACAATTGCTTGAAGAGGCCAATATAGAAATTGGTGAGAATGCCTCTGAAGAAAATATCAACAAAGCAGGCCAACTCGTGAAGTATTTACCGGACACGATGGTGCTTGCCGAGGCATTGCAGGGAAAGGTTGACTGGTTTAGCACTCATGATCGCGAACACTTCTTGAACAATCCTACATTGGCAGATCTGCCCTTCCGTATCGGAACTCCTGGCGATGTGATCGTATGGTTACGCGAGCGACTCTAATGCAACTATCAACCGTCAATCTGAAAACGCAACTCCAAAGTCCCTATACCTTCAGCCAATCCTCCCTGCAGGATTACGCCGACTGCCCGCGCCGTTTCCAACTGCGCTACATCGAGCAACTGGCCTGGCCGGCGGTCGAGACCGAGCCGGCCCTCGAAAATGAACGCCGCCAGCAGGAAGGCCTGATCTTCCACCGCCTGGTACAACAGCACCTGCTCGGCCTGCCAACCGAGAATCTGGCGCGGCTCGCAAATACGCCCGATCTCAGCCGTTGGTGGAAAAACTGGCAAGACTTCCGCAGTCTGCAAGACTTCGGAAGTCTATACCCCGAATTGACCCTTTCCGCCCCGCTCGGTGAGCACCGTCTGCTGGCAAAATATGACCTGGTCACCGTTTGGCCTGCCAAAAAGGTGGTCATCTATGATTGGAAAACCTACCGCAAGCATCCGCGCGACGAGTGGATGGCAGCCCGGCTGCAGACGCGCGTCTACCGCGCCCTGCTCGTCCAGGCCGGCACGCATTTAAACAACAGGCAGGTCTTCGCCCCGGAGCAAGTCGAAATGATCTACTGGTATGCCAATTTCCCGGTCGAGCCAACTCGCTTCCCATACACCGCCGTCCAGTACAAACGCGACTGGGAGGCGCTAACCAGGCTGGCCGCCGAGATCAGCGCCCGGCGTGAATTTCCCCTCACTGGCGATGAAAAGAAGTGTGCCTACTGCCCCTACCGTTCGTATTGCGAGCGCGGCGCCCAGGCGGGCTTGCTCGACGAAATGGGCGACGAGGCTGAGCTTGAGAACATCGAAGTGAACTTCGAGCAAATCCAAGAGATCGAATTCTAATTTGAATGCGCTGGATAGAAGCTGCTCCCCTCCCCTCCCCCGCTCCCCTGCCCAACTTGCATCCCCTCGTCGGGCAGACGTTGATCCGACGTGGGGTCACCTCCGCGACGGCCGCCCGCGGCTTTCTCTCGCCGGATCATTACCACCCGACGCCTGCCACCGAACTCCCCGGCCTCCCCACCGCTGTTGACCGCGTGCAGACCGCCATCCGCACCCGTCAACCGATTTGCGTCTGGGGCGACTTCGACGTGGATGGGCAGACAGCTACGACCATCCTCGTCTCGGCGCTGCAAAGCCTGGGAGCGAATGTAACCTATCACATCCCCGTGCGCGCCAGAGAAAGTCACGGCGTCAACATTTCCTTTCTCACAGAGATCATCGAGCACGGTGCAAAACTCATCCTGACCTGTGACACCGGCATCACTGCCCATAAAGCTGTGAGCTATGCCCGTTCACGCGGCGTGGATGTGGTCGTCACCGACCATCACAATCTGCCGGAAACGCTTCCGCAGGCTTCGGCTGTGGTCAACCCGAAGCTGCTGCCGGAAGGCCATCCACTCGCGACACTCTCCGGCGCGGGAGTGGCGTACAAATTGGCAGAAGAACTGCTCGAGACATCCGTCGCCCGTCGCCCGTCACACGTCACACGTCACACGTTGCTTGATCTCGCCGCCCTCGGCCTGGTAGCAGACCTGGTCTTGCTCAAAGGCGATGCGCGCTACCTCGTCCAGAAAGGCCTGCAAGCTCTGCGCGCCACAGAGCGTTTGGGCCTTAAGGTGATGATGGAAATGGCACAGCTCACGCCTTCCCACCTCACCGAAGAACATATCGGATTCGCGCTCGCGCCGCGTCTCAATGCCCTGGGTCGCCTCGGCGATGCCAACCCGGCTGTCGAGCTGCTCACCACCCAAGACCCCGTCCGCGCCCGCTTGCTGGCAACCCAACTGGAGGGATTGAATTCCCAACGCCAACTGCTGACGCGGCAGGTCACGCTAGCTGCGGAAGCGCAACTGCGCGCCGACCCGTCACTTCTTGCTCAGCCGATCATTATCCTTTCTCACCCCTCCTGGCCGGGCGGCGTGATCGGCATCGCCGCCAGTCACCTCGTGGAACGCCATCACCGTCCGGTGATCTTGTTCTCATCGCCAGCAGATGAACCGGCGCGCGGTTCCGCCCGCTCGATCGAGGGCGTCAACATTGCCGAGGCCATTGCCGCACAGGGGGAACTGCTACTCAACTTCGGCGGACATCCGATGGCGGCCGGACTTTTTATGGAAGCTGAGAAGCTGCCCGTTTTCCGCAAAGCGATAACCAAAATTGTCGCGGACATGGTCGGCGAGGCCGAAGTCGAGCCTGTACTGGAAATAGATGCCTGGCTCGCTTTATCTGATTTGGACCTTGCCCTATCCGAAAACATCGAGCAACTTGCGCCGTTCGGCCCCGGCAACGAGAAACTGATCCTGGCTACGCACGATCTCACGGTGCGGAGCGTCGCCGAGATCGGCCGGAACAAGGAACACCTGAAGCTCACCGTCGAGGATGAGCATAGCAATACCCAAACCGTCTTGTGGTGGAATGGCGGCGAGGAGGAATTGCCTGCCTCGCTGGCGGAAAGGGGAGGAAAATTCGACATGGCCTACACTTTGCGCGCCAGCGATTTCCGAGGTATGCGCGGTGTCACGCTGGAATTCGTTGACTTGCGATGGATCGAGGAAAAGCTGATTCGGGTCGCAACGCCCCGCATCGAAATCGTAGATTATCGCAGCGCAGAAAATCCGCTCGAAATTCTCGAAACCTTGAAAGCCTCGCACTTTCAAACGATCATCTGGGCTGAGGGGAAAGATAAGAAGGCAATCGGCGGGCAAGATCGGAACGAACTTGAACAGGCCGACGCGCTTGCCATCTGGACGACCCCGCCTGGCAGCGCAGAAATGCGCCGGGCGCTCGACAAAGTAAAACCAGAAAAAATCTATCTCTTTGCCGTCTCACCGGGCACAGACGAGCTAAAAGGGTTCCTCGAGCGCCTGACGGGATTGGTCAAGTTTGCGATGGACAAGCGCGGTGGAAGTGTCACGCTGGCGGAACTGGCGGCTGCTACCGCCCAACGCGAGACGACCGTCCGGCTGGGGCTAGAGTGGCTGGCTGCTGGAGGTCACTTTGGCCTCAACATCGAAGGCCAGCAATTGCAGCTCACCACACAAAAAGGCCAGACTAATCTCTACCTGCAACAAGAGCTTTTCACCGCCCTCAAAGGAATATTGGCCGAAACCAACGCGTACCGTGCCTATTTCACCCGCGCCGACCGAGCCGCGATCATCCCCGCCGCAGACTAGCGTCAAACCGATTACAATACAACCGAGGAGTGTTTATGAAACAATTGCCCGAGCATGGCCCTTGCTTCGTGTGCGGATCGGACAATCCGCACAGCATCGGCCTCACCTGGTACGCAGACGATCATGGAGCGATCCTCTCTGATTTCACGCTGAATGAAGGGCAGCAGGGGCCGCCCGGTTATGCCCACGGCGGCGCGTCGGCGGCTATCCTGGATGAGGCGATGGGCGCGGCCGTCTGGCGAGCCGGGTATAACGTTGCGGTAGTCAACCTGGAACTCAACTACCGCCGCCCGGTGCCTTTGGGACAGCCGCTCAAGCTGGAAGCTCGCCTCTCCGGACAGGATGGGCGCAAGGTCTTTGCCACGGGCGAAATTTGTCTGCAAGATGGGACAGTCGCTGTGAGCGGACGCGGTATTTACGTCGAAGCGCCGCAGCTCTTCGAACCGGTAAGGTTCAG
>CAYZIQ010000024.1:0-27902 GCA_964478375.1 uncultured Chloroflexus sp. | reverse complement strand
GCACTTTAGCGTATTTGTTGTTGATACGGATGGCAATCACGGTAAACAAGATCGAATAAATCGCAGAGGCGTTCGAGAGTAGGGAGGTGCAATAGACGACAGCGTTCGGCCATTGGAGGAAGCCGGGATAAACGATGAATAGTATTGCGGCTGTTGTGGTAAAAAATCGGATTTTCGGCCATACTAAGCGTAACAGCCAGAAAAAACCAATCGCTCCGGTCAGCCTAAGTAAATATGAGAATATTTGCCAAGTAAAAGGATTATCACCTAGTAATAAATATAAGCGCGTGTAAATGTAGCCAACAATTGGGCGGTCAACCGAGTACATTGAAACAAAGGTGCTCAACGTTTGTGTGCGACCGGCCCAGATTAAATACCAGCCTTCGCGGTAGATGCCCAATTGTCCACTGAGTGGTAAATAGGTTAGCGCTGAGATAATAACGATCAAGCCTAATGAGACCCACATTTCAGCATCTATTAGCCATTGGGGTGAAGACAGCTTCTTCATCGTACTCTCCGGGTCAGTCTTATGGTCAGTAAGTCATAAGATTGGTGTCAGGAATACCAAGTCCGCTCAACAGGTTATGGATCGTATTCCAATGTACCCGCGCCCAAGCCGCCGGGCTGGAATTAGCATTGTGCGGAGCGAGCAGCACGTTGTCCATTTTTCGCAGCGGACTCTCCGCCGGTAACGGTTCGACCTCGAACACGTCCAACGCTGCGCCGCCAATTGTACCCGCTTGCAGGGCAGCGACGAGGGCTGGCTCGTCCACCACCGGGCCGCGCGCGGTGTTGATCAGCACAGCGGTCGGCCGCATCAGGCCCAGGGTCCGGGCGTTGATCAGGTGGAAACTGGTCGGGTTCAGGTCGCAGTTCAGGCTGACAAAGTCGGCAGCAGAGAGCAGAGAGTCGAGAGTGGTCATTTCCACGCCAGTTTCGGCGAGAAAAACATGATCTATTTCAATAATGTCATTGCCCAGAATCCTCATGCCGAAGGCACGGGCGCGGCGGACGACAGCCTTGCCAATGGTGCCCACACCGACCACACCCAGCGTGCACTCGCTGAGCGAACGTCCGGGGAGTTTCTCCCATTCCCCGGCTTTCACGGCCTTGTCCATCCAGGGCTGGCGGCGGGCAAAGGCCAGGATATAGCCCATCACGCTATCGGTCACCGGCAAAGTGAAGGCATTGGGCGTACGGCATACTTTGATTCCCAGGCGCGCAGCCGCCGCGCTATCAATCGAGTCGATGCCGGTGCCCCACTTGGAGATGACTTTGAGGCGCGGGGCACAGACTTCCAAAACGCGTGCGGTGTACTGGTCATCGCCGCATATAGCGCCATCGAACTGACCGGCATACTTGAGCAGCTCGGCTTCCTCCAGTCGTTCCTGCACCAGAGGAACAATAAGGCCGACACCATACTTCTCAAAGATCGGTTTGAAACGATCCAGCAAAGGGATGATGTAAGGGGCGGAAAGCAGGACAGTTGGCATAGTGATCAGTTATCGGTGACCAATTTTTGGCTGAGCAGGAAATCGCAGATGGCAAAATCGAGTTCCTCGTCAATATCCCAGGCCTCGGCGGCGTCCATCTCGAACATCAACGGCCTCTCGCCGATGCGGTTGCGCCGCGCAACGAGATTTTGACGAGTGAAGATGTAGATGCAGGAATTTTCCTCGTAAACCGGCGGCAGGTCCTGGGTCTGGAGCAGAACCGCTGGATCGTGGTTGAGGGCACGGCCGTGCTGGTCATAGAGGCGGGTCTGGAGACGGGTCACTGAGAAGAGTGAATCATGGTTGGGATAATCGTCTAGAAATATCTGAATGGCGCGCGAAACGGTAGCGGTCTTGAGCAGCGGATTGGTGCTGTGGGTTTGCAAGTAGAAATCGGCTTCGACTTGCGATGTGTCGTAGATCAGGATTTCGTTCATCGGGACAGTGTCGGCGCGCAGATGTTCCGGGCGTGACAGGATGATCGCCTGCGGGAAGTCGCGGCGCAGACCATCCATCACCGGATCGGAATCGGTATCCACGACGACTTGCGTAATTTCCGGAACGGTCAGCAAAGTTTCGATGATGTGCTGGTAGAGCGGCTTGCCCGCCAGCGGACGGTAGTTTTTGCCCGGCACGCGCTGGCTGTGGTGACGCATGGGGACGAGGGCGGCAAGTTTGGTCATGCTATTCTACCAAGTGATCCTCAACTGCTTTCAGCCATTCTTCCATCACATCTTCATGACCCGCCAAGCGCTTGAAAATCGTTTGCGCCAGTTCTTCGTTGTACGTGTGGACAGTGCGGTTGCGGTCATCCACGATATCCATCAACTTCCTGGCTTTTTCTTCATCCAAAAGCCCTGCTTTGAAAGATTCCCTCACGATACCGCGCGGAGAAGTCACATTGATTTTCTCGATATCGTTCAAGTAGGTTTGCACAGCGCTCCAAACCGCCTCGTAGGTAAATTCGAATCGCTGGATTGCTCCATCCCTTTCCAACTCGGATAGTTTCTTGCGCTCTACTGCATTTTTTAGCGCAATCAGCGCTTTTTGGGCAATAGCCAATCGTTCTCTCACTCTTTCCATAAAATGCCCTCCTTCAAGACCCTTTCACGAAATTTGGTATCGGTTTCAGACAGGTTGACCAAATCCACGTCACAGAGGATGTTGCTTTCTTCGAGGTCTGCGCTGGTTTCAGCAAATATCCAACCCGGGACAGGTTCGAGCGGCAAGACCGCTACGTCAATATCGGAAAAGCGGTGTGCTTTTCCTGTTGCGCGTGAGCCAAAGAGATACACTTTGACTTTGTAGCCTTTCAATCGCTCGAAGACGATCTTGCGGACGGTTTCAAGGTCGCGGGTCGTCACAGAGGTGGTCATGATAGCCTTCTAGTCTCTTTATACTGGATTACCAGCCACGCGCTGGCTGTGGTGGCGCATGGGAGTGAGGGCGGCTAGTTGTATCATTCCTGCAATCCCAAGGCGCTGCGTGCCACGCGGCGAAATACTCGGCAAATCTTAATTGCTTCTAGAGCCTCTTCCTTATCGGCATTATCGCCAGGATAACGAAAATTCACCGCATAAGACGAGATAGGACGAAATGTGGGGCGATAAGGCTCCCACATCGGTTCAACCGACGCCACCAATTCCAGCAGTCCAACCAAGTCGTGAGATTTGCCAAAAGCGATATCGGCCTCTTGCAACCGCGCCTTGATGTATTTTTCGATGCACTGTTGGGCAAAAAAACACGCTGCGTTGTAATTGGGCTTTTTTCGCGCCCGATATTCCCGCTGTGCCGAGAGATAATCCTCTTCGGCCTTATCAACCCACTCACGCGTCAGCAGTTTCATAAAGCACCTTACCCCTTTGGGTGATTTCGCGAAGGAAAAAGTCGCCCATTTCAACGCGGGTCTTGATTTGCTCAGGGGTACGAACAAGCAAATCAATCGGGAAGCGCGGGTCTGTAGCGAGTAAGATCTCAGTAGCTTTATTTACGCTCTTGCCCTTGAACGGCATGATTACCAGCATATCCACATCCGAATCTGGCGTTGGTTTGCCATAGGCATATGAGCCGAACAGGATGATCTTGTGAGGATTGAACTGCCTGGCAATTTGTTGGGCGAAGGAGGAAATTGTCTGTTGAGTCACTCGTTCCATAGCATATCTTCTTTCCGAAAGAACTTGCTCCGTTCTCGGAGTCTTCGATAGCGCGGCTTCTTGGCCGCCTCGGAATTTCCCATGTATTTGTGGAACTTGCACAGCCGGCAGGCTCGTAACGGATGCCGCCGTTTTCGCTTGTAGTTGGCCATGCTACTGATTATACCGAATTGCCTCCACCTCGCGCGGCGCGGACTTCGTCTTTTCCCAGCCGACGTGGTAATAGAAGGTTTGGCGTAGTTCAGGGGTCAACGGGCTGGAGTGACGGTAGCCCTGGTACGTGCCCCAGAACTGCATCCAGCGGAACCAGAAGATGCTGGTCAGGCTGTGCCAGAAGAGGCGAGCGCGGGCCGCGTGGAGCAGGTCGAAGCTGGTGCTGGCAGTGACGTTGCGGACGAAGTCGTACAGGTTGAAGTGTGCCTCGGGGTAGATTTGCTTGAAGGCCATCGCCTCACGCCGGTAGCGATTGTACACCCCGCGTGGTGTTTCCTCATGCACATGGACAATTTCCGCCTCCGCGACGTAAGAAATGGTGAGGCCTTCCTCGAAAGCCCATTTGGCCCAGGCCAGGTCTTCCAGGCCGGTCAGCGTTTCGTCGTAGGGATGTTGCTTCCACAACGCGCGGCGAATGGCAGCGTTGGCGTTGTTGCAAAAGGGATGTGACTGGCGCGGGTTGGACTGGTCCGGATACCAGCGGTGATAAATTTGCTGCTCTGAGAAATGCGTCGAAGCGGGTCCGCGCTGTTTGCCGTAAGTCAGGGCGACCTGTGGGTCTGCGAACGGTTCAAGCAGTCTCTCCAGCCAGTCGGGATAGACCGGATAAACGTGGGCGCTGACGATAACGATGAACTGAGCGGAGGCCGCGCCGATGCCGCGATTCAACGAGCGGCCAAAGGTGAACTCTTCCGGCTGGATGTGCACCACCTTTGCGCCGTAATGTCCAGCAATGGAGGTCGTCGCGTCGGTCGAGCCGGAATCAACCAGAATGATTTCTATATTCTTGACCGTCTGATGCGAGATGCCTTCCAGCAGTCGGCCAATGTGCTGCTCCTCGTTGTAGGCGCGGATGACAATAGAACATCTCATCCAACTTCCTCCAGCAGTCCTCCGGTCACCAACTTCTCCGCCACTTCGTGCAGTTGCTTCATCGGCAGACCAGTCTTTTCGGCCACCTCTATTAGCGGCATCTGCCCGTCAGCATAGAACAGCACCCAGCGGATGGCGTCCAGTTCATTGCCATACAAGATATTCCCAGCTTCAACAGCGTAACCGCGCTCAGCGTGGATGGCTGCGCTGGCCGCCTTCTGTTTGATCGCTCCACCCGTCTGCGGGTAAAGGCCGCGCTTGCCAAGCATCGGTTCGCCAATCGGGTTGAGCGAGCGATAGATTTTATTCTGCTCCAGTTTCTCGATTGCCAGCAGGTACAGCTTCAGCATCTCGACCAAATTCTCGGCGCTGATGAAATCGAGATTATCCAGCGAGGTGTGATAGTATGGGTACTCGTAATACTTATCCTTGCAGATCGTCCCGACCGGCACGCGCAGCCCCGGCGTGGAGTACTGCCGCTCGTCGCTGCCGTTGACATCGAAGGGATACTCGACGTATTCCAGATTCAGCTCACGGAATGTCAGGCGGACGGCGCGGTCAATGACCGAGTTGCCGCGCCAGGTGGACTTGTAGCCGAAACGTCCCGGACCTGCGACCGTCGTCGCCACGAATCCGCCGCTCAAACCCTTGACCGCTGCCTCATTCCGCGCAATGTAGGCCAGTGCGCCGATGGTCTCCGGGGCGATCACGAACCGGTAGGCGTGGTGCAATGCTGAGCCTGTCGAAGCACGCTTGCGCATTTCGGCCAGCAGCAGCGTCCACAGCACCACGCCGGAGAGGTTGTCGTTAGCGAGGGAGGGGTGGCAGACATACGTGGAGATGAGGTATTCCTGGCCTGATTTGCCAGGCAGCCGCGCCTCGCCATAGGTCAGGCTGCCCGGCGCGAGGGTGGTATCTACCACTACGTGATACTTTTCTTTCTTATCCAGTTTTTGGAATTGTGCGTGCGTCAGGCAAAAACCCCAAACTCGGTTGTAATAGGTGGTGCGATAGGGGATGGCGTTGGGAAGATTGGGGAGAGTGTATAGGTGCGGGGCGAGTTCGTCGAAGGTCAGCGTGCCCTCGAAGGGAATGCTGTAATTGACCAAGTGAACGTTGTTGACCTTGAAGTCAATCACGCGGCGGCCTGTGGAATCAGCCACGTACGCGTTGCGCACATTCCACTCGTCCGGCACGATCCAGTCGTAGCAGACCGCTCCGGAGGGAACTTCGGTGAGAGAAAAGTCGGAGGTTTTTCGCAGCAGGTCGAGGGTCGCGCGCAGACCGCCGCCGGTGATGCTGCGGCAGATGGGAAAGAGTTGCCTCAGCAGGTCATCGGCGCGAGCGGTCAGGGCGTTCCAGTCGGGTTGAGGATCGGTCATTTCGTGACTCCGTCTGGTGTCATTATACCGGATTGGCCGCCCAACGATGAATCGTCGGGCTGATAAGCTGCCCAGATGGATGTTATACTTCCGCCATCCTGTCATTGCGAGGAGCGCTCTTCGCGACGAAGCAATCCCCTGACAAACGAGGAGATTGCTTCGCTCGCTTGGTCTCGGTACGCCCCGAAGAACACGGGCTACTCGACCAGCGCTCGCTCGCAATGACACTTCGATAAGGAGTGTTCACATGAGCGATAAGAAACAACCCGCCTCGGCGGTGGGGCCGATTTGGGAAGGGATCTACAGCGAAGGGCGGGCGCTGAATCGCTACCCGTTTGACAGCGTGGTGCAATTTATCTACCGCAATTATTCACGTGCCAAGCCGCGCGCCGAGACGAGAATCCTGGAAATCGGCTGCGGGGCGGGCAACAACCTGTGGTTCGCGGCGCGCGAGGGCTTCACCGTTTTTGGCATTGACGGCAGCCCGAGCGCCATCGAGTACGCCCGAAAACGTCTCGCCGATGAGGGCTTGAATGGCGACTTGCGCGTGGCTGACTTCATCAAGCTGCCTTTCGAGAACGACACCTTCGACTTCGTGCTGGATCGAGCCGCGCTGACCTGCTCGAAAACCAGCGATGCTGCAAAGACAATTGCCGAGGTGCGGCGTGTGCTGCTACCCGGCGGCAAGTTCTTCTTCAATCCGTATAGTGACCGTCACAGCAGCCACGTTTCGGGCAAGCCCGGCCCAGATGGCCTGACCGTGGACATCTCAGGCGGCACGCTGACTGGCATCGGGCCGGTGCGATTCTATGGCAAGCGTGAAATCCTGGGCATGTTCGGCGCGGGCTGGAAGGTGATCGGCCTGCGGCACGTAGAATTCATGGAAGAGTTGACGCCGCCATACGATTGTCACGCCGAGTGGATTTTGACAGCGGAGAAGGTATAGCCCTCACTCCCAACCCCTCTCCCAACCCTTCGACTGCGCTCAGGGCAAGCTTTGGGAGAGGGGCAGGGGTGAGGGGTTAGGTCGGCCGGTTCGTCACCAGCACCCAGGGGTCTTTTGCTAACAGCTCCTCCTCGGCTGCCACGAAATCGCGGAAGCGGCAGGCTTCCACCTTGCCGTAATTGAGCGACACCGAGGACCACAGGCCGCGCTCCAGCAAGAGTTTCCGCACCGGCGCGCAGTTGACATCGGGGTTAATGGTCAGGTCGCGGGCGAACATGCGGTACGCGCGGACTTCTGGCGGCTTGCCAATTAATCTTACCTCTCCTGTAAACTCCTTCCAGTACCGGTAAGGGACTTTCATGCGCTGTTCGGGGTAGTGCACCAACGAGGTGAAGCGCACATCAGCGCCCAATAAAAGCAGCTTGAAATCCAGCTCCACCATGCGCTCGAAGGCCGAGCCGGGGTCGAAGGCGGAGGAGGTATCGCGGCTGCACAAATCTTCGGCGTAACAACCGATCGCGGCAATGGACTGCATTGGATGTGGCGAGCGGTGCACGCCCGGCTGCTGACGCGTGTATTCGGGAAAGGCGCCCATCTCTTCGGCGGGAGTGGTTGCTTGGTCGAAGGGTTCGCCGCGCGCAAAGCTGAAGTTGAAGGTGGGGACGACCAGCGTGCCTGTCCCTTCGCCAATTCCCAGTACAGTGCAAAGGGCATCATAATACATCCCCAGTCCGCCCTCCGGCAAGCCGAGGAATTGCAGAGCGGAATGCGCCATCACGCCATCGCCTTTTTGGAGGCCGAGGGAGTGGAGGGCGGAAATCACCTGTATGATATTAACTTTCAGCATTGTGCTCCAATTACATACCTCTTTATCTACATAACAGCGTGCCGAGATGCCCAAAGCCACGCGCAGGATAGAGGTATTATTCGATGTCTTTTAATTTGGGACGCTTGAATACCCAAACAATTTGCACGGTCGAGCCGAGAATATCGGTTATGGTGAAGGAGTTAACAAGCTCCCATCCTTCTTTTCCAAGTTGTGAAATGCCTTCCCAATCAGTTTTACCGTCCTTGCCTCTTTGCTCCCACACCTTATTGACATTCGGACCAAAAGCACCGCCAATCTTTGAAAATCTAACTGCATATTCCCAAGTAGACATTGTGCCCTCCTTTTTTTTTTATGGCTTTGCTTCCCAGTAATAATATAGGGATTTGTCTGCGAACATTCAATGCCCTTCCTATTATGTCCGGCATGCCCTCCTCACCGCATCCGGCCACTTTTCCACCTTCAGCCCGAACTGCACCAGGAAACTACTAATGTGAAAGGTAGAGACGCGCATCAGTTACCACGGGAGGGACGTTTCCTCCGGCACATTACGCCGCCAGATCGAAATTCCCGTGTGTGAGGCGTGAACTACTGCCCCCATGCGCTTGGCCTTGGTTTTCAGTTCTGGGTGATGCAGAATGCGGCGTACGAAGACAGCCACCTCATCTTTCCGCACGGCCAGACAAACCAAACAATAGCGGGAATGACTGAGTTGTTGCTCGAAGAAATCCCGGTCGCGTGTGAAGAAGGTTACATCGCGGAGTTCATGTAACAGGGTGATGATCTGTTCATCCTTCATCCCCTTTTGCCCCACCTCAGCGCCGAGCTGTCGTACAGCAATTCCCCACATCTGTAGCAGACTGCGCTGATCTTCGCGGATGTTTTCATCCAGCAAGTTCATGCGCAACCGGCTCCAGGATGAACTCATCCGTATGCTTGAAGAATGCCGCACTCGATAATTTTACCGCCTCCGCAATGGCCTCATAGGTGATGCTGTTGCGCCACTCCGCGATGATCGTTTCCCAAGCCACACCCTCCGAGACCATCTCCAGCACATCGGATACGAATATGCGCGTCCCGCGAAAAGTCGGTGCCCCGTGACAGATGTCCGGGTCCATGACAATATAACGACCTAAGAATCTTGCCCTGCTTTCTTCTGCCATTTTAGCACCTCGCTGCACTAGAAACGCGAACCGGTACTTCGATTATACAACGAACTCTGATAACACCCCGCATGAAAACCAATGCTCATTCCTCCACCCTCCTCACTCCTCACCCATCACACTTTTTCTCACTGCATCCGGCCACTTCACCACATCCAGCCCAAACTGCGCCAGGAAGGCGAACGCCATGCGCTCCAGCCCGAAGGCGATGCAGCCAGTGTGGGCTGGAGAGCCATCCGGCAGAGTGATGTTCAGGCTGCGGCCAAAGAAATCCTGGTGATAGTTGTACGAGCCAACCGCCAGCGTGCTATCCTTGAACGGCAATTTGGCGCGGATCTCGAATTTCAACTGGAAGGCGCTCTGGAAAGCGGCCTGCTTCTTGAACTCGCCAATGAAGAACGGATCGTTGGCGCTCTCGACGCGGTAGGCCAGGCCAATCTTCTCGAAGAACTCAGCCGTTCGTTGTCTTCCGGTTTCGCGGTTTTGCAGCACGAAATCCTTTGGCCCGACGAAGATCACCTCGCGCATGGTAAAGTTCCACATCCGCTCCAGCGAGGCCAGATTGATAGATTCATAGCGGAAGCAGTTGCCCACCGCGGTCGCTGCCAGTTGCCCGCCAGGCAGCGGCTTATCGGCCAGCGAAAAGTACAGGTGGTAGCACACTGCCGGCGAGAGCAACGTCTGGAATTTCGCAAACGATCCCGATGGCGTGGTCAGGCCGTGCTCGTCGCAGGCGGCGTGCTGGGCAAAGTCGTCAATCGCCTCCAGGTCTTCGCGCAGGTGCGTGACGAAGGTCAGCGAGTGGGGGAAGGCGCGGAAGTAATTGACCCGCTCCAGGTAGCGCGCCGGGATGAGGGCCGGGAAGCGGTACGGCGCGGCACCGAAGGAATCGGCCAGGGCGACGAACTGTCCCTCGAAGAACGCGATCAGCCGCGTCACCAGCGGGCCGACGGTATAGATTCCGCTTGCCTCCTGGAACATCTCACCCCGCGCCAGCAAGTCGGGATTGGGATCGGCAGAGTAGGGCACAGGCCGGTCGAGATGATCTTCTGGGATTTGGACCTTGGGCCGGAACGCGCCCTGCACCATCATCGTGACGACGCGCTGTACCTTTTCTTCCAGCTCGCCCCGGCGCGACCCTGTGGCCTGCTCGCGCAATTCGAGCGTGATCCCATCCCCAGCGACGCGCGCCCGCAGGATGGCCTCGTCCACGTAGGCCAGTTTAGATTGCACCTCGCTGGTCAGGTGCTCCGGGATGGTAACCGTCGGGGTGATCTGCAGTTGAGCGGTCATTCTTTGCTCCTTCAGGAACCCGTTTTCTCCGAGAAAACGGGTTCCTCGAGGTATTTGCAAATGGCTGCCACACTGGTCAGCGTGGCAATCACATCGGTGTCAATGGGCACGCCGAAGCGTTCCTCCAGCAACAGCATGATTCCCATGTGGCCCATCGAATCCCATTGCTTAAGGCCACCGAAGGCCAGCTCGGGCGGGATTTGCTCAACCGGAACTTGCAGCGCTTCAGCGATGAGGGCTTGCACCTTTTCAATCATGGTTTCCATAACTTGAACGTCGGTCTCCGTTCATCTCCGGTTCAGCCTAGTGTTCCTTTAGCAAAAAGTCGCCGCCATGCAAAATGCCATCCAGCAACGCACGAACTGTTGACGATGCCCCGGGCAGCAGCGATTTCCAACCAAAGGACTTCAGGCGCACATAACCTTTCTGTGGGGCAACTTCGAGATACGCTTCGAAAGGCAGTGATGTACGGTAGAGTTGGAAGTACAGCAGTCGCCGCGCCTGGCGCTGGTGTTCGGGCAGCGGATTCACTTCATCAGCGGCAAGGAAGTCTTCCATCTGCTGCCGGAATGCCTCCTGTGTGGTTGGAAGGTAGACAGTTGGATATTGCGTAAAGCGCGCTTTGCCCGCGCACAGCACCGCCGCGCCCATGATGGAAGCCTCCAGCCCGATGGTCGAATTGTAAATCATCACGAATTTGGAACGCTGAATTAACTCGTAGGAGGAAAGCGGCTCTTGCGGGGGGACAAAGACAACGTTCGGCAAGTCAGAAACCTGATTCTGTTCGACCCACTCCGCCACGCTCTCGCGGCTGGACTTGCCCGGCCGCGCCTCATCGGGGTGGGCACGGATGACGAACAGTGTTTCGGGGTGTTTCCTAATGGCTTTCAGCACGGTATCCAGCCAGGCGAACATGGTGGGAAAGACCACGTTGGAATGCGGCTGGCTGGTATCGAAGATGACATTGGTAAAGACCGGCACGATTTGTTTGAACCCGGCCGCTTTGTTCAGAAAACTCTCATCCAGTCCTTTCATCTCCGGCCAGAAACGGATGCCGGCCATGCTGAATTGGCCTTGAAAACGCTGTTCGAGGTAGGCGTCCAGGCGGGCATTCTGTTCAGCGTTCAACTCGAAACCAGCGGGAATATCCATCGGGTAGATGGTTGCCTCGCCGATGGTGAAGAAACCAGTCAGCGGGCGGAAGCCAACCTCGTAGGTGATGACCTTGATGCCGCGCTGGCGCGCCAGGCAAGCGGCAGTCGCCTCGGGAAAGAACTGTCCGTTGAAGACGATCACCGCCTGCGGGTTGACTCGTTCCAGCAGGGTTTCGAACTCGCGGGCAATGTTCCAGGCTGAAAGGATGTACTCGCGGAACAGGAAACGCGTCGGTTCGTCATTCTGCAAAGTATGGAGACGCAATCTCCAGCGGATGGAGGGCAGGACAAGCGCGCCCAGGGGCAAGTGACGAGTGAGGAGTGAGGAGTGAGGAGTGACTAATGACTGATCACTGATCACTGATAATTGGTAACTTGTCAGTTTGTCGAGGCTTAAGCCCGCCAGCGACTCGGCCAGTCGTTCATCGCGCCGGAGGGTGAACCAGCGCGCATCGGCGTAAGCGTAGTTGATGCGTGACTGGCTGATGCACATGTCGCACGGCGGACGGCGACCGAGGTCGTCCTGGTCGGTGCCGAGCACGCAGCGGCTCATTCCCGCTTTGCAGACGAAGTGTACCACTGGCGTGCCTCTCAGCCGCAATGCCCATGAGGCAATCAAAGGGAAGGCCGCGTTCTGGCTGAGGCCCGAAAGCCGTGTAGAGGCGTTGAAAAAGATCACCGGCCGCTGACCCGGATTGGGTCGCGCCTGATGGGAAACCTGCCGCGCCAGACGGACGATGCGGAGGACATCTACGACGCGGAAAATTTTCCGCTGGGCGGAGCCGGTCAGCGCACCGAGAAAAGACTTGCCTGCCAAGATTACCCCTTTATCCTTCTTAGCTTATTCAGCGAAGGCATCTCGCTCTCATAGACTTTCTTCTCTCCGTCGCCCAACGCGGCCTCGGTGACGCGGATGTATTTGACCAGCCGCTCGAAGCCGCCCGGCTCAACCGAGGCTGGCTGGTCGCTGCCCCACATGGCGCGGTCGAGGGTGATATGTCTCTCGACCAGGCAAGCCCCCAGCGCCACCGCCACCGCCGAGGGAACAAGTCCCACCTCGTGGCCGGAGTAACCAATCGGGCACGGGAAGACTTCGCGCAGGGTCGCGATCATGCGCAGGTTGAGTTCCTCTGGCTCGCACGGATAGGCGCTGGTGGCATGAGTGATAATCAGATTCTCCGTGCTCAGCACTCCCACAGCTTCTCTGATCTGCTCGAGGGTGGACATGCCGGTCGAAAGAATGAGTGGCTTGCCAGTCTTGCGCAGGTGGCGGAGCAGATTGTCGTCAGTTAGCGCGGCAGAGGGGATTTTATAGGCCGGTGTGTGGAACCGCTCGAGAAATTCCACCGAGGGCTCATCCCAAACAGATGCAAACCAGGAAATTTTATGCTTCTTGCAGTAACGGTCAATTTCGCGGTATTCCGCTTCGCCGAACTCGACCTTGCGCCGGTATTCGAGATAGGTGATGTAACCCCACGGCGTCTCGCGCATCTGCTTCTGCTGCTCCGGCGGGGTACAAATTTCGGGCGTGCGCTTCTGGAACTTGACCGCGTCCACGCCCGCGTGGACGGCGGCGTCAATCATCTTTTTAGCGATTTCGAGGTCGCCGTTATGGTTAACTCCGATCTCGGCGACAATGTAGGTTGGATGGCCGTCACCGATCATGCGATTACCAATTTTCACTTCACGAGGCATTTTTTCTCCATTTCCCGTAGTGACGACTTTAGTCGTTGGAGTGACTGAAGTCGCCACTACGCACCTTATTTAGGATCAAGTCAGATAACTCCCGCACTGCGCCGCGACCTCCACGCTGGGTAAGAATGAAGTCGGCCTGGCGCGCCACTTCGGGGTAGGCGTCTGCGACCGCTACTGCCCAGCCAACCATCTCGAAGCAGGGCAAATCGTTGATATCATTGCCGACGTAGACACAGTGAGCCAGTTCCACCTTGCGCTCTGCTGACAGCTTTTTCAAGGCTTCGCCCTTTTCGTGGATGCCCACGTCCTGCGCGGCGATGATGCCCATCTTTTGTGCTCGCGCGGTGACCACCGGATTGGGTTCGGAGGATAGGATGATAACCTCTATTCCCATCTCACGCAGGGCGCGCAGGTGCATACTGTCGCTGCGGGAGGCAGATACCATTTCACGCCCGCTTTCATCCGTCCAGACGCGGTTATCAGTCACCACACCGTCGAAGTCCAACACAATGAGTTCGATCTTCTCCGGCATCGGGCGGCGCGGCTTGCCCGGCCAAACCATATCCAATCCGCCGGACGAGAGCAGCCATTCATATTTTGCCCAATCCCACAGATTATCCAGATCCACCGAGTAGCGCGGGTCTATGATGAGCGGATAGATAAACGTGCCGGTCATCGAATTCTTTTGCAGAATCGTCTCCGCACGGATGGCGTCAATGTGGCCGGTCTGCCAGTAGACCGGAGGCAAGCTCTGGCGCGGGGCGTTGTATGGCTCGTCAATGCCGGGAACGTTGAGCAGGTTCTGCATCGGAGCGTTTTCGCCGCCGGGCAGAAGCCACATCTTGTGCGGATTCTGTCCTGCCGGGACGACGCCGCGCACGCAGTCCGCCTTGGGATGTGCCAGCAGGGTGCGCACAGCCTCATCCACGCAGCCGCGCGGGCGGATGGGCGAGGTAGGGCGCAATTGCACAATAACGTCCGCTTTGTAGCCTTCATTCTCGGCTAGCCATTTCAGCGCGTGCTCGAAGACTGGCAGGTCGGCGGTCATATCTTGCGCCAATTCTGCCGGCCGCAAAAAAGGAACCCCCGCACCGAATGAACGGGCGACGGCAGCGATTTTCTCGTCATCCGTGCTGACGATAACCCGCGTCACCATCTCAGCTTGCATTCCAGCCGCGATGCTGTAGGCGATCAGCGGATAGCCAGCAAATGGGCGGATGTTCTTGTGCGGGATGCCTTTCGATCCGCCGCGCGCGGGAATGAGGGCAAGCACTTCTACCATGCCGTCCAGCCTCCATCCACCACCAGATTGCCTCCAGTCATGTAAGAGGAGGCGTCCGAGGCGAGGAACAACAGCGCGCCATTCATCTCGTCCTTGTGCGCCATGCGGCCCATGATCGTTCGGTAAGAGTAATTCTTGACAAATGTTTCATCCTGGTTGTTATAAACGCCGCCGGGTGACAACGAATTGACGCGGATCTCTGTCCCGGCGTAGTAGGCGGCCAGATAGCGAGTGAAACCAAGCACGCCCGACTTGGTCACCGAGTAATAGACCGGCTTATATTGCGGCGGCTGGCCGGGTTTCTGGTAAATGCGTTGGTCGGGCGCTACCAGGCCATAGGTCGAGCAGATGTTGATGATCGAACCTTTTCCTTGCGCTTTCATCGGTTTGACTGCCGCCTGCGTAACCAGAAACATGCCGGTCAAATTGACCTCCAAAGCAGCCTTCCAGGCTTCGAGCGAGTAGTTCTCAAAAGAGGAAGCATCCCGCACCGCGCCGTCGGATGAAACTTTCGGGTCGAGAGCAGCGCTGTTGACCAGGATATCCAGCCGCCCGAACTCTTTCAGCGTTGTCTCAATCAGCGCGGCACAGGAAGCCGGGTCGGTGACGTTGAGGGGGAAGGGGATAGCGCGATATCCGGCCTGGGTGAGCAATCCGGCCACGGTTCGGGCGGGACCCTCCGCCAGGTCCGCCACGACGACGGCCGCACCGGCCTCGGCCAAGGTCCGGCAGAATTCGCTTCCCAGCAATCCCGCCCCGCCAGTCACGATGGCGACGCGTCCGGTCAGCTTGAATTTATCCAGAATGGTCATTCATTCTCCAGTTCGATCAATTGTACTCTCTCGTAAAGAAGGGAAAGATGTGGGGTGTGCAGGCGGCAAAGCCGCCCGCACACCCCACCCCCCTCTTCATTGGGGCAATACGATCAATTTACCCTGCTGTGCTGAACGATGGGCAGCCAGAGCCAGTTCGAGGGCGGCTTTCCCATCTTTCAGCGTGCAGAGCGGCTCGCATTCGCCGCGCGCGACGGATAGAAAATGCCGCATTTCGTCCATGAACATTGCGTTGCGCTCAAAACCATCAGGGACGGGATAATCTTCCCAACCTTTCTTTCCAGGCAGGTAGCGGCGCAACAAGCCGGTGGCATTATCCCAGCCCAACATGCCGTTGCTTCCAACAATCTCCCAGCAGTGGCTGGGCGGCTGCTGGATCATGTTCAGGTGGATGCTGCCGATGGCTCCGCTGGTAAAGCGCAGGCCTATCTCCGCCATATCATCAACGTCAATGCCCAAACCGCCGAGCGTACCGGCGAAAGCCCATAGCGTTTCGACACGGCCAACCAGCCAGGGCAGGTAATCGAGCGAGTGGCATTGGGTCAGGATGACGCCTCCGCCCAGGTCAGCGCGGGCGGCGTAGCCCTGCATGTAATCTTCCCAGGGATGCCAGGCGGGCAGGTATTCGCCGAAGTGGACGCGCGCCGCCAGCACGCGCCCAATGGCTCCGGCGGAAATCAGCTCGCGGGCCTTTTGTAGCGTGGGATGGAAACGGAACTGGAACCCGACCAGCATCTTCCCGCCGCCGCGTTGCAGGGCAGCCTCGAACTCATCCACGCGGTCGAGCGAGTGCGAGACGGGTTTTTCGAGCAGGATGTGGCAGCCAGCCTGTGCGGCGGGGATGGCTACGTCCAGGTGCAGGGCGGTGGGATTGGCAATGATGACGGCATCCGGCTTGTGGCCAAGGGCGGTGGCGAGATCTGTTTCGCAGGGAAAGGTCGCCAGTTCGTCGTCCGGCAGAGTGGCGCGATACGTACGATAAAGGACAACATCGCGTTCACCCAAGGCGAGTAAGTTACGCAAATGGCGACGTCCGATGGAACCCAGACCGGCGATCAGAAATTTCATCCCAATGAACCTCGTTGGCTTTCTAGATACGCCCTTAGCCTGTGAGCCATGAAGATCTCGGTCGCGGCCATGGACTCGTATGTTGCGCCGCCAATATGCGGTGTGATAAGCAGATTGTCGTGGGTACGGGCGTATTGCACCAGCGCGGAGAGATTCGAACCTGCGTCCCGCTCGTTCCAAAGCACATCCAGCGCCGCCCCGGCCAGGCGTCTGCTTGCGAGCGCGTCCAACAGAGCAGTTTCGTCCAGCACCTGTCCGCGTGCCGTGTTCACCAATATGGAGCCGGGCGGCAGTTGCGCCAGCTCGGCCGCGCCGAGCAGGTTTTCCGTCTCTTCGTTCAACGGCACATGCACGCACAATACCTGGCTCTGGCGCAGCAATTCGCTTTGGTTGGCGGCGCGCTCGACACCTGGCAGCCAATCCTTTCGATAGGGATCGTAGGCAAGGACGCGCATCCCGAAAGCCTGCCCGTAACGCGCGATCATTTCACCGATGCGCCCGAGGCCAAGAATGCCGAGCGTCTTGCCAGCCAGATCGTGACCCTTGAAGCGGTCACGCTGCCACTCGCCTGCCAGCACCGACTGGAACGCCGCCGGGATGCGCCGTACCAGGGCCAGCAGCAGCGCCCAGGTGTGTTCGGCGGTGGCCGGGATGCTGCGCAGGAAATCCGTTTCGCCGCGCAGGCTCAGCACTTCGATGTTCTTCGCCTCAGCATACGCCAAGTCAATGTGATCCAATCCGGTGGTGGCCGTGACAATGACCTTCAATCGCCTGGCATGGTCGAGGATTTCCCTGTCGATCTTGTGTGCCAGCCGGACGATAACGATTTCGTAATCGTCGATGCGCGCCAGGAGTTCGCGGCGCGTCAGCGGACCGCGGTCCACGCTGCCAAGCGATTGCAGGATCGCTAGGGCGTCGGTGGAGTAGTTATCGGGTTCGAGGTTCAGGATGCGGTAAGGTTTCATTGGCGTAAACAGGTTAGAGGTCCGGGCGGCCGCGCTCGGCGAGCATCAGTTCCGCCAGTTTCAGGTCCAGTTCACTATCAATGCTGACCGAACGCTCCTCCGGCATGATATAAGGACGGATGACCTCGCCCCAGATAGAATTTCGTTCCATCAACACCTCGCGGCGGGTCAGGTAGATGGCGCCGTTGCGCATGTAGGCGGGAGGCTGGTAATCCTGGCGGCGCGTGCCCTCTTTTTCCTCGAGGCAGAAGGGCAGCAGCCGGTCGTTCTCGATGCGCTTCATCAGGACGGGGTGGGCGGCGAACACCTGCACCACGCTGATGACCGAATCGCAGCCGCCGCGCGCCGTCAGGGCCAGTGCCGCCTCGATGTCAGCGGGGGTGCGAAGAGGCGCAGTGGGTTGCAGGAGCAGCACCCAATCCAGGTGAACATCGTCCATCGCTTCGATGGCCTGGACGGCGTGCTGCAGCACAGAGATCATCGGCGTCCTATCGTCGGATAATTCTGCCGGGCGCATAAAGGGCACCTCCGCGCCGTACTGGCGGGCGATCTCGGCGACCTCGGCGTCGTCGGTCGAGACGATCAGCCGGTGCAGACGATGGCGAACAGCCAACGCCGCCTCGAGGGTGTAGGCGATCAATGGCTTGCCAGCTATCAGGCGGATATTCTTGCGCGGCACGCCTTTCGAGCCGCCGCGGGCAGGGACGACAGCCAGGATTTTTGGGTCAGCCATTGCTATCAATAGGTCAAATGTTTGGTGAATTTGAGCGGGACTTCGGCAAGCGTCTGCGCGATGCGCTCTCCGGCGTGGCCGTCGCCATACAGGGTCACTTTTTCAGGACGAGGCGATTCGACTTGAGCCTTGATGGCCAGGATGATCTGCTCGCGGTCATAGCCTGTATCTACGACGTTGGGGCCGCGTTCCCGTCCCAATTGGCGTGAGCCGATATTGACGGCAGGGATGCCAAGATAAGAACACTCGCGGATCGCCACGCTTGAGTTCCCGATTAACGCACGGCTGTGGTAGATGAGGCGCAGGAAATCTTCGGGCGGGATGTTCTTGAAAAAGTGGATGTTAGTAGGCTGCTCCAACTCACGGAAGGCACGGATGCCTTTGGATGTGCCGTCCGAGCCAGCGTCCACGTTAGGCCAGAACCAGAGTGTGGGAAGCCCCGTGTCGCGCACCGCGAAGAGCGTCTCGGTGACGTGCCGCCGGGCACGCTCGTATTCGGTTGTGACCGGATGCTGCATCACCACCAGATAGCCGTTGGAAATGTCCACCTGCGCGCCGACGCCGCCGTACTTCTCGAAGGGATTGATCGTCAAGCCGGGTTCGTCCAGCACCTGCGCGGCGATGTCTATGGACGGGCAGCCGGTGACGAAAACCGAGGCGGGGTCCTCGCCCATGCGGATGACCCGTTCGGCGGCCTTCTGGGTGGCAACCAGGTGATAATCGGCCAGCTTGGTGACGGCGTGACGCACCTTCTCGTCAATCGAACCGGTCACCTCGCCGCCTTGAACATGCGCCAGCGGGATGTTCATGAAGGCGGATGCAATGGCGGTCGCGATGGTCTCGTGCCGATCGGCGACAGTGACCACGATGTCGGGCGCGAGATTATCGAAGACGGTGGCTAGCTCCATCAAGCCGACGCCGGTGGTCTTGGCTGAGGTGACCAGGTTCTCGCCCTCCACCACCATGTACACCTGCGCGTCGATGTGAAAGCCATCCTGCCTGATGTGTTCGCTCACTTTGCCGTAACGATCCAGCAAGGCAGAAGCAGCGACGACAAGCTGCAATTCCAGCTCGGGGTGGTTCTGGATGGCGGTCAGTGCGGTGCGGATGCGAGAATAGCTCGGACGGGCGGTCACGACCACGCAGATTTTTCGTTTCGACATACAATCTCCAATCACAAACCTAAGTCGGCCTCAGTGATGAATTCACCGGCTGGCAGGTCCCGTTTGAGAGGCATACCCAGCACCTCTTCCAGCCGTTGAGCCGGGATGCCGGCCGAAGCCGGTTTGCGGGCAGTCAGGTCTTCCATCGTCAGGCGCTGCCCGACCTTGAGGTCATGTGCGGTGACCAGGGCTTTGTTGAATACCTGGCGCATTGCCGCCACCTCGCCCGCCGCCGCGTCCTTATCCAGCGGGTTGGCCAGGGAGCGCTCGATGAGGCGAATCCCCTCGGCCAGTTGGCGCAGCTCGGCGGTGGTGACCGAGACCGGCACGTCCGGCCCGAACATCTCCCGACTCAGGGTTACGTGGACTTCGAGCAGAGACGCGCCCAACGTCACCACGGCCAGCCCGGCGTAGATCGCGCCCGAATGGTCGGAAAGTCCCACCGGCACGCCGTAGCGCTCGCGGAAGAGGGGCAGCACGTTCAATCCCCAGGCTTCGGGCGGGGATGGATACTTCGAGGTACATTGGAAAATTGCCAGCGGCAGGCCGCGTTGTTTGATCCAGTCCACAACCCGGTCAATCTCCTCCAGACTGCTCATGCCGGTGGAAAGCAGGATAGGCAGGCCAGTCCCGGCAATGCGCTCGAAGAGCAACGGATTGTTCACCTCGCCGGAAGCGATCTTCCAGGCCGGGACGCCGATGCGCTGCAGCAAGTCGGCCGCTTCTTCCGAGAAAGGCGAGCTGAGAAAGAGTAGACCTTTTTCGCGGGCGTGCTGCACCAGCCCGGCCCACTGCTCCTCGCTGAACTCCATCCGTTTCCAGTAATCGAAACGTGTCCCATCCTGCTGGCTGAAACGGACGCGGAACGGCTCCTGCGCGGAGCTTTCTGCGTGGGCGATATGCGTCTGGAACTTGACCACGTCGGCGCCGGCCGCAGCGATGGCGTCAATGAAGGCGTGCGCCATGCCCAGGCTGCCGTCGTGCGCCTGGGCCACCTCGCCAATCAGCAGACAGGGCGCGCCGGGACCGACTTTCCGACCGGCGATCTGGATGGGTTGAATCTCGCTCATTCTTTGCCTCCACACGCCAGCGACCACAGAATCTCGGCGGTGCGCTGGGTTGCCTCGCCATTCAGAAAAGTCAGTTCAGCCTCGACGAAGTGACGGCGTTCGGCTGCGTTGAGATCGGGATGAGAAAGATAATCATCGAGCGCCTGCCGTAATTCTTCGGGCGTCAAAGCCAGTTTCCCGGCCTTTGCCCGGTTGACGCGCGAGGCCGTCGGCCAGCCGGGGACCTCGTGCAGCGGCACCCAGAACTTGTCCTGCCAGCCGCCCGGCGTGTCTATACAGGCGCTGACGAAGGGCTTGTCGTGGAGCGCGGCCTCCACCACCATGGTTGAGTAAATGGTGACCAGGATGTCACAATGAGCGAGCATGGAGCCTTTTTCCGGGAAATCCTCCCCGGAATAGCGCTCGAATCCGCCGGGCACTTCTTTTGGCTCCACCACGTGCACGTCCGGGAACTGGCGTGCAATTTCGTAGATAGCCTTCGCTTCCTCCTGATAATGCGGGAAGGACTTGAAATGGTTAGGGTGCAAGCGGATAAGCAGTTGAGACGGCACGGCAAGCGTCTGGTCGCCGATCATCTTGGCCAGCAGTTTCACTAGATGCAAGTTCGGTGAGATGCTCAAGGCGGTGGCAGCAAAGGCGATCAATCGTTTATTGGGGTCGAGGTGGTGCAGCTTGAAGTACGCCTCGCGCGGCAGAACCCATTTACGGCTGATGTAGCCATCGTAGAGCGGCATCCCACCGATGAAGACCTTCTCGGCCGGCCAGTCCACGCCCGCCACCATCTCCCATTTGTGGATCTCCGACCAGACGATGGCATAGTCTACGAACGCGCCGGGTAGCCCTTGGCTGCTGGGATTGTCCCAACCGACGATGACCGTGGCCGTTTCGATGTCGCGTCGCTTGGCCTCGCGCAGCAGGTACTGATCCAGACGCCATCCAGCCGTGTTAGAGACGATCAGGTCGGGCTGGTAGCGGTCAAACAGATCATCATAGATGCGAGGCGTGAACAAAACCTGTAAGGTATGCCGGAAGAGCAGACGAGCCAGCCGCGAACGGCGTAGCATGCCGATCAGCGGGCGCAAGAATGGCAAGATGATCTTGCGGCGGTCCTTGGCTTCCATTTCCCTGCGCCTGCGATGGGTATCCACATAAGTCAGCGGAATGCGGCTCGAAGCGCTGGCGCGGCGGACGTGGTCGAACAATTCCTGCAAGCCGGCGAAGTGGCTTCTTTGATAGCTCAAGGCTTGTTGATCGCGCACGGACTCGAAGATAACCCTGGGATTTGAATATTTCTCTTGCAGCAAAGTCAGCATGGCCTCAGGCACCAGTAGCACGATGCGCACATCCTTTTCTGCCAAAAGATTGACCAGGTCAGTTTCCAAGAAATAAGCCAGCGCTAGGCCGTGGTCAAGGACGAGAAAGATCGTTTTCACAAGTGGCTTACAACCTCATTCGACGTTATGAAAATAGAGACGAAAGATTTGGTCGTGCAGCCATAATAGAACGTGGCGTACCCCAGGAAGCCAGATCACCCTTTTGATCAGGGACATGCCTTTCGGCGGGGATTTGGCCTGGGTCGCCGGGCCGGGCAGACGATTGCCGATGTGCCGCACGTAAGGTTCACAGGTGGTCAGGCGCAGATAACCGAGTTGATTGACAGCAATGTCGAAGGTGCGCTCGCCGCGCATCGGCTCCTTGGACGGCAAGGGAAGGACTTTTTGGAGGACATCTTTCCGAGCCAGGAACTGAAAATGGGTCGCGCCGACGTAAGCCTGCTTTCCGTTGTAAGCCAAACGGTAATCCTTTCCGCCCCGGAAACGCTCCTGGGCCTTTTTCAATTCAAAGCCGGTGCTGAGAGCGTGTTCCCAGAAAGTTCCCCAATCCAGGAATTGTCCTGTCTCCAAAACTCCGGGGGGCTGCTGCCGACCCCATTCCAGCGTACTAGAGGAGAAAGCCTCCGGCGTGCGCAGGGGGCGCGCGGTCACCATGCCGACGTTCGGGAAGACCTCGAACAGCTCCACCGAAGCCGATAGCCAACCTTTTTGGAAATAAACGTCATTGTCAGCAAAGGCAACGTACTTGCCCTGCGCGGCGCCAAACATGTAATTCCAGGCGCCGATCTTACCGATGTTCTGCTCTGACAGTATCAGGTATTGGATCACGCCTTGGTGGTACAGGTTGAGCAAGAGTTCGCGCGCCGGCTGGCAGCTATGGTTGTCGAACACCATCAGGTCAAAAGGCTGCTCGGTGTTTTCGTGGATGCTGCGTAAGCAATATTCAAGCACCTGCGCGCTCTGCGCGTAGAAGCCGCCGATGAAAGGGATGAAGTTAACGACCGTCACGGTGACTTCGGCCGGCTGGGCGACGGTCGTGATCTGTTTGGCGGGATTCTGGCCGACGCGCATCGCTATCTCCGTGGACGAGTGGCCAGGTTACGCTGCATACGGACGAGGACGAGCGACAGCCGCCAGCGCAAGCCGGCTTGCTGCTCGGTGACCAGGCTGCGTTCCAGACGGCGGAGGTAACGCGCCAGGTGTGGACGCGGCGGGCAGATCTTCCCATTTATCAACTCCTTGTTAGTGTCCATGATATTGCACACCTTTTTCCGCCCTCCCGCTTTGGCCAGGTTGGATTTAGCTACCTCCGAGCCGTAGGGAGGTTTGTTCCCTGGCAGGTGGTAATAATCGTGGTTCTGGTGGACAACCAGCACGGAGCGCGTCGCATCCAGGGCCAGTTTCCAGGTGGTCAGGGCATGATAGACCATCCAGTTGTCCCAGGCCGGGCGTCCAATCGTGAAGTCGGGAACATCGCGGTAGAGATGGTGAGGAAACACAAAGTAATCAATACCCCAGGGAGAATAGAACTCGCCGCGCTCCTGGACCTCGTGCCGGAGCCGCGTTTCCCAATCGCCATTGAAATTGAGCAGCTCGGTCACGTCCAGATTCCAACGCTGGCCGACGATCAAAAAATCCCTGACCTGCGCCGTGACCTGACGAGCAGCTTGTGGGAGATCAGACATCAGGATCATGTCCGCATTGGCATAGCACAGTATGGGACTATCGCTGAAGGCATGGCCCTGCGCCATGACGGACCTGACCGTCGGGACACCCTTCTCGTCGCGCGCCACCTCTGGTACGTGTTTCATGCCAAATTCCCTGGCGGTCTCGCCAATGCCAGGCTCATCCCCGATAAGCATGACTGACGTATCCTCCAGCCGCATCCAGGATTGGATGGCGTTGCGCTGGATGAGGTTGATGTGAGGGTTGGTGAACGGCTTGGGTGCCGTGAAGATAGTGAGAAAGCTCATAGGCTGAGTTTCTTCGCGACTTGCTGCTCGATCCAGGCATACGTGCGCTTCAGGCCCTCTTCGAGCGAGATTTGCGGTTCCCAGCCAAGCACCTCGCGCAGTTTGGAATTGTCCGAATTGCGCCCGCGTACGCCTTGCGGACCGGCGACGTGCTTGATGGTGATCTCAACCCCGGCGATCTTGGCAATCATATACGCCAGCTCGTTGATCGTCACCAGGCGATCCTGTCCCAGATTGAGCGGGAAGGGGTGGTCCGAGCGCATCAGACGATAGATGCCTTCGAGACAGTCGTCAATGTAGCAGAAAGAACGCGTCTGCTCACCATCGCCCCACATTTCGATCTCATGACTGCCAGTCAACTTGGCAATGGCGATCTTGCGGCTGAGGGCGGCCGGGGCTTTTTCGCGCCCGCCGTCCCATGTACCCTCTTCGCCAAAGATATTATGGAAGCGAACAATGCGCGTCTGCAAACCGTAATCCTCGCGGTAATGGGTGCACAGCCGCTCCATCACCAGTTTCTCCCAGCCGTAGGCGTCCTGGGGTTGGGCCGGGTAGGCATCCTCTTCTTTGAGCGGCGTGACATTTGCGTCCATTTGCTTGTATTCGGGATAGATACACGCTGAGGAAGTGTAGAAGTAGCGCTTCACACCGTTGACACGCGCGGCTTCCAGCGTGTGGGTGTTGATCAGTGAGTTGTTGTGCAGGATCTCCGAATGATGGGATGAGATGAACCCCATCCCGCCCATGTCGGCGGCCAGGCCATAAATCTCGTCAATGCCGCGCGTGGCTTGCAAACAGTTATCCCAACGACGCAGGTCGAGAAGCTCGAACTCGTCGGCGTCCACTTGGCTGAATTCGGGCAGCTTGATGTCCGCCCCGCGCACCCAATAGCCCTTCTCCTTCAGATAGGTGACCAGGTGATGGCCAATGAAACCACCGGCGCCGGTGACGAGCACTTTTACTTTAGGCATAATTCTCTCCTTTACGTTATTCTTTTCGCGGATTCTGTCAAGTCCTTGGCTTTTATCGCGGCATTGATCTGCGCCAATTCAGGTTCACACTCGAAAAGAGCCAATACCTCATGCCATCCAAAGTCATCGCGGCCATCGAAGCGGGCGTAAACCTGGCGGATGAGTTCCAAATCTTCGGGTGTATCCACTGTCCAGCGCAACGCGCCGTAATCGGGGTCATGGTTGAGCAAGGCTACATGAAAGCTGTGCGGGGTAGAGCCGGTTTTCAGTGAACAGTGAACAGTGTTCAGTGGGTGGCTTTCCGCAGTGAAAACAACGCCTTCATAGAGATATGGCATGACGTGCTCGCGTTGGTAAGGCTCAGCCGCTTCTTCCCAGGCGCGTTCCAGTGCGGCGAAGGTGCAGACTTCCACGTCCAGACCGATTGGGTAAGTGCGCCCCCAGGGCGGAGGGAGGCGGGTGGCAGCGAAGTCAATTTTTGATTGACGACTGACGATTGATGATTGGGCGATCTGAACTGTTTCATCAATCACCTGTGGATCAATAATGGGGCAGTCGGCGGTGATGCGAACTATTGATTCCGCTTTGAATGCACGCGCGGCCTGGTAGTAGCGATCGAGCACGTCCTGCTGGTCGCCGCGGAAACAGGGATAACCGCGTGCTTGGCACAGTTCGGCCACTGCTTCATCTTGGACCTCGGTCGTGGTCGCCACGACGAAGCCGTCCAGCAGGCTGGCGCGACGCGCACGCTCCACCACACGGACGAGCATTGGCTGTCCGGCAATGTCGTGCAAGACTTTGCCCGGCAAACGGGTGGCGCCCATGCGGGCCTGGATAATGGCAATGGTTCTCGGTTTCAACTTTCAACCTGCAACTTTCACCGCCATATCATAGGCTTCGAGTAATTTCTGGAAATTCTCCTTCCAGTCAGCCTTTTTTTCAGCGGTGCGCCGTGCGGCGCGACTGATGCTTGTCATATCCTTACGTTCACTATAAGCGCGCAGGATGCCAGACGCCAGGGCATCAACATCGCCATCCGGGAACAGCCAGCCATTGATGCCCTCGGATACCCATTCCTTGTTGGCGGGGATATCCGAGGCCAAGGCAGGCAAGCCAGAGGCTAGGGCTTCCATCAACGAGACGGACGATCCATCTATGTGGGAGGCGCTTACGTAGAGATCGGCCATCTGATAGTAACGCGGCAGTTCAAGTTGGCTGACTTGTCCACCAAAGTGGACACGCTCCATCACGTTGCCGTCTGCGAGGATCTGTCGCAGCATATTGCCCTGTGACCCGCCACCCAGCAGCATCAAGCGCAATTTGGGACACTGATGCGCGGCTTTGACGAAGGCGCGGGCGAGAACGTCCACACCGTAGATAGGTTCCCAGGCGCGATTGCAGAGGAGTGTGAAATCAGACGATGAGCGACGAGTGGCGGCCGGCGTAAAATGTTCCAGGTCAACACCCCAGGGAAAGACGACGGTGTGGTTGGGATTCATTCCGAAGTCAATCGCTTTTTGGCGGATGGTCTCACAGTCACTGGCTAAGACGGTCGTATTGCGTAAAACGTAACGCGTAATGCCTCGCCACGACTCGTTGCGCTCTGCATCTTGCATCAGGTCGTAGCCCCAAGACATGGTCAGGAGGGGACGTAAGCCCGTCAATGCGGTGAGCAGACCACAGGTCTGGATCGGCCCGGCGTGGATGAGATCGGGCTTGACGGAGCGAATGACGCGCTTCAAATCCCAGAGCAGGCGAGGTAAATCTGTCCATTTGAACACCCCCTGTCCACCTCTCCACGGGATTTGCTCGATGCTTGAAGGAATAGAACGTTCCTCCGTTGGACGCGAGCCCCTCTCTAACCGCAGGTAGTAAACCTGATGTTCTGTCTCTGCAAGGGCAGCCAAGAAACGATGATCGTGAGGGGTGTAATCGCGGCTGAAGTAAAGGAGGCGCATTGGTGTGGATGGATTTACTTTTCAACTATGAACAGCGGATACTGACCTAGCCGGCCTGCCAGCCGAGGGAATCGGTCTTCAATGTGGAAAATGCAACTCATGATCTGTTTACCCCAAAAGCAATTGTGAATATAACTTCTGGTAAAAGCTGTGCCGACACTGCGCCATACTAGGATAGAGAGCTTTATGTCTCTTAGTCGGCTGAAGTAATCGTAATCATGAGTATGGTGGTACGGTTTTTCCGGCAAAGAGGTGCGTGGCTGGGATTGCTGCTTGTCCAGTTTTCGTAATATAGATTTAGCAAACGATCTCAGCTTCTGAAAGAGTTTTTGGAACGTTTTCTTTAGTTTGATGGGAAAAAGTAGAAAACTAATGAGTAATGATGAGTGCGCGCCCCAGGAATAAACGATGACCGCCGATGAAGCAGGTTTTAGCACCCTATGGATTTCACGGATTGCGGTCAGTTGCTTATCCTCAGGAACGTGGTAAATAACGTGAATGGAAGCTGCTCCATCTACCGCTTCATCCCGAAGGGGAATGTTCGTGACATCCCCCAAAATGTAAATGCCTTTGTCCCCTAACTTTTTCTGAGCTTCTTTGAGGGCCAAGAGGGATAGATCGAGACAGATTCGAAATTCATATCCTTCCGAGTAAGTCAGATATTCTGTATATTGAATTGGTCCCGAGCCTGCATCGAGGAAATACTTTCCGTGAGGCTTTAGATAACGGTTGACCCGCAGGTGACATTGGTGAACATATTCGCCCACAACCGGCCTCAGGTCTTCCCATTTGAGGGCGTCAACGAAATGTGCCGTATCGGCTTCCCCTTTTTGCCATCCGATTTGATCGTAGAAATCCTGGACGACTTTCTCTTCTGGGCAAAGAGAATTGTGGCCATTATTCGTTCTCCCATCCAAAGGAATGGCTAGATTGGGAAGGAGAACGATCACGCCTTCGATTATTGGATACACAAAGTGACCGTCTGACGAGGCGAAACCGGCTGCCAGAGTGGTTTTTATTTTCGTTCCATCTTTGCGGACGAGTTCACCCCTTGCGAGCCTGTCGTTGATCCTTTTGACCTCGTCCGAGTTTAGCAGGCGTAAATTTCCTTTTGTGATCGGACATCGCAGGATGTTCTCTAGCCGATGGTAAAGAGGTTCATCGTGCATAGGGTTAAATTCCCAAATCGGTCCAGCGAAGTTCTTTCCCGGCCGGAATCTCATGCAGCGCCTTCGTACCGAGTACTTCAGGGATGTGGGGCGGCTTGATCGCGCCCGGCGTGGCCGGGCGTAGCACGTCAATCATCTCGCGGGTGAAGACCTCGCCAGCTTTGATATCGCGCGCGGCGCGCAGGCAGCGGC